>CACPFY010000021.1 GCA_902633335.1 uncultured Pelagibacteraceae bacterium | reverse complement strand
GATTGTTTATAGATTAGGTACTTACGTACCATTAGCTGGAATAGATCCTGATGCACTTAAAGAAATAATGTCGTCGAGTCAAAAAGGTCTCCTAGGCATGTTTAATATGTTTTCAGGAGGAGCAGTTACAAGAATGGCAATATTTGCCCTTGGTATAATGCCATATATTTCATCTTCAATTATAGTTCAATTATTAACGGGAACTTCTGAATATTTTAAAAATTTAAAAGAACAAGGTGAAATAGGAAGAAAAAAAATAACACAAATTACTAGATACGGAACAGTTATGATAGCAGGTCTTCAAGGTTATGGAGTTGCTGTTGGAATTGAAAATGCTGGAAATTTAGTTTTAGAACCAGGAATGTATTTTAGAATAACTACAACAATATCTCTGGTCGCTGGAACTACTTTTTTAATGTGGTTAGGTGAGCAAATTACACTTAGGGGTATTGGAAATGGAATTTCTTTAATTATATTTTCTGGAATAGTTGCGGAAATACCTAGGGCTTTAGCTTCAACGTTTGAACTTGGAAGAACTGGAGCTTTATCTGCAGTAATGATTGTAGGAATTTTTATTTTAGTAATTGTAACAGTTTTATTTATTGTTTTTTTTGAAAGAGCAGTTAGAAAGATATTAATTAATTATCCTAAAAGACAAATGGGTAATAAGATTTATGGCGGTGAGTCCTCACATTTACCTTTGAAAATTAATACAGCAGGAGTGATCCCTGCAATTTTTGCATCAGCTTTACTTTTATTACCTATTACTTTAAGTAACTTTGGTTTTGCCGAGTCTGACTTTTTTATAAATATTTCATCACTTTTTACACAAGGACAGCCTTTGTATATGGCGCTGTATGCATTTGGAATTATTTTCTTTTCTTTTTTTTATACCTCAATAGTATTTAATCCTAAAGAAACTGCAGAAAATTTGAGAAAATACGGAGGCTATATACCTGGAATAAGACCTGGTGAGCGATCTGCAGAATATATTGAAACTATATTAACAAGATTGACAACAATAGGAGCAATGTACTTAACAATTGTGTGCTTAATGCCAGAATTTTTAATAGCAAGATATCCAATCCCATTTTATCTAGGAGGAACTTCAATTTTAATTGTAGTTGTAGTTGCAATGGATACAGTGACACAAGTTCAAACTCGACTTATGAGTTCTCAATACGAGTCTCTAATTAAAAAAGCTAAATTCGGGAAATAATTAAATGAATATAGTTATTTTTGGACCACCTGGAGCTGGCAAAGGCACTCAATCAAAATTTATAGAAAAAAAATTTAATTTATATCAATTATCAACAGGCGAGTTTTTAAGAAAAGAAACATTAAAAAAAACTTCTATAGGTAATAAAATTTCTTCTGTAATTAATTCTGGCTCACTAGTTTCTGACGAAATAGTTTCTGATTTAATTGAAAAAATAATATCAGATAGTAAATACAAAAATAGAATTATTTTTGATGGTTATCCTAGAAATTTAAATCAAGCTAAAAATTTAGATAATTTGTTAAATAAATATAACCAAAAAATAGATCTAGTTTTAAAATTATCAGTAAGCCTAGAAACAATTAAAAAAAGAATTTCTGAGAGGAGAGCTTTAGAAAAAAGACCTGATGATAATGAGAACGTTGCTATAAAAAGATACCAGACTTATGAAAAATCAACAGAACCTGTTATAGAGTATTACAAAAAATTGAATTTATTAAAAGTAGTGGACGGTGAAAGATCAATAGATCAAATAAGTATTGAAATTAGCGATATTATTTCCTCTATATAGGGTTGACATTGATAGATAACGTCATTAAATACGCTATAAATTAAACCCTTTAAAATATGGCTCGTATAGCAGGAATAAACATTCCACAAAATAAAATTGTCAGTATCGCATTAACCTACATACATGGAATCGGCCTACATTCGTCGAAAGAAATATGTAAAAAATTAAATATTTCTGAGAAAACTAGAGTGAACCAACTTTCTGAAGAACAAGTATTAAAAATTAGAGAATATATTGATGGAAATCATAAAGTAGAGGGTGATTTAAGAAGAGAGATATCTGTTAATATTAAAAGATTAGTCGATTTAGCAACCTATAGAGGAAGTAGACACAAAAAAAAGCTTCCAGTAAGAGGTCAGAGAACTCATTG
>CACPFY010000020.1 GCA_902633335.1 uncultured Pelagibacteraceae bacterium | reverse complement strand
TTTTCTAGAAGTGTTTTTTTGTAACCTTCATTGGCTATTTTAATTAGTAAAGGTAGTGTTGCCTTGTTCAAAGCCATTGTCGATGTTCTAGGAACTCCGCCAGGCATATTAGCTACGCAATAGTGCACTACATCATCAACAATAAATGTGGGATTTGCATGTGTAGTGGGCTTGCTAGTTTCTACACATCCTCCTTGATCTATTGCAACATCAACAACAACTGATCCTTTTTTCATAGACTTAATCATTTCTTTAGTAACCAATTTTGGAGCCTCAGCCCCTGGAATAAGAACACCACCAATAAGTAAATCACACTGAGAGACAAGTTTTTTTAAATCTGTTTTACCGCTGTCTGTAGGTATAATTTTATCTCCAAACATTCTATGCAATTCCTCTAATCTTTCTTTTGATTTATCAACTACATAAACTTTTCCTTTCATGCCTGTTGCTATAATTGCAGCATTTTCTCCAACAACACCACCACCTAATATAACAATATTTGCCGGTTCAACTCCTGGTGCCCCGCCTAATAATAAACCTCTTCCTTGTTGATTTTTTTCTAAAGAATGTGCTCCTGCTTGAATTGACATTCGTCCAGCAACAGCACTCATAGGGGCTAATAATGGTAGTTTTCCTTTATCGTCTGTTACTGTTTCATAAGCTATACAAATTGATTTTGATTTGATTAATCCTTCGGTAAGTTCTTTTGCAGCTGCTAAATGTAAGTAGGTATAAATTATTTGTCCTTCTCTGATCATTTCTACCTCGCTCATTTGAGGTTCTTTGACTTTTACTATTATTTCAGCATCTTTAAAGATATCTTTGGCATGCGGGTAAATTAATGCTCCAACTCGTTCATAATCTTGATCTGTAAATCCTGCTTCATATCCACCATTAGTTTCAACTAAAACTTTATGGCCCTTTTCAATTAAAACTTTTACGCTTTCTGGAGTTAAACCAATTCTATGTTCTTGAAGTTTTATCTCTTTTGGAACGCCGATAATCATTTAAGATTTCGAATAATTTGAAATTCCAGTTCTTAGTTTGTCTATGATTTCGTCAATGTGTTTCTTTTCACAAATAAATTGTGGAGCTATAATTAAACTATCACCAGTGTTTTTAAAATTTACCCCGGCATCATAACAGTGTTTAAATGTTTGAAATCCAGACTTGCCAGGTTTGTCCTTCATTCTCATTTCTATACCACCCATCATACCATAACCTCTGATACTAACTACTTCTTTAAGATCTTTTAAAGAATGTAGCCCTTCTTGAAAATAAGGAGACATATCTTTAGCTCTTTTAAAAATATCTTCTTTGTCAAAAATATCTTGAACCGCTAAAGCTGCTGCCACAGCCACTGGTATTCCTGAATAAGTATATCCGTGAAATAATTCTGGTGTCCCCTCAGGAGCTTTTGAGGCATCCAAAACTGTATCGTACATTTCTTCTTTAACTGCTACAACTCCCATTGGCACAACTCCGTTCGTTGTTGCTTTTGCCATTGTCATTATATCAGGTGTCACTCCCCATTCTTGAGCGGCAAATGCTGAGCCTGTTCTTCCCCATCCAGTTATTACTTCATCAAAAATTAAAAGTATTCCATGTTTATTACAAATTTCCCTTAATCTTTTTAAATAACCTTTCGGCGGAACTAAAGTTCCCGTTGACCCAGCTATAGGTTCTACAATACAGGCTGCAATATTTTCCCCACCAAAATTCATTGCTATTCTTTCTAAATCCTCTGCCAGTTCAACTCCAGTTTCGGGTTGGCCTTTTACAAATTTATGTTCTGGAAGATGAGTATGTCTCATATGTTGCACACCTGGCATAAGTACACTTGCAAAAGTTTTTACATTATTGATCATGCCTCCGACCGTCGTGGCCCCAATATTCATTCCATGATATCCTCTCTCTCTTCCAACAAATCTAAATCTTTTAGAGTCACCCTTGGCTCTATGATACGCAATAGCAATTTTTATAGCTGTTTCCACAGCAGTAGATCCACAAATAGTGTAAAAAATTCTATTAATACCTTCTGGTGTTTTTTTTGCTATTCTAGTTGCTAACTCGAAAGATCCTCCGAAGCCTTGATTGAATGGTTGACAATAATCTAATTTATCTAATTGTTTCGACACTGCCTCAGTAATTTCTTTTCTTCCATGTCCAAGTGGGTTACAAAATAAACCTGAACTTGCATCTATCATTTTTTTTCCAAGGTGATTTGTTAAGTAC
>CACPFY010000019.1 GCA_902633335.1 uncultured Pelagibacteraceae bacterium | reverse complement strand
ATTTAATTTCCTGTTTGATAAATAAATACCTGACAAAATAAATGAAGCACCTATGAAGTGGTATAATTCAAGTTTTTCTCTAAATATTATAATTGCTAATATAGCGCTCAGTAATGGCATTAATTGAACAAACATTGTTGCTCGATTTGGTCCGACTATCTCTACACCTTTCTGCCAACAGTAATAAGCTGCTAAAGCAGGGAAAATTACAACATAAAAAAGAATAACAAAAAACGCTTTATTGAAATTTACTTCTAGACCAATTGATTTTTCATAAAAAAATTGTGGAATTAAAAATATAATTCCAACTGAAACCATTAATTGTATTAAAGTGAATTGAGAAAATTTAAAACTATGTTTCTTAAGTAATGTTGAATAAATTGACCAAGAGAGAACACAAACCAACATCCATATATCCCCTTTATTAAAGTTTAAAGATAGGATCTTATTTAGGTCAGCATTTGAAACAATTGCGCTTATTCCTATTACTGATAATAATAATCCTACTACTTGAAAAATATTTGTTTTATCTACTTTCATCAACGATGAAATAATTATTGTTACCGCTGGTATAGCAGCGAGAACTAAAACAGCATTTATTACTTGGGTATAAGTTAAAGCTAAATAAACTACAGAGTTAAATGTGCTTATTGTTATAACGCCCATAAAGCTTATTACAACCCAATTTTTTTTTATATATAATTTAAATTTTTGTAGATTTCTTTATAAGTGAAAGGTATCAAAATAAACCAAACAGAAACCCATCTTAAAAAATTTAAAGTTAATGGAGGTACTTCAAATAGATAAGCAAATTTACCTACTATAAAATTGCCTGACCAACAAAAAGCTGCAAATACTAATAAGCTATATGCTAAATAATTTTTTGACAAATAAATCCTTAGTTAAATCTTGCAGAACTATAAGGAGATAAATCTAAATTAGTTTTCTCCTCATTAACTATTCCAGATACAATTTTTCCAGTTATTGCTCCTAATGTCCAGCCTAAATGATGATGGCCAAAAGCATAAATGATGTTTCTGTTTTTTAATGAGGGTCCAATAACAGGTAAAAAATCAGGAAGAGTTGGTCTAAAACCTAACCACTCATCCTGGTAATCTCCTAGTTGAGGTAACAACTCTTTTGCACACTTATCAATATAATCAATTCTTTTTTTTGATATTGGGTTATCAAATCCACCTAATTCAACGGTACCAACTGCTCTTAAACCTTGATTCATTGGAGTCATGCCGAAACCTCTATCAAGAAAAATTACAGGCCTTTTTAGAAGGTGATCCATTTTTTTGTAATGTATATGATACCCTCTTTCAGTATCTAAGGGAATTTTTTCTCCCAATTGATCTGTAAATTTTTTTGAGAATGCTCCACAAGCTAAAACAATTTTTTCAAAGTTAAATTTTTCCGAATTCGTTTTAACTTGAGTCTGATTATATCTGGTTTGTTCTACACTCATAACTTCCTCTTTTTTAAATTTTCCGCCTGTTTTTAAGAAAAGTTCAAAAAGTTTTTTTGTTATTTCTTTTGGGTCCCGTGCATGATAAGCATAATCATAAATAACCCCTGCATCAAATACTGGACTGAGATTCGGTTCTAATTCTAAAATTTCCTCTTTATTTAAAAGCCTTTGTTTTATTCCTAGATCATTTCTAATTTTTATCTCCATCTTTCTGCTTTTCAAATTTTTATTGGTCCAAATATAAATAATTCCTTTTCTCTCAACTAAATTTGTTGTGTCTATCTCACTTAGAATTTCATCATAAGCATTAAGAGATAGATCTAAAATTTGATGCATATACTTTGTAGTATGCATCATTGATTTTTTTGTTGAAGATTTTAGATATTTTAAAATCCATGGGATCATTTTAGGAATATAATTCCACTTCAAGGCTAAAGGTCCATAAGAACTTAAAAGCATTTTAGGAATATCGTAAATTACATCAGGTCTGTTTAGTTGAACTACAGCGTAAGGTGAGAAATGACCTGCGTTCCCATACGAACTCATACTTCCAGGGTCTTTTTTGTCAAAAATTGTGACAGGTATTCCTTTTTTTATTAATTGTAATCCTATGCATACACCTTGTATCCCGGCACCAATAATACCTACAGAATTACACTTATAATTACTCATGTAATAAATATAATTTAAAAATTGTAAATTTTATAGTGCGATAGATTAGACTAAATAAGAGCTTCGCTCTCTTTATTTATACCTGTTTCAGGTTTTCCGTTTTTCTTAGGTTTCTTTTCTTCTTTTGTTTTTGAAAATAG
>CACPFY010000018.1 GCA_902633335.1 uncultured Pelagibacteraceae bacterium | reverse complement strand
AATTTTTTATTTTTTTCAATCAGTATTTATATATTTATTTTATCTTTTATCCAAAATTATAGGCTTAAAATTAAGTAGGATGTTTTTTTCTTTAATTTTTAGAAAGGTTGGAAATTTATTCAAATCGAAAAATATTGTTCTTGATAATTTGGAAAGAATTAAACCTGGTCTCAGTAAACCAGACAAGGAAATAATTATAAACAACATGTGGTCCAACTACGGTAAAACATTTATAGAATATATTTACCTCAGTTCATTCCAAAAAAAAACTAATCACATAAGTATTAAAAATAAAAAAGCTATTGATGAGATAGTAAAAGAAAATAAACCTGTAGTGTTCGTATCTGGTCATTTTGCAAATTATGAATTGATGTCTATGGAATTGACAAGAGCCAATATTAAACTAGCAACAATTTATCGGCCTTTAAATAATATATTTTTGAACCCATTTATGGAATACCTAAGAAAAACTTTTGTATGTAAAAACCAAATTAAAAAAGGTTTAAATGGTGTTAAAGAATCTTTAACATATATGAAACAAGGTTATAGTATTGCTTTAATGGTGGACCAAAGAGTGAGTGAGGGACCAAGAATGAGTTTTTTTAACGGCGAAGCTCATACAACAACTTTACCTGCGCAATTATCATCTCGTTTTAATTGTAATATAGTACCGATTTATATTGCAAGAAATAAAAATGATAAATTTGAAATGGAAATATTAGATCCAATAAGTATTTTGGAAAATGAAAAGAAAGATAAAGAATTAATAATGAAAAAAGTAAATAAGACTATCGAACAATTAATTTTAAGAGATCCCAGTCAATGGATTTTGACACATAATAGGTGGAAATAAAGAAAAATAAATTACTTTAAATTTTCAAATCTTTTCTTGACTTCTACGGGTGAAAAATATGCCTCTTGAAGTTCAACATTCCAATAATTTAAATTTTCAAGTGGAATTTTTTTTTTTGATATGGCACACTCGACATGATCACCTTTTTCAATAACTTCAAAACTGTTAGCTAAATATTTTAACTTTGCTTTTATTCCGCTCATAATTTAAGTAATATATAACAAATCTTTTAATATGAATATTGCTTTAATTGGAAGTGGAGGTAGAGAGCACGCTTTATGCAGAAAGTTAAAGGTCTCCAAAGAAATCTCTAATATTTTTTGTATACCTGGCAACGCCGGAACAGCTAAAATATCTATAAACCTTAATATAGATTTTCTTAATTTCAAATTATTACTTAAAACTCTCAAGAGCCATAAAATTCAATTAGTTATAGTAGGACCTGAGGAGCCATTGGTAAGAGGTATAGTCAATTTTCTTGAAAAAAATAATATAAAAGTTTTCGGACCAAATAAATTTGCCTCTCAACTCGAGGGCTCTAAGGCATTTATGAAGAATATTTGTAAAAAATATAATATACCGACTGCAAATTTTAAAATTTGTAAAAACAGGGAAGATTTTGAAAATTCTATAAATAAATTTAAATTACCCATCGTTGTAAAAGCTGATGGTTTAGCAGCTGGGAAAGGTGTTGTTATATGTCAAAATAAAAAAAAAGCTTTTGAGATTTCAAATCAAATATTTAAAGGTAAGTTTAAGAGTTCAAATAAAGTTGTTTTAGAAGAGTTCTTAGAAGGCGAAGAAGCCAGCTATTTCTTAATTGTAGATAAAAATAGTTTTGTTAGATTCGGAACTGCACAAGATCATAAAAAGGTTTTTGAAAAAGAAAAGGGGCCAAATACTGGAGGTATGGGAGCATATTCTCCTGCGCCAATTATTAATAAAGAATTAGAAAGAAAAATTATAGAAAGAATTGTAAAGCCAACTTTAAAATCTTTAAAGGATAAAAAACAATTTTATAGAGGTTTTTTATATGTTGGATTAATGATCAAAGACAAAAACCCATATTTAATAGAATACAATGTTAGAATGGGAGATCCTGAATGTCAGGTAATATTACCTCGGTTAAAAACAGACTTATTAAAAATTGTAAATTACTCACTTAAAAATCGATTAAATAAAATAAATTTAAGTTGGGAAAATAAAAAATGTATGACTATTGTTTTGTGTTCAAAGGGTTATCCTGGAAATTATAGTAAAGGTAAAATTATTAATATTAAAAAATTTAAAGATAAAAAAGATTTATTCATAATGCATGCGGGAACAAATAAGATAAATAAAAATATTACTTCTAATGGAGGAAGAGTCTTGAACATTGTAGGTAAAGGACAAAACTTCAATCAAATTCGAAAGAAAATTATAAAACTAATTAAAAAAATAAATTGGAAGGATGGTTTTTATAGAAAAGATATTGGTTGGCGGGTTATTAAAAAATTATGAGAATAATAGGCGGAAAATTTAGAGGAAAAAAAATTTTATATACAAAT
>CACPFY010000017.1 GCA_902633335.1 uncultured Pelagibacteraceae bacterium | reverse complement strand
TCTACAACTAATACTTTTGCTTCTCCGTGTTCCAAAATATATGAAATCGTTTTTGCATCTAAACGAATATTAATTGTATTTAGCACTGCTCCAGTCATGGGCACAGAATAATGTGCTTCAAATATTTCAGGTGTATTAAAAGCTAAAAAAGATACAGTATCCCCTTTTTTTATACCAATTTTTGAAAGCGCGCTGGCAAATTTTACACATCTTTTATAAACCTCTGACCATGTGTAATTTCTATCCTCATAAATTACTGCTTCATAATTAGGGTAGATTTCTTTCGCTCTAAGCAAAAAAGTAAGTGGTGTTAATGGTACGAAATTAGCTTTATTTTTCTCTAAATTTTTTTCGTATACACTCATTTTCAGTTAAATTTAGCTTTCATCAAGCTTTCACTACCAGCTATTGCTGAATGATAATGACTGTCTATTCTAGGTAGAATTTTATCAAAAAAGTATTTTGCAGTATTAATCTTTTCTTCATAAAAGTTTTTATTTTTACTTGAATTGTCAAAGCTTACCTTAGTCATTTTAAGCCAAGAAAAACCTAAAGCAACATAGCCAAGAACTTTTAAAAAGTCATTGCATGCCGCGCTAACATCATCTTTTTGATTTTTTAACTTATCATCTAACCATTTTGAAAAGTCTAATAAAATTTTTATCTTTTCTTTAAGAATGTTGGATAGTCTTTTTAATTCAACATTATCATTATAATTCTTAATTTCATTTCGAAGCAAGGATATAAATTTTTCCAACGTTCGATTGGTAAGTACTTTTCTGAATACTAAATCAATTGCTTGTACAGAATTAGTTCCCTCATAAATTGGTGTAATTCTATTATCTCTATAAAGTTGCTCTATTCCTTGATCTCTTGTGTAGCCATAACCACCAAAAATTTGTATTGCTTCATTTGTTATCTCCATTCCCATATCTGAATAAAAAGATTTAATTACAGGAGTCATTAGAGAGACCATATCATCTGCTTCTTTTCTAACATTTTCATTTGAATGATTTAAACTTACATCCACTTGTTGAGACAACCAGAATGCCAAAGATCTTTGGCCTTCAATAATTGATTTCATGTTCATTAGGCTTCTTCTGATATCTGCGTGTTTAATTATTAAATCTGTTTCACCATTTTTATTATCATTTGATTTACCTTGTTTTCTCTCTCTAGTGTAAGCAAGTGAATTTTGATAGGCCGTTTCTGCAATCCCTAATCCTTGTATACCAACTATAATTCTCTCTAAATTCATCATTGTAAACATTGAGCTCAATCCTTTATTTTCTTTACCTATTAAAAAGCCCTTAGCATTATCAAAGTTAAGAACACAAGTTGGCGAACCTTTTATTCCCATTTTAGTTTCAATAGATAAAGTACTAACACCATTTCTAGATCCAACTGATCCATTTTCATCAACATTAAACTTTGGAACTAAAAAAAGACTTATCCCTTTAGTGCCAGAGGGCGCACCTGGTATTTTTGCTAAAACTAAATGTATGATATTTTCTGTTAAGTCGTGATCACCAGACGTTATAAATATTTTCTGTCCGGTTAAAGAAAATGATCCATCTGAATTTTTAATTGCTTTTGTTTTTATTAAACCTAAATCAGTTCCACATTGAGACTCAGTTAAACACATAGTTCCACTCCATTTTCCCTCTACTATTTTGGGAAGAAACTTGTCCTTAATTTTATCATCTGCGTGATGAAGGATGCAATTATAAGCTCCAATACTTAATTCACTATATAATTTAAATGACAAACTTGCTGAAGATAACATTTCTTCAAAAAAAGTACTGACAGTCTTTGGCATTCCTTGTCCACCATATTTTGGATCACAAGATAAAGACGTCCATCCATCAGTAATAAATTTTTTATAAGCTTCTTTATAACCTGGCGGAGATCTTACGATTCCATTTTCATAAACACATGGACTGTCATCACCTATTTTGGCTAAAGGATGGACAATTTCTTGATTTATTTTAGCTGCTTGATCTAAAACATCTTTTACTAAGTCAGAGCTTATTTCTTTAAATTTATCAATCTCTTTATAATTCTTATTATCTTTAAGATTATCAAAAAGAAACATCATATCTTCAACTGGAGCATTATATGTAGTCATTTAGTTAATTAATGGTTTTCCTGTTTTTAATGTATGAATAATTCTTTCTTGTGTTTTTTTATTTTCTACTAGTTTCATAAAGCTGTCTAATTCCAATTTATACATTTGATCTTCTGTAACTTCTTTACTTATATCTGTATCTCCACCACTTAAAACATATGCTAATTCTTTACCAACTTCCATACCGTGATCTAGAATCTTTTTATCATTATATAATGCTTCAAGTATTTTGTGCATTTTTTCTCTAGCATTTTTACCCGATAATTTAAATTTACATTCCTTAGATGGAGACATATCTACATTATTATTGAGTAATTTTCTTGCCGCAGGTAATAGTTCATTTCTATTAATTATAACATCATGATTTTTATCCAAAAATAACAAAGGTTTTGCTTCTTGAGGCGAAGAAGCAGTTTTAGCATAACCAATTATATCAAAAACTTTTAATGGTGCATAATCTGGATCTGTTTTAGACTCATTGGTTTGACACCATCTCCAGAGTAGTTCTTTACAGCCACCTCCAGCGGGCACTAAACCAACAATTGTTTCAACTAAACCCATTACTATATTAGTATGTGTAACCACATAATTACTTTGTAACACGACTTCTTCTCCACCTCCTAGAGCCAAACCAGACGGAGCAGATATAACTGGGTATTTACAATATTTAAGATGCTTGCAAGTTTCTTGAAAATACTTAATAAATTTTTCAACGGACTTTATGTCTTTATTCTTTATAAATTCCATTACATAATTTAGATTTACACCTGCAGAAAATTGCATACTTTCATTTATTATAATAAGAGGTTTATCTGTAGCCTTTTTCAAAGCATCCATTGAATCATTGTCTAAAGCATTTGCTTTAGTATTAAACTCAACAATATTAAAATCTTTAAACCTAAATATTTCTGCTGAGTCATTTTTATCTAATTTAATGACTGTTTTTTTTATCTTTCCTAATGTTTGTAAGTTAGTATATTTTTGTCGTTCGTCGTAGAAACTTTCGACTTTTTTTTCTTTTAAATCTTTTAAAAATTCATTGTGATCAATATCTCCAATTTTTGAAAAGAAATTTTTTAATCCTATAGACTCTAACATTTCAAAGGGGCCCATAGACCAATTAAAACCCAGTCTTAAAGCTTCATCTATGTCATTATATTCATCAGTTATATTTGGCACCAGTGAAGATGAGTACAAGATTATTTTTGAAATTACTGACCATGCATATTTACCATACTTATCATTTCTGTTAATTAATTCTAAAAGGTTTATCTTATCTATTTTTAAATCTATCTTTTTAACTGGAAAGTATTCATTTTTATTTAAATTAAGAGCTTCAAGAGTCTTTTTATTCCCGGACTTATTTATCCTATAAAACCCTCCCTTACCTTTTCTACCTGTATAACCAGTTTCAATTAGTTTTTTGATAATAGGCAAACCAGAAACAACTTTTTGAAATTCATCTTCTTTAGGTAATTCTTTTTGAAAACTTTTAAGAACATCTGACATTAGATCAATACCGATTAAGTCATATAAAGCAAAAACTCCTGTTTTAGGTATACCCATAGGTCTACCAAATACAGCATCGGCTTCTTCAATAGAGAGATTCATATCAACCGCTTCCGTCATCGCTACTTGCATAGCATATACTCCTATTCTGTTTCCTAAAAAACCAGGAGTGTCACCACAAACAATTACACCTTTACCTAATTTTTCTTCACTAAAATCTTTTAAATAATTAATTTTATTTTGATCGTTCAGCTTATCTCTAACTATTTCCAGCAATCCCATATATCTAACTGGATTGAAAAAGTGTGTAATACAAAAATCTTTTTTGTCTTCTGCTTTTAATTTTTCTGATAATACTTTTAAAGGAATAGTTGATGTATTTGACGAAACAATTGAATCTTTTTTTCTTTTATCAAATATTTTTTTGTAAATATCGTGCTTGATATCAATTCTTTCAACAACTGCTTCTACAATCCAGTCTGCATCAGAAACATTTTCAAAATCATCGGTAATATTTCCAACTTTCAAATTTTTAATTTTATCTTTTTCAAATAATAAAGGCGGTCTAGATTTTAGAATTCTTTCTTTAGCTTTTTCAGAAATTTCAGTTTTTAAATCTAATAATATAACAGGTATATTAGCATTGCATAAATGAGCAGCTATTCCACTACCCATTGTTCCAGATCCTATTACGACTACTTTTTTAATATTCATATGATTTTGGTCGGAGCGGAAGGATTTGAACCTTCGACCCTCTGGTCCCAAACCAGATGCGCTACCAGGCTGCGCTACGCTCCGAAAGTCTATTTATATAGGTTATATATGACTTTTTGGCAATTGAAAGATTTTTGTTATATTAGTAAGAAATAACTAAATGATCCAATATATTTCAAAACCTTTTAAATATTTTTTTAAACTAGAGTCAGCATCAGGTTTGGTTCTACTCTTTGCAGCGGTAATAGCTTTGTTTATTAGTAATAGTAGTTTAGGTGAAAATTATTTTAAAATATTAGAAAGTTATTTTACACTTGGAACTGAAGATTTTGGATTAAAATTAAGTGTTCTTCATTGGATTAACGATGTTTTAATGGCTGTCTTTTTTTTCTTGGTATCTTTAGAAATTAAAAGAGAATTTGTTAAAGGCGAACTATCAAATCCAAAGCAAGCTATGCTGCCAATTATTGGTGCTGTTGGTGGAATGGTAGTTCCAGCTGCTATTTATATAATAATTAATATTGATGACAGCACAAGACTTAACGGTTGGGCAATACCGTCAGCAACTGATATTGCCTTTTCATTAGGTGTATTATCATTACTTGGAAAAAGAGTTCCTATATCTTTAAAAGTTTTTCTTACTGCTTTAGCAATTATTGATGATCTTGGAGCAATAATAATAATAGCTTTCTTTTATTCAGGTAATATACAAACAACTTACTTAATACTAATGGCTGTTGCGATGCTATTATTAATAATTTTAAATAGACTAAATGTAAGATCATTTATTCCTTATTTAATAGTCGGAATATTTTTGTGGGAATTTACACACCAATCAGGAATTCATGCGACGATTGCGGGAGTTTTATTAGCTTTAACTATTCCTCACGATACTAAAAAAGAAAAAAACTCTTTATTATTAAAGCTAGAACATGCGATCTCCCCTTACGTAGCATTTGGAATTATGCCAATATTTGCTTTTGCAAACGCAGGAGTTTCTTTAGAGGGATTATCTTTTGCAACATTGTTAAATCCAGTACCTTTAGGAATAGTTTGCGGATTATTTTTTGGAAAACAAATCGGAGTATTTCTATTTTCCTATTTATCTATCTACTTTAAATTTGCAGATAAACCGAATAACTCAAACTGGACGTCACTTTATGCGGTCTCAATATTGACAGGTATCGGTTTTACTATGAGTTTATTCGTGGGCAATCTTGCCTTTGCAAATAACTTGGAATTTAGTGACGGTGTAAAGATTGGTGTGCTTACAGGTTCATTATTGTCTACTTTATGTGGTTACTTCTTGTTATTACTTGCTAGTAAAAAATGATCGATAAAAGATTATTGAAAATCGCTTCTAATACTAAATTTTATGGTTTAAAGAACAACTACACTTATAAAACTAATCTAAAGAATTCAATTTGTGGCGACAAAATATCCATAGAAATTTCATTAAAAAAAAATACAATTCAAGAGTTAAGATATGAAACTGAAGCATGTGTTTTTTGTCAAGCTTCCGCTAGTACGTTGGCAAATATAGCAAAAAATACTAACTTAGGT
>CACPFY010000016.1 GCA_902633335.1 uncultured Pelagibacteraceae bacterium | reverse complement strand
TGGTGGCCCCGAGGTTTTAGAACTTCAAGATGTGAATGTAGGTTCACCTGGTCCAGATGAAATTAAAGTAACTAATCATGCAATTGGTTTAAATTACATTGATACATATCATAGATCGGGTTTATACCCTATCAAGCTACCAAGTGGTATTGGATTAGAAGCTGCTGGAAAAGTTGATGAAGTTGGGAATAACGTAACTGAGTTTAATAAAGGAGATAACATAGCATATGCTTCTATTCCTCTCGGAGCTTACTCTCAACAAAGGATAATTCCCTCAAAAATTGCTATAAAAGTTCCAGATGGTATCTCTCACGAAATTGCTGCTACTTTAATTACAAAAGGTTTAACAACAAACTATTTATTAACTAAAACTTACCGATTAAAGGCTGGTGAATTAGTTTTATTTCATGCAGCAGCTGGTGGTGTGGGCCAAATTTTTGCTCAATGGGCTAATAGCGTTGGAGCAAAAGTAATTGGTACAGTGGGATCAGACGATAAGATAAAAGTTGCAGAAGAAAATGGTTATTCGCACGTTATAAATTATACTAAAGATGATTTTGCAAAAGAAGTATTAAAAATTACAAATAATGATGGCGTGCCTGCGGTATTTGATGGTGTAGGTAAAAAAACATTTCACGGATCTTTGAAGTGTCTAAAAACTAGGGGTATGATGATAAGTTTTGGAAACGCTTCTGGACCTCTAGATCCTGTCAATGTTCCAAAAGATATTCAGCCAAAGGGACTCTACTTGACCAGACCTTCTATAGCACAATATTTTACAAATAGAAAAGAGCTTCAAGAGGGAGCAGACGCAATATTTGAGAAAATAAAATTTGGAAAAATAAAAATTAGGATATCAAAAAAATATAAGTTAGCGGAGGCTAAACAAGCACATGCTGACTTAGAGGCTAGAAAATTATTAGGTCCAGCAATATTAATTCCTTAATGAGTGAAAAGATAATTTCTCCGTGTATAAGTATATGTAAAACTGATCCAGTTACAGGATATTGTTATGGTTGCGCAAGGACTGATGAGGAAAAAAAATTGTGGAAGGATGAAAAAACAGATAATAATTGGAAATCAAAAAACTTAGAAATTCTTATTTCTAGAATGAAAGGATGGCAGTTAGAAACTTTTAAGGAGTCTTACAACCATAAAATAAAGAATGGGATCTCACTTTTTAAAAAAAATTTATTAAATAAAAAATTATAAATCTTTTTTCATAGAGTCCATATCACTTAGATGAAATTTTAACGCTTCATTAGACAATCTAATCTCTTGTAAAAATAAAAAAATGGAACAAATCATACATAGGCAACAGAATGCAAAGCTTAGTCTAGCATAAAAGATTAGATCCAAATAAAGTAACAAAACTGTAAGCATATTAAAAAGAAATCCAAATGCTGAAAAACCCATTACGTATTTCAAATAGTTAGTCCTTTTATTAAGAACATGAAGTTGATTTTCCCATTCAGGGGGTATTTTTTTTTCAAAAGTATACTGATCATGTATTTTTCTGATAAGTGCACTAAGAGTGTGAAAACGATTACTATACATTGTCATCATTAAAGGAATTGCTGGAAACATTAAAGCTGCTACTGTGTAATCAATATCCATACGAATCAAATTGATTATGTATATTACGTTTGATATTTACAAGTCATATTTAAATGAAAGATTTAAAAATATTCAATGATCTGACAAGACTAAATAGACCAATAGGTTATTTATTATTATTTTGGCCATGTAGTTGGGGCCTGGCATATGCTTATTCCCTTAATAAGGATATAGAAATCTTCCTTTATTATATCATTCTATTTTTTTTAGGTTCAGTTTTAATGAGAAGTGCGGGTTGCATTGTAAACGATATAGTAGATAGAAAATTAGATAAAAAAGTCAAACGTACAAAAAATAGACCTCTAGCCGCTAATCTTATTTCTGTTGAGAGATCTTTATTTTATGTATTTGGACTTTGTGGTTTAGCTTTTTTAATTTTAGTACAGTTTAATTTCTTGACTATAATTTTAGGTTTGGCTTCAATGTCTTTAGCTTTTTCATATCCTTTTATGAAAAGAATAACCTACTGGCCTCAGCTATTTTTAGGTTTAACCTTTAATTGGGGGATAATAATGGCTTGGGCATCAATCACTAATTATCTAACTTTGGATATATTTATGGTTTATTTAGCGGCCATATTTTGGACATTGGGTTATGACACAATTTATGGAGTTCAGGACATAGTGGATGATGAAATAATAGGAGTAAAATCAACATCCATAAAGTTTAAATCCATGTTAAAAAAATTTGTTTTATTATGTTATTTAATAAGTCTTCTAATATTTTTTGTATTTTTTATTAATAATATGAATTCCCTTTATTTCTTTATTCCGTTTTCTGCATTAGTTATTACCTTATTATATCAAGTCTATATTTTTGACAAACGTAAACCAAAAACTTGTTTACATGCTTTTAAAATAAATAATTTCTCTGGGTTTTATTTATTCTTAACCTTTTTAACTTTTTCTTTATAGAGATGAAATTTGAAGAATTAAAAAAAATCTTAAAAAGACTCTATAAAGACCACGTTACAAGATATTTAAATAGAATTTTTTTATCACTCTTTTTATCCTTAGTAGTTTCCCTGAGCACTTCTGCTATAGCCTGGTTACTAGACCCAGCAGTAAAAAAAATATTCATTGAAAATGATCAGACTTATGCACTTTTTATTCCTTTGGCTATTATTGTGGCTTTTTCGGCAAAAGGAATTTGTTTATATTTAGCCAGAATATTGCTCATAAAAACTGGCCAAGAAATATCTGGCGAACTTCAAACTAAAGTTGCTAAATATATCTTAACCACTGATATTGCAACAATTGAAAAAAAACATTCAGGTAAATTTATTTCAAATATAAATTTTGATGCAGGACAAGTGAATTCACTTTGTAGCACTGGTATTCTTAATTTAATGAAAGATACTACGACACTGGCTGCCTTAATTGGAGTAATGCTTTATCAAAATTGGAAACTTACTTTATTTGCTCTAATAATGATGCCATTGGCAGCTGGTCTAGCTAAATCTCTTGGTAAAAGAATTGGTAAAGCAACTTCAGAGGCTGGGGAAGTTTCAGGTAGACTTCATGCATACTTATCAGAAATTTTGAAGGCCTCAAAAATGATAAGAATTTATCAAAAAGAAGAGGTCGAATATCAAAAGTCAAAAGATATTATTTTTCAAATGGTAAATAAAGGTGTTAAAATATCTTCGATCATAGTTAGGGCAACACCAGTAATGGAAATTTTAACTGGATTTATGATTGCTGGATTTATATATTTTTCAGGCTCTTTAATTTCTTCTGGGGAGCTTGAAGTTAACCAGTTCTTCTCTTTTTTGGCAGCTATGATGCTTGCTTATCAGCCGATTAGGTCATTAGCCACAATAAATATGCTTGTGTTTTCAGGCGCAGCAGGTGCTAAAAGAATTTATACGGTAATAGATGATCCGATAAAAATTCATAACGATCAAAGTTTACCAAACCTTGAGACCTCTAAAGGCAATATAAAATTTTCGAATGTAAGTTTTGAATACGAAAATTCAAATGATAAGGCTATTAAGAATATAAATTTAGATATCGAGGGTGGAAGTATGGCTGCATTTGTTGGGCATAGTGGTGCAGGCAAAAGTACAATAATTAATTTATTGCCGCGATTTTATGATCCTCAAAGTGGTGAAATTTTTATTGATAACCAAAATACTAGATTAGTAAACTTAAATTCTCTCAGAAAATCAATATCTTTAGTAAGTCAAGATGTAATCCTTTTTGACAGCTCAGTTAAAGAAAATATTATGTATGCAAATAAAGATGCTTCTGAAAAGGAATTTACTGAAGCTTGTAAATTTGCAGCGGCAGAAGAGTTTATAAATGATTTACCTCAAAAATATGACACTTTAATAGGAGAAAATGGGGTTAGACTTTCTGGTGGACAAAAACAAAGGCTCTCTATAGCGAGAGCTATTCTTAAAAAATCCCCATTAATTCTTTTAGATGAGGCTACATCGTCTTTAGATGCGGAGTCAGAGGAAGTTGTTCAGAGTGCTATTAAAAATTTGACTAAAAACAAAACAACTCTTGTTATAGCTCATAGGTTATCAACTATACATAACGCTGATAAAATTTTTGTTATAAAAAAAGGTAATTTAATAGACTCGGGAAATCATGAAAGTCTTATAAAGAATTGTGATTATTATAAATTATTATATGAAAAACAATTGAAGTAAAATTATGATTTTCTTCTATAGAGTTTTAACTTTGTTTTTATTTCCTTTTTTTACAATTATTATTTTCCTTAGGAGATTTATTAATAAAGAAGACAAAGTAAGATATAAAGAAAAAATATCTATACAAGAAAATTTTTTTCCAGATAATAAAAAAGTTTTTTGGATACATGCTGCTAGTATAGGTGAAACAAACAGCGTTTTGCCTTTAATAAATAAAATAATAAAAAATGATAATAAAATATTTATTTTACTCACAACAACAACTCTTTCCTCAAGTCAGATTATTAATAAAATAGGAATAGACCAAAATAATTTTCAACATCGATTTTTTTCCCTCGATATTCAATTTCTTGTTAAAAAATTTTTAAATCATTGGAAACCAGAAACAATTATATTCGTTGATTCGGAAGTTTGGCCAAATTATTTATTGGAAATATCTCAAAGAAAGATACCTTTGATCTTACTTAATGGAAGAATTACAATGAAATCGTTTAAACGTTGGAAAATGTTTCCTAATTTATCAAAAAAAATATTTGAATTATATGATTTATGTTTAGCCTCTAGTAGCGAGTCTGAAAGAAATTTGAAATCTTTAGGAGCAAAAAAGGTTAAGTATATAGGTAACATAAAGTTTTGTGGTTCAACAACTCATAATAATGATAAATATGAATTAAAATCTATTTTTAACAATCTCTTTATTTGGTGTGCAGCAAGCACTCATAAAGGAGAAGAAGAAATAATTTTAAAAACTCACAAATTGTTAAAAAATAAAATAGGTAATTTATTAACCATTATTATTCCACGGCATGTAACAAGATCAAAAGAAGTTTATGAGATTTCTAATAAATTTAATTTAAAAAGTCAGATTGTTAATAAATTTAATGATATATCAGAAAACTCTGAAATACTTATCATAAATTCTATAGGGGAGATGACTAAATATTTTTATAATTGTAAATGTATTTTTATGGGAAAATCATTTTCAAAAAAATTAATTAAAGTGGGTGGTCAAAATCCTATTGAACCAGCTAAATGTGGATGTAAAATTTATCATGGTCCATATGTTTCCAATTTTAGAGAAATATATAATTATCTTAATAAAAAAGAAATTGCTTATGAAGTAAGAAATGAAATTGAATTATCAGAAAATTTGTTGAAAGATTTAGATAACAATAACTTCTCAAATAAAAAAAATATTGAAGAACTTCACAATTATGGTGAAAAAATATTAAATTCAACAACAACCGAGATTTTGGAGTTGGGTAAATGAAATTTAAGAAACCTAAATTTTGGAATAGTATTAATTTTTTATCTATTATTTTACTTCCATTTTCTTTGTTAACGTTAGTATTTAATATTTTTAAGTCACAAGTGATAACAGAGAACAGATTTAATATTCCGATTATTTGCGTTGGAAATATTTTTATTGGAGGAACTGGTAAAACTCCTTTAAGTATTTATATCTATAATTTACTAAAAAATAAAAAATTTAAACCTGCTATTGTAAGAAAATATTATCCTTCTCACGCAGATGAGATAAATTTTACAAAAAGTAAAGTTAGACAATTTTTTTCCGACAGAAAAAGATTAGAATCTATTTCAAAAGCGATAATTAAAAAAAACAATGTCATTATAATGGATGACGGCATGCAAGACGTCTCTGTAAATAAAGATTTAAGTATAATGTGCTTTAATAGCACAGACCTTATTGGAAACGGTTTTTTATTACCAGCAGGGCCTTTAAGAGAACAATTAAAAAAAATTA
>CACPFY010000015.1 GCA_902633335.1 uncultured Pelagibacteraceae bacterium | reverse complement strand
TAATTGGTTGTTGTTGAATCTATTTACAGCTTTACTGGCTACCTGGGTGATAAGTTTATTCGGTGCATCAATAGAGCAAATGGTTGCTCTGGCATTTTTGATGCCTATTGTAGCATCAATGGGCGGAAATGCAGGAATGCAAACACTAGCAGTAACAATTAGAGCTATAGCTACGAAAGAACTATCATCTGGAAATTTTAATAAAATTGTAGGTAAAGAATTTTTGATAGGTATATTAAATGGAATTATTTTTGCAATTATCACAGCAATAATTGTTCAACTCTGGTTTCAAGAATTAAGACTTTCATTATTAATTGGTATATCAATGGTTTTAAATATGATAGTGGCAGGTTTATTTGGAATTCTAGTTCCGGTATCTTTAAAAAAAGTTAATATTGATCCTGCTCTAGCTTCTAGTGTTTTCGTTACTACTATAACAGATGTAATAGGTTTTTTGTCCTTTTTAGGAATCGGTTCATATTTCTTTTTAAATTAAAAATTATCAATTAATCTTACTTTTCCAACATAAAAAGCTGAAAAAATATTAAATTTTTCACTATATTTCCTGACTTTGTTTAAATTATTTAAATTAATTAAATCAACGTAATCAACTTTTTTTATACCAATATTAAAAATTTTTTTCTTTACATTTAATAAATTAATTGTTTTCGGTTTTTGTCTTTTAATTTTATTTTTTTCTTTTTTTAAAAGCATAAAAACTTTCGATGCTAATTTTTTTTCATTTTTATTTAAATTAAAGTTTCTAGACGAATATGGTAAGGAATATTGATCACGTATGGTATTACAAGAAATTACTAAAGTTTTAATTTTATTTTTTTGAATATGTTTTTTAATTAATATCAGCTGTTGAAAATCTTTTTTTCCAAGGTATAGGTATTTTGGATTTAATAATTCTAAAAATCTGTTTACAACATCTAAAACACCTTTAAAGTGTCCAGGTCTATATTTTCCACATAGTTTTTTTGCGAACGAATGAAGATATATCTGATTTTTCGCTTTAAATGAAAAAATTTCTTTATATTTGGGCAAATATAAGTATTTCACTCCAAGTTTTTTTAAAATTTTTATGTCTTTGCTAAAATTTCTTGGATATGCATCAAAATCATTTTTTGAATTAAATTGTTTTGGATTGACAAATATACTGACTAGAACATTTCTATTTTTTTTCTTAGCCTCTTTAATTAAAGACTCATGACCCTTATGCAGCCCTCCCATAGTAGGAATAAAAGAAATTGAATTTATCTTATTTTTTAGCTTTTTAAGGTCTTTATTTTGCCTAATTATTTTCATTAGTAATCCATAATGATATTAATTAATAAAAGAATCATATGATAAAACAAGCTATTATTCCACTGGCAGGATTAGGCACAAGAATGTTGCCATTAACAAGTGTTATCCCTAAAGAACTTTTGCCAATAAATGGCAAACCAAATTTAGAATATATTTTAGATGAATGCTTAGAGGCAGGAATTAAACAATTTATATTTATCATATCTAACAAAAAAAAAAATATAAAAAAATATTTTTACAATGATAAATTTTACTTAAAAGCTATTAAAAAATTGAAAGATAAAAGATTGGAAAATGAGTTTAGAAAAATTAAAAAATATCGGAAAATGATTAAATTTGTATTCCAAAATAAGCCTAAAGGAACTGGTGATGCAGTTTTAAAATGTAAAAATCTTATTAAAGGAAACTTCTTTTTAATGCTTTTACCTGACGACTTAATAATAAAAAAGAATTGCACTAAAGAAATGGTAAAACTTTATAAAAAAACAAAAGGTTCTATTATAGCAACAAAAAAAGTTCCAAAAAAAACTGTCTCAAGGTGGGGTATATTATCTTTAAAAAATAAAAAAAAAAATTATTTTAAAATTACGGATGTTGTTGAAAAACCTAAAATTAAAGATGCTAATTCAAATTACGCAATTATTGGAAGATATATTTTATCTAAAAAAATAATGAAAGAAATAAAATTGTTAAAACCCGGACAGGGAAAAGAAATACATATTACAGATGCAATCAAAAATTTGATTTATAAAAATGAAAAATTTTATGGAAATATTTTTAAAGGTAAGTATTTAGACTGCGGGACACTAAATGGATATATTAACTCAAGTATAGAAATATCAAAGGATTAAAATGAATTTGTGTATGATAGGAACAGGGTATGTTGGTTTAGTGAGCGGAACATGTTTTGCTGACTTAGGAAATAAAGTTATTTGTATTGATAAAGATAAATCTAAAATCGAAAAATTAAACTCAGGAATTTCTCCTATATACGAGCCCGGTTTAGATGAATTAATTAAAAAAAATTTTGCTTCTGGAAGATTAATATTTACAAATGATTTTAAAAAGGCGATATCAAAGTCCGAATTAATTTTTATTTGCGTTGGCACACCTAATAAACAGAAGTCCAATGATGTTGATTTGTCATTTGTATTTAAAGCAGCGAAAGAAATTGCAAAATCAACTAAAAATAAAAAAATAATAATTACTAAATCTACCGTCCCTGTAGGCACTGGTGACAGGATCGAAAAATTATTAAAAAAATTGAAAAGAAAAAATCTTGATATTATTTCAAATCCAGAGTTTTTAAGGGAAGGTGAAGCGATAAGAGATTTTAGATTTCCTGACAGAATTGTTATCGGTTCAAATGAAAAGAAGCATTTCAAAATATTGAAAAAGTTATACCAACCACTAATAAATAAGGGAGCAAATTTTTTTACAACCTCTCGCAGAGGAGCTGAACTAATTAAATATGCCTCAAATGCATTTCTAGCGACAAAAATTACATTTATAAATGAATTGGCAAACTTGTGTGAAAAAGCAAATATAAATATTGAGGATATTTCTTTAGGAATGGGTAGTGACAGTCGTATTGGTAGTAGATTTTTAAGAGCCGGACCTGCCTATGGAGGATCTTGCTTTCCAAAAGATACAAAAGGCCTGGTTTCAACAGGAGATAAATTTAAAATAAACTTATCAATCGTAAAATCTGTGATTAAGTCCAATGATAATAGAAAAAAAGTTCATACAGAAAAAATTAAGAAAATATTAGGATCATTAAAAGGGAAAAAAATTGCATTTTTAGGTGTTACTTTTAAACCTAATACTGATGATATGAGAGACTCGGTTAGTCTCAAAATGATTCCTTATTTATGTAAAAATGGATCAAAAGTTACATACTATGATCCAACAGGTGAAAAAAAAGAATTTAAGAAAATAGATAATTGTAAATTTAAAAAAAATATAAAAGAAAATTGTATAAATGCAGATTTAATAGTTTTACACACTGAGTGGGATGAGTTTAAATCCATTGATTTTAAAAGAATTAATAAAAATAAAAAACTAAAAATATTTGATTTGAGAAATCTTTACAGCATCAGCGAGATGAGCAATAAGAAATTAGATTATTACTCTGTTGGTAGACCCAAAATTAATTAATTTCAAATATAGCATCAACTTCTACAGATACGTTTAATGGTAAGCTATTAGAACTGACCGCTGCTCTTGTATGCAATCCCTTTTCATCGAAAATTTTTGCAATAATTTCAGATGCACCATTTATAACTTTAGGCTGATCTGCAAAATCATCTGTAGAGTTGACATAACCAGTTAATTTTACACATGTCTTAATTTTAGATAAATCTCCGTTACAGGCTTTTCTAACTTGAGAGACAATAGCTAGTCCACATCTTTTGGCAGCTTCATATCCTTGATTAACATCTAAATCTTTTCCTATTTTTCCTTTTATAAGATTACCTTTTTCATCTATTGATATCTGTCCTGATATAAAAAGTAACTTTCCAATAATTTTACTTGCAACATATGATCCCACAGGATCTTTTGGCTCTGGTAAACTAATATTTAACTCTTTTAATTTTTTTTCTACAGACACTATTTTCGTTGTTTTAATTGTTGATTTTTTTGTTTTAAATTTTCAGGAATTTTTTTTAATTGAGAAACTCCTTCACCCGCTTTTTTTTTTTGAAATTCTATTGTTTTATTAACAGAATTTTTAGTTTTACAAACTATATCAAATGTTCTACATTTTTTTTCTTCTGCAGATACTAAGCTATTAAAGCTAAATATCAGAACGACAATCAATAATATTTTATTCATTTTTTTCTCCTTTTTTTTGATTTATCATATTCTCTTCTTTTTTCTATTAATATCAATGCTTCTTCCATAGTTATTTCTGTCGGATCTTTATCTTCTGGGATCGTTGCATTGAGAGATTTATACTTTATATATGGGCCATATTGACCCTTCATTACTCTAACTGGCTTTTTATCTTCAGGATGTTCACCAATATTTTTAATTTCTGAAGAAGAAACTCTTCCTGGTTTTGCTTCCGAAATTAAAGTTATAGCACGATTAAGTCCAATAGAAAAAAGGTCTTCAATAGTTTCAAGTCTTGCAGACTTGTTTGAACATTTTAAATACGGGCCAAATCTTCCGACATTTATAGTAATTTCTTCATTCAATTCAGGATGTTTTCCTATACTCTTAGGCAATGAGCATAAATATTTTGCCTTTTCCAAGTCAACATCTTCTATGGACAAACCTTTTGGAATTGAAACATTCTTAAAATTTTCATCTTTTTGATTCTTATTTTTCTTTTTTCTCTTTGGTTTTTCCGATTCTTCTTTATTAAGTTCATACTGCAAATAAGGACCAAACCTTCCATTTTTTAAAAAAATTTCTTTTCCATCATTGTTTTGCCCAATTAATTTTGGCTCAGCAAGAAAAGATTGTTGGGAAGCTTTAGCTTTTGACAACGGTCTAGTAAATTTACACTCTGGGTAATTTGAGCAACCTATAAAAGCACCGCCTCTAAAGCTATTTTTTAAACTTAATATACCATTGTCACAAATTTTACACTTTCTATCAATTTGATCATTCTCATTTTTATCAAATATTAAATCACCTAAGCTTTCGTTTAGTAAGTCTAACACCTCTCTTGTTCTTATATCTTTGACAGATCCCACATCATTATAAAAATCCTTCCAAAAGGTTTCTAAGACATTCAAATAATTAGTCTTTCCACTAGTTATTTCATCAAGTTGATTTTCTAAATCTGCTGTAAAATTATAGTCAACATATTTAGAAAATAATTTTTCAAGAAAAGCAGATAATAATTTGCCTCGGTCTGTAGGATGAAATCTTTTATTCAACAGTTCAGTGTAATTTCTTGTTGATAAAACTGATATTATACTAGCATAGGTAGATGGTCTCCCTATACCCAACTCTTCCATTTTCTTAACCAAACTTGCCTCAGAATATCTAGGAGGAGGTGATGTAAAATGTTGTTCATCAATTAGTTCTCCTATACTTAATTTTTCTCCAGTTTTAACTTCTGGTAATATATTTTTTTCTTCATCATCGGTTTGATAAGAGTAAACTTTTAAAAAACCATCAAATTTTACTACTGAGCCACTAGATGTGAATTGCACACTGTCATCTCTCGAGTTAATTTGAATTGTATTTCTATTAAATTCCGCAGCTTTCATTTGAGACGCTAAAGCTCTAGACCATATTAAATCATATAATTTAAATTGATCAGTACTCAAATACTTTTTCATTTCGTCAGGTTTTTTCTTAATATCCGTTGGCCTTATAGCTTCGTGTGCTTCTTGAGCATTTTTAGCTTTTTTTCCTTTATAACTGTTTGGAGTATCTGGTAAGTAATTTTTGCCAAGGTCAGCTTCAACAAATGATCTAAATTCTTTTACTGCTTCATTTGAAATATTTGTCCCATCGGTTCTCATATAAGTGATAAGACCAATTGTTTCCCCATCGATTTCAATTCCTTGATATAATCGCTGTGCTATTTGCATTGTTCTTGATGCGCCAAATCCAAATTTTCCAGACGAGGTTTGTTGAAGAGTCGATGTTGTGAAAGGTGCAGATGGATTTCTTTTAACTACTTTTGAAATAACATCTTTGATAAGATATTCATGTTGATTAATAATCTCAGTAGTTTTATTAATTTCGTTTTTATTTCTAAAACTAAATCTTTCAACCTTTTTGCCATCGATAAAATTTAATTTTGAGAATATATTTTTATCTTTAATGTTTTTGAAATTAGCATTAATAGTCCAGTACTCCTGAGGTTTAAATGATTCTATTTCATGCTCTCTCTCAGTTATTAATTTGAGAGCAACTGACTGAACTCTTCCAGCGGACTTTGATCCAGGAAGTTTAGTCCATAAAATCGGAGAAATATTAAAACCCACTAGATAATCCAAAGCTCTTCTCGCTAGATAAGCTTTTACTAAAGTATCTTCAATTTCTCTTGGATTGTTTATACCATTTAATACTGCATTTTTTGTAATCTCATTAAATACAACTCTTTCAAGTTTTTTTCCTTTTAAAAGTTTTTTATCATCCAAAACTTGTTTAACGTGCCAAGCAATTGCTTCGCCCTCTCGATCTGGGTCAGTTGCAAGGATTATTTTATCACTTTCTTTAGCAGCATCAGTAATTTCTTTTAAATATTTTTTTGAAAACGAGTCTAGTTCCCATTGCATTTCAAAATTTTTATCAGGATCAACTGATCCATTCTTCGATGGCAAATCTCTGATATGACCATAACTGGCTAGAACTTTATAATCTGTTCCTAGATATTTGTTTATTGTTTTAGCTTTTGCTGGGCTTTCAACTATAACTAAGTTCATATTTAAGACTTATCCAAAATTTAATATAAATGTCAAATTTAATTAAATTTAACATGAAAAAGCTAATAAATTAAAACTTAATTTTAGTTTCCTTTTTATCTTTAATTCTCAAAATATTTTGTTTGTGGGTATAAATAATTATTAAAAAAAATAGTATCAAAAAAATATTTTCAAAATTATCATCAAAAAATAAATTATAAATTATTAATGATAAAGATGCTAAGATAGATGAAAGAGAGGAATATTTAAATAAAAATAAAACAATTAACCAAGTAGCCCCAAAAATTAAAGCTAATTTAAATGATAAAGCTAAAATTATACCAACAAAAACTGCTACACCCTTACCACCTTTAAATTTTAGCCAGACTGGAAAAATATGCCCAATGAAACAAATTAATCCAATTAAATATGTTAAGCTTGGAAAATACATAAAAGAAATTTTAGTTACTAAATATCCTTTACCAATATCAAATATTAAAGTTAATAAAGCTAAAATTTTGTTACCGGTCCTAAGCACATTAGTAGCACCTATATTTCCAGATCCAATTTTTCTTACATCTTTTTTTAAAAAAAATTTAGTAAATATTAAACCGAAAGGTATTGATCCTATAAGATATGCACAAAAAGATAAAATTATAATTTCCATTTTCAAATTTTAAATACGGGTTCACCTTTCAAAAATGTCATTAACACTTTACCCTGTAATTTTTTATCCTCAATAGCAGTGTTTTTAGATTTAGATTTTAAGTTCCCTGCTTTGACCACCCATGGTTTATTTAGATCAATAATACAAATATCTGCATCAGACCCCTTTTTTAAAGTGCCTTTATTGATTTTAAGAATATTTGATGGATTTATTGTTAGACATTCAATTATCTTATTAAGTGGTAAAGACTCGTTGTGATATAGTTCTAAC
>CACPFY010000014.1 GCA_902633335.1 uncultured Pelagibacteraceae bacterium | reverse complement strand
GAGCTTGTAAAATTAAATTGTTATAGCAATGGAAAAGATGAGGCACAAGGAGTAAGCGATATAATTGAAAATAAAATTAAAAAAAAATTCTCATTAAACAATGTGAGTATTCTTGTTAGAGCGATTTATCAAACAAGAGAATTTGAGGAGAGATTTCTAAAAATTGGATTGGGATACAGAGTTTTAGGTGGGATCAGATTTTATGAAAGAGCTGAAATTAAAGATGCAATCAGCTATTTAAGAATTGTAAATCAAAAATTTGATGATTTGGCTTTAGAAAGAGTAATCGGCTCACCTAAGAGAGGAGTTGGTGATGCAACACTAAAAAAAATATTTGAGTTTGGTTCTAAAAATAAACTGTGTTTAGAGGATGCAATAGTAAAATTATTAGAAACAGATCAATTTAAGCCAAAAATTAAAAAAACATTTTCCATTCTTATAAAATTAATTGAAAAATGGCGGAATGATGCAAAAACAATTAAACATTACGACTTGTTAAAGTTAATTCTGGATGAGTCAGGTTACTCTTCTACATTAAAAAATAAAAAAGATTTAGAAAATGAAAATAGACTAGAAAATTTAAAAGAGCTAATAAGAGCAATGCAAGATTATGATAATTTACAGAATTTTTTAGAACATGTCTCATTAGCAACTTCAGCTGATCAAGAATGGGAAGGAGAAAAAGTGAATTTAATGACAATGCATGCTGCAAAAGGATTGGAATTTGACGTTGTCTTTTTACCAGGTTGGGAGGAAGGTTTGTTTCCTCATCAAAAATCTTTACAAGAAAAAGGTGACTTTGCTTTAGAAGAAGAAAGGAGATTAGCATATGTAGGTATAACAAGAGCAAAAAAAGAGGCCTTTTTATCTTTTGCTATGAGACGAGCTTACCAAGGAGATTGGATGGATGCTATTCCATCTAGATTTATTAATGAATTACCAGAAAATAATATTGAAAAAAATGAGGTTTTAGAAAGAGAAAACGATGATGAATTTGATTTTAATCAAGATAATTCAATTGAATTGGGTGAAGAATATAGAAGCCCAGGCTGGGACAGGCTTAAAAAGAGATTAATTAAATGGAAAAAATAAATAAAATTAGGAGAAAATTTAAATCTTATAATTTAGACGGATATCTAATACCTAAAAATGATGAATTTTTTAACGAATTTATTCCAGAAGAAAAAGATTATTTAAAACATATTTCTAAGTTTTCTGGATCTTATGGTTTAGCACTTATTCTTAAAAAAAATAATTATTTATTTGTTGATGGCAGGTATACTGTGCAAGCAAATATACAAAGTGGAAAAAATTTTAAAGTCATTACTTTGCCATTAACTAAAAAGATAAATAATTTAAATATCAAGAATAAAAAAATTGGATTTAACCCAAAGCTATTTAATGAACAATCTTTAAAACAGTTTTCGCAAAAGCTGGGTATAAAATGTATCAAGGTTGAAAATAACTTACTTCAATCTTTAAAACAAAAAAGTAATTATTCTTCTAAAAATAAATTTTATGTTTTAGATAAATCAATTACAGGTCAAAGTAGTCTGAAAAAAATAAGAAAATTAGAGTCATTTTTTAATAAAAAAAAAATAGACATTATGCTAATTACTTCATCAGAAAATATTGCATGGCTATTAAATATTAGAGGACAAGACTCTGATTTTTCACCATTACCCAATTGCTTCCTTGTCATTGATAAGCTTTTGAGAATTTACTTATTTTGTGATTTAAGAAAAATAGATATGAAATTTAAAAAAAAACTAAATTATATTAAAATATTTGAAATAAATGAATTAGAAAACTTTCTTAAAAAGATAAGCAACAAAAATTTTCTTATTGATAGCCTTACTTGTTCAGTTTTTTTTAAAGATATAATTGAAAAATATAATATTATTAAGATAAATACTGATCCTATTTACTATTTAAAATCACAAAAAAATAATAGAGAAATCAAAAATATTAAAAAAATACATGAGTATGATGGCGCGTCTTTAACCAAATTTCTCTTTTGGATACAAAATAATTTTAAAAAAAAAAAAATTACAGAACTATCAGCTCAGAATAAACTTTTAAAATTTAAAAAAAAATTTAAACAATTTAAAACTATGAGTTTTCCAACTATTTCGAGCACAGGCTCTAATGGTGCAATAGTTCATTACAATGCATCACGAAAAAGTAATAAGATACTTAAATATAATAATATTTATTTAGTTGATAGTGGAGGACAGTATCACTTTGGCACAACCGATGTTACAAGAACAATATCATTAGGTGTAAAAAATAAAAAAATTAAAGAAGTTTTTACAAGAGTTTTGCAAGGACATCTTAATTTATCAAACTACAAAATTAAGAAAAATACAAATGGATCGGTATTAGATAGAGTGGCACGAAAACAATTAAAAGAAATTAATTTAGATTATTCTCATGGAACTGGACATGGCGTCGGGTATTATTTAAATGTTCATGAGGGACCTCAGTCTATATCAAAATTTAATAAAATTAAATTAGCCCCAGGTATGATATTATCTAATGAACCGGGTTATTATGAAAAAGGTAAATATGGTATACGTATAGAAAATTTAGTTTATGTAAAAAAGAATAAAAATAAAATGAAATTTGAAAACCTTACTTATGTACCCATAGATAAAAATTTGATAATTAAAAAGTTATTAAAAAGTAATGAAGAAAAATGGCTTAATCAATACCATGAACAAGTTTACAATAAGATAAAAAAATATATGAATAAAAATGAGTTAGCCTTATTGAAAAAATCTTGTTCAAATATTTAAAAAATTATACCATTCATCTTCTGAATAAATTTTAATTTTTAATTCTTTCGCTCTATCAATCTTTTTTTTAGTTGGCTTTAAATTTCCTACGACTAAAATATCTAATTTTTTAGAAACTGAACCAAGAACTTTTCCACCAAAATTTTCTGCTAATGCTTTAGCCTCTGACCTGCTTATCTTTCTAAAGCTACCTGTAAACATAATATTTATATTACTTAATTTTCCTTTTTTATTTTTTTCACTAAAATTTTGAATATTCAATTTAATTATAAAATTTTTAATAATTTCAATATTTTTACTGTTATTAAAAAAATTTTTGATTGAGATAATTTGAGTTTCACCAATACCGTCTAGATCATTTAAATTTTTAAGAATTTCATCTCTTTGGTTTTCATTTAACAATTTTTGAAATTGATCAATCGATTTAAAGAAGCTTCCTAAAATTTTAGCATTTTCCTGTCCTATATGCCTAATTCCAATTGAGTAAATAAATTTGTTTAAAGAAATATTTCTTGCTTGCTCAATTGCAACTTTTAGATTGTTTGTTGATAATTCACCCCATCCGTCTAATTTTTTTATCTTATCAAAATTTAAATCAAATATGTCAGATGGATTTTTTATCAAGTTTAGATCCCAAAATTGATCAATTACTTTTTTTCCTAAACCATCTATATTGAAAGCTTCCTTCGAAACGATATGTTTCAATTTTTCCTTAGCAGTAAAAGAACAATCATAACCTTTGTTGCATCTTCTCACAGCATCTTGTTTTTTTGTTGAAGCATTAAATTCTTTTTGAATTTTTCCTCCACATAAACATTTATTTGGAAACGAATATTTTTTTGAGTTTTTTTTTCTTTTCTTTAAATCAACTGATACAACTTGTGGAATTACATCTCCAGCTCTCTGAACAACAATAGTATCTCCTATTCGAACATCTTTTCTTTCTATTTCATCTTCGTTATGCAAAGTTGCATTTGATACAATTACTCCTCCAACTGTAACTGGTTCTATTTTAGCTACTGGTGTGATCGCGCCTGTCCTTCCAACCTGAATTATTATATCTTTGATTGTCGAAATTGCTTTTTCAGAGGAAAATTTATAAGCAGTTGCCCATCTTGGAGAGTTTGAGGTACTTCCTAATCTTTTTTGTAAACTAAGATCATCAATTTTATATACAATTCCATCAATATCATAATCCAAAGAAGGTCTCATATTTTCAATTTTTTTATGGTGCCTTTCAATTTGTTCGACACCTTTTACTAAAGTATTTAATGGATTAACATTAAATCCCCAATCTTTTAATTTTGAAATAAATTCAGATTGTTTTTTATAAATCATAGGGTTTATTACACCAAAACCATAAGCAAAGAATTTTAAAGGTATTTTATTCGTTTCTTTAGGATCCTTTTGCCTTAAAGAACCTCCAGCTGCATTTCTAGGATTAGCAAAATTTTTTTTTATTTTTTTAAAATCTTTTTTTCCTATATAAACTTCACCTCTTACCTCCAAAATTTCAGGTATATATTCATCTAAAATTTTTTTTGGTATATCTTTGATTGTTTTTAAATTTTCTAAGATGTCTTCCCCGGTAATCCCATCACCTCTAGATAAACCTTTTATTAAAATTCCTTTTTTATAAGTTAAAGAAGCAGATATACCATCTATTTTTAGTTCAGAGGAAAAGCTAAAATTTTTATTCTTAATGTTTAAATAATTTGAAACTTTACTTATAAAATCATTCATGCCGATGGTATCAAATGTATTTGAAAGTGAAAGCATAGGTATCGAATGTTTTATTTTTTTAAATCTTTTTGTAACTGGTGCACCAACTTGATCCTGAACAGACTTTTTTTCAACTAGAAAGGGGTAATTTTTCTCAATTTCAATTACTTCGCTTTTAATTTTATCATATTTAGAGTCTGATATTAAAGGAGCATCTAAGTTGAAATAATGATGATTATATCTATCTAAAAGCTTCTTTTGTTTTCTATATCTTTTATTGATTTCTTCTTTTTTCATTTATTTATTAAGAATTTTGTCTATGGTTTTTCTAACCAAACCCCGATCTTCTTTTTTTGATTTTTTTTCCAACTTTTTTTGTTCTTTTTTATAATCTTTATTTAAAAGTGAGTAAGAATTCTCATACCATTGGCTTGAATTATAATTATAGCCAAGAATTTTTGCTGTTTTTTCAGCCTCAACTATTAAACCTAAATTGTAATATACTTCCACTAGTCTGTGTAGAGCCTCTTCTATAAATATGGTTTCCTCATAATCATTTATTATTACCTTTAATCTATTAATTGCAGGTATCCATTTTTGGGTTTGGATATAATATTTAGCAATATAAATTTGTTTTGCTGCTAGTTGATTTTGAATCAAATCTAATTTAAATTTTAAATCCATAGTATAATCAGTATCGGGATACTTTTTAATATAATCCTCAATTAAATTTTTTGTTTTTAAAAGGGGATCTAAATCTTTCTTTTCATCGAGTATCTGTTCATAATTAGAAAGTATAATTAAATATGAAGCATATTGAACATTTTCGTCAGCTGGATATTTTCTTAAAAAATTTTCTAATGATGAAATTGCCTCCTCGTGAAAATTAATCGTATAAAAGCAAAAACTTGACATTAATAACGCTTTTGCAGAGTGTTCCACAATTGGTAAAATTTTTTCTGCCTCTGAGAATTTGTTTGCAGCGAAAAAGAAATCTCCTTTATCCATGGCCGCTAATGCCTCTTCATAAATCTTATATGACTCTTTATCATCAGGAGGTTTGTTGGAAATAACCTCTTTTTTTGAACATTCAGTTATAAAAATAAAAAGGAAAATAATTAAAAAAAATTTTCGATACATTTTTAATTCATATCAAAAAAATTATATTAGGTAAAATTGTGTTTTTTAGATGCTCGCTGTAAGTGGTTTTTTTAATATCTCATTAACTTGAGCTTTATTATTTAATTTATAGCTTTTTAATGACCAATTTGATTTGTCAGAGAAAAATTTTAAGAGTAGTTTATTTGTGAGCGCATGACCACCTTGCGATGTTATAATATGACCAATTATTCTATTTCCTGATAACATTAAATCACCAATACAATCTAAAATTTTATGATACACAAATTCATGTCTATTTCTTAGACCATCATCATTCAATATATTGCTGTCCTTAACAACTATAGCATTTTCTAAAGATCCACCTTTAGCTAGTCCTTTACTTTTTATAAAATCAATGTCCTCGTACAAACAAAAAGTTCTAGAATTGTAAATTTCAGATAAATTGTCTTGGCTTAATTTGAATTCTTTTCTTCTGGTTCTAATAAGGGGATTTTTATATACTATTTCAAAATCTATAATCAAATCATTATGGGCTGGCTCTATAGAAATATATTTTTCCCCATCCCTGACCTCTACTTTTTTTTCTACATAAACAAATTGTCTTAATGCTGATTGTTCTTTGGTTCCAACAGATCTAATTGCTTCAACAAAGTCATTAGCGGATCCATCTAGAATAGGTATTTCCGAAGCATTTACCTCTACCAAAACATTGTCAATGCCTTCACCAAAAAGAGCAGCCATTAAGTGCTCAACTGTTGAAACTGTTACTCCGTTTTTATTTGAAATTTTAGTACATAAGATTGGTTCAATTACATTTTTAAAATTTGCATCAATTAAATTGTTTTTCTCTAAATCTACCCGACAAAATTTAATACCAAAATTTATATCAGCAGGTTTTATTACTAGGTCTGCAGTAATTCCATTATGTAAGCCGACACCAGACAATTTAATGGATTTATTTAAAGTTTTTTGCTTTGCAGATAACATTTTGTTTTTATATAAAATTAAAAAGTTTTTCTTAAAACAAAAAATGTTTCAAAAAATAACAGTTTTACTCGAATAGGCCTGAAAATACCCTCGTAATCCAGGATTTTTTTTTATTAATAACTGGTATGGCCTCTTTTGCCCAACCCTTGCTTAAAAGTTCTCCAAATATTTCTAAAGATTTATAAGTATCATCATCTTTAAAGCTATCAAAATTTGAAGTAAAATCTTTAAAATGGTTTTCAAATGCATCTTGAAATTTTAAACCTATATTTTTATCTTCTAAATTCAAATATAAATTTGTTTTTTTTAATTGAAAGTTATTCAAATTTTTATTTTGATTAAAAATTATATTTGCTATTTCTTCTATCCTTGCTGAAGCAATTTCTTTTAAGTGTTTATGGCTTATTTTTTTAAATTTTTTTTCCTCAAAATATTTTTTATCCAAATATAAATCTTGATTTAATTTTTCATAATTTAAATCTGAAATAATATTTCTTATTGTCTGAATCTCAAGAGAGCAAATTTTTGAAATATCATTTAAAATTATTTCTGAGCCAAAATTAAACTTTTGAAGAAAACAAAATGCAGATTCGTAAAAAAAAATTATGTATGACTCTTGTTTATATATAATAATTTCAACAAATGTATCCTCTCTAAATTTTTTTATTATTTTAATGCCCTCAGTGAAACTTTTTAATAAAACTTTGTTAAGATTCAAATTGCATTTATTGAATATTGTTTTTAAATTTTCTATTTCTTTATCCTCAACCATAAAAAAAGTTAATTGATGAGAGTAAAAATCTCCATATAAACCAATTGGTAAATTTTTTAATGTTTTGTTATCGAGTAGATATTTCGTGTTAAACAAATGAATAATTGTTTTATGTTTTTCAGATTCTGATAGCTTTAATCTCACATCATTTATAATATAAGAAATGTCCTCAGATAAAATTTGGTTTCCATTCAGTTTTTTAAAACCGCTTACGTTAATACAATCCACATGAGATTTGCTTATAATTATATTCACATCCGAAAAAAAAACATTTAATTTTTTCTCAATATCATTTATTTTTTTTCTTAAATTATTAACGATTAAATCTAAATTTTCTATTTTTTTGTTTTTATAAATTACTTGGTTAATTGTATCTTTTTCAATTATCTCAAAGTTTAATTCATCATCATACTTCCCGACAACTATTAAGAATTTATCATTTTTAATTTCGATAAAAAGATTATTTTTTTTTAATTTGCTCATTAGTTTAAAATTAATTGATCTTTAATCCTATAATCAAATACCGAATATTTTTCATAATTAATTTTTTGGTATAATTTCATAAAATTCTCTAGACTTGAAATAAAGTTTTCTACTGGTAATTTTATAATTTTATCATTTTCTAATATAATATCCCACCTTCCAATTTCAAAATAATAAAAAGATTTAATTTTACTAATTGGAAAATTAAGTTGAGACATAGTCGTATAAATTTCTAAAAAGTTTTTTTGTTTTCCAAAAATATTCGGCAGTTTTTCTAAAATAGCGTTTTTAAAATATTCAATCTCTTCTCCATCTTTTGTTAAATAAAACTTGTTTTGTTTATAATTTATTATAGCTATAGTCTTTTTCTCATAAATTATTACTTGAAGTTTCGAGGGATAAATTTTCCTAAATTCTATATAATCAATTAATGCGTTATCGCGTGCAATTTTATCTATTTTCTTTTTATCTAAAACTAACAAATTAGACTCTGAAAATTCTTTATCAAATAAATTTTTAATTTTCTTTTTATCTAAAACCTTAAGATTTTTTATTTCTATTTTATTAATTTTGAATAAGTTAAAACCTATATTAAAATTATTAGGATTAAATGTCGTAAGTATAATTGCTAATAATATTAAGAAAAAAGTTATTGTAAATTTTCTCATTTATTTAAGCTAGCATCTAGAATTAATTTTTCTATGAGCCTATCGAAGGAAATTTTTTTGTAACTAGCTATTTCAGGAACTAAGGACAAGTCTGTCATACCAGGCTGCGTGTTGATTTCTAAAAGATAAAATTTATTGTTTAAAAATTTGAAATCCGATCGAGTTACTCCTCGACACTCTAAAACTTTATGTGTTTTTTCAGCAATTTTTAAAACTTCGTAATATTTTTTCTTAGAGATATTTGCAGGCATTATATGATCTGTCTTTGCCGACTTTAAATACTTTGCTTTAAAATCATAGAATTTTCTTTTTGGCTTTAGTTCTATAGCTCCTAATGCTTTGCCGTTTAAAACTGCGACTTGAATTTCTTGTCCGGCTATAAAATTTTCAATTATCAACTTATCATAAGATTTGAATAAATAATCTATATCTCTTTTTAAGTTCTTAAAATTTTTACAGATTTTGACACCTATGCTCGAACCTTCGTTATTAGGTTTTACTACTAATGGATATTTAAATTTTTTTGTACTCAAAGTTTTATTTAACTTCAAAAAATTATTGGTATTTTTTTTTATAAAAATAAATTTGGGAGTTTTAATTTTATTTTTAATAAATATTTTTTTTGAAACTATTTTATTCATCGAATTCATTGAGGATAAAACACCTGAGTGTGTATAAGGGATTTTTGAATATTCAAAAAAACTCTGAGCATAACCATCTTCGCCTTCTTCACCGTGAAGGGCGTTAAAAATGATATTTGGCTTGGTTCTTCTAATGTCAAAGAAGGATTTTTTCTTTGGATCAAATGTCTCTACTTTATAGCCTAATCTTTTTATTGCTGATATACATGCTTTACCAGTTTTAATGCTTATTTCTCTCTCTTTTGAATTGCCACCCAAAACTACTAAAATTTTTTTTTTAGTCATTTTAAAGTTTTTCACCAATTATTTTCAATTCTAAATCCAACTTTACTTTATGTTTCTCAAAAACTTTTTCTCTCACAAATTTAATTAACCTTTCTATATCCTCCGATGACGCTCCACCTTCATTTACAAAAAAATTACAATGTTTTTTTGATATACTTGCCTTGCCAAAAGACGCTAAGTCACAATTTGAATCTTTAATTAATTCCCAAGCTTTTTTATCTTTTGGATTTTTAAAAGTGCTTCCGCATGTTTTAATTTGACTTGGCTGGGACTCTTTTTTTTCTTTAGAATATTTTTCTACTTTTTCTTTAATTGAGTTTTTTTCACCCTTTTTCGCTTGAAGTTTAGCAGACAAAAAAATTAGATCTTCGGGTAAACTGCTGCCCCTATAATTAAATTGAATATCATCTCTTTTTATTTCTATCAAATTTCCTCTAAAATCTAATGCGTTAATCGAAATTAGAATATTAGAAATTTCATTTCCATAACATCCGCTATTCATTCTTATAGTTCCTCCTAATGAGCCCGGTATACAGGATAAAAACTCAAAATTAGAAATTGAATTTTCAATGGCATATCTTGAAAGAGTTTTATCCAATGTTCCTGCACCAACCTCTAAAACATTTTCCTCTAGCTGTTTAATAAAGGAAAACTTTGGACTTAATTTAATTATTACACCATTAAATCCACCATCTCTAATTAAAGTATTTGAACCAGCTCCTAAACAAACTATTTTGTGAGAGTTATTTATAAGTTTAAGAAATTCTTTTAGTTGTTCTGTGCTTTCTGGTTTAAAAAAAATTTTAGCAGGTCCGCCAAGATTGAACCAACTGAATTTTGATAAATTTTCTTGAAAAATGATACTTTTTCCAAATTTATTTTTTAGCTTTTCATGTTCTAAATTCATAAGCTTTGTTTTAAATTTCTTATCCAATTTGATATTGTACCAGCACCCATACCTATAATAATTTCATCTTTAATTAAATTCTTTTTAAAATAATTTTTAAGGTTTTCTTCATCTTTTACGATAATTACATTTACATTAGAGTTAGCAGAAATCATTCTTCCAAATTTTATTAGATCGAAACTTTTTGTTTTTTTTTCACCAGCTGCATAAACTGGACATAACACTACTCTATCAGAAAATTTAAAAGATTTTGAGAATTCTTTTTTTAAGGAATTCACTCTGCTAAATCTGTGAGGTTGAAAGATTGAGGTAATTTTTTTATTATTTGCAACTTTTTTAATTCCTTCCAATACTGAGAAAATTTCTGTTGGATGATGAGCATAATCATCATAAAATTCATTTTCATTTTTTTCAAATATTTTTGTCATTCTACGTTGGACGCCTGTAAATTTTGATAAAGCTTTTTTAATTATCTCAATTTTGATTCCTAAATTTAAGCAAACGCTTATTGCAGCAACAGAGTTTAAAATATTATGTTTACCAATCAGGTTTAAAACAATATTTTTTATGATAAGTTTTTTCCCTAAAAAATTCTTTACAATTAAATCAAATTTGCAATTTTTAATATTATATTTAGGTCTAATTATTTGATAATCTGAGTTCGAACTAAAACCATAAGTCAAAATATTTTTTGTTTTAATTTTTTTTTTAAGTTTTTTTATATTTTTGTCATCGATACATATTAAGCATTTTCCTATTGGTGGAGTTTTATTAATAAATTTAACAAAACAATTTTCTAAATTTTTGTAATTTTTATAAAAATCGATGTGTTCCTTATCAATATTTGTGACAATTGAGTAGTTTATCGGAAGCTTTAAAAAACTGCCGTCTGACTCGTCAGCCTCTAAAACAGCCCATTCTCCTTTTCCTAATTTTGCATTATTTTTGATAGAATTGATAACTCCTCCATTTATAATAGTAGGATCCAATTTTGATTCTAAAAGAATTTTTGAAACTAACGAAGTTGTAGTTGTTTTGCCATGTGAACCAGAAATAATTATATTTTTTTTTAAAGAAACTATATTTGATAGCATTTCAACTCTTTCATAAATCGGCTTTTTTTTTCTTTTTGCTTCTATAATTTCTTGATTATTTTTTTTGATAGCTGAAGATTTAACAAGTATGGTTGCGTCTTTAATATTTTTTTTTTTTTGACCTAAAAAAAATTTAATTCCTAATTTTTTACAATTTTCAATATTTTTATTTATATTAGTATCACTGCCTTGAACTTTAAAGCCCATGATTTTCATAATTTGGGCTAAACCACTCATCCCAATACCTCCCATACCAATGAAATGTATAATTTCTTTTTGACCAATATTAATTTTCATAAAAAAGTTTATTTATCTCTTTTCCAATAATTGTAAAAACATTTTTATCAGAATATTTTTTCTGATTTTCCTCAATTGACTTTAATATTGATTTATCCTTATTTATAGATCGAAGCAATTCAAATAGCTTATTTTTTATGTCTTTTTCTTCAACTAAAATTCCAAAGCCTTTTTTAATAAAATATTGGGCATTTTGAAGTTGATGATTTTCTGAAGATGAGGCAAGCGGTATCGAAATAATAGGAATTTTGCAATTTAAAAGTTCAGCGAGGGCTGAAGATCCTGCCCTAGTTAT
>CACPFY010000013.1 GCA_902633335.1 uncultured Pelagibacteraceae bacterium | reverse complement strand
ATGTATTTTTTTATTTTTCTTTATGGGTTTGTTTGGTCAGTTCCACACTGTTGTGATAAAAACTATTCTTTTCTTTATGATAAATTAGTTAACATTTTATTTTAAAATTTGATTCTCTAAATTTGGAGCAATTTCAAGAATGTTTTTTACATGTATTTAATCTGTTTATAAAAAAATAGAATTCCAAATTAAGTATCAAAATACATAAATAATTGGGCTAATTTAATAATTTTAAATTATGTTTGAGAACGATTATCAGGTAATTGCTACATAAGTGACCTAGACTCGATTTGATATATAATATAAATCTTTATTAAGATTAATATAAAAACCCTTAAGCTGTGAGCATTAAGGTAGATATTGATTAAACATGATTTATAATTTTTTAACAGAATATTTATCAATAATAATTTTCTTATTTATAGCCCTTATTATAAGTATGGGCTTTATATTAATAAATTTTATTTCTTCTCCTAATAACCCAGATCCAGAAAAGCTTTCAGCCTATGAATGTGGATTTGATGCATTTGATGACTCTAGAATGGAATTTGATGTTAGATTTTATCTAGTAGCAATACTATTCATTATTTTTGATTTAGAAATAGCTTTCTTATTTCCGTGGGCAATTACATTAGGAAAAATTGGTTTATTTGGATTTTGGTCAATGATGATATTCTTGGGTGTCTTAACCATAGGTTTTATCTATGAATGGAAAAAAGGAGCATTGGAGTGGGAATGAGAGTACTAGACTCAGACGAAAGATTAAAAAAGGTACCTGACGAGTTTAAACAAATTGCAAAAGATTTTGCAGAAAAAGGATTTATAACTACCTCTACAAATAATTTAATTAATTGGGCTAGAACGGGTTCTTTGCACTGGATGACTTTTGGTCTTGCTTGTTGTGCAGTTGAGATGATGCATACATCGATGCCACGGTATGACCTAGAAAGATTTGGTGCCGCTCCTAGAGCTTCACCAAGACAATCAGATGTTATGATAGTTGCTGGAACTTTAACAAATAAGATGGCTCCGGCTTTAAGAAAAGTGTATGACCAGATGCCAGAGCCGAGATATGTAATATCAATGGGTAGTTGTGCAAATGGTGGCGGCTATTATCATTACTCATATTCAGTTGTAAGAGGCTGTGATAAAATTGTACCAGTTGATATTTATGTGCCAGGGTGTCCACCATCTGCTGAAGCACTACTTTATGGAATTTTACAGCTCCAAAAAAAAATAAGAAGAGAAGGAGACATTAATAGATAAGTTATGATTGATCAAAATTTGAATAAAGTAGAAAAATTAATTAATTCTGAGCTTTCAAGTAAGATTTCTGGCTCAGAAATTAAATTTGGTGAACTATTGTTCAAAACCTCTGTCAGTGAGATACCTGAAGTTATAAAATTTTTAAAGCTTGATAACAAATTTAAATTTAAACAGTTAATTGATATTGCTGCAATAGACTATCCAAATGAGGAAAAAAGATTTGAATTAGTATATCTGCTTCTTTCAGTAGAAAATAATATTAGAGTAAAAATATCGATTAAATTTGAAACAAACGAAAAAATACCTTCTATTGTAAAAATATTTCCTTCAGCTAATTGGATGGAGAGAGAAATTTTTGATATGTACGGTATTAAATTTATAGATCATCCTGATTTAAGAAGAATTCTTACTGACTATAATTTTAAAGGACATCCTCTAAGAAAAGATTTCCCACTAACTGGGTTTAATGAAGTTAGATACAGTGAAAAAGAAAAAAAAGTAATTTATGAACCTGTAAAATTAGAGCAAAATTATAGAAATTTTGACTTCAGTAGCCCATGGGAAGGAACAAAATATTTAAAAGAAGTAAAAGAAAGAAAAAAAAATGAAGAAAACTAAATCAATGACTTTAAATTTCGGGCCACAACACCCTGCAGCCCATGGAGTGTTACGACTTATTTTGGAATTAGAAGGTGAAATAGTTGAAAAGGCAGATCCACATATTGGTCTATTACATCGAGGGACAGAGAAGCTAATTGAAAATAAAACTTACACACAAGCTTTACCGTATTTTGATAGATTAGATTATGTAGCTCCAATGAACCAAGAGCACGCTTTTGCTTTAGCAACAGAAAAATTATTAAAGATAGAAATTCCGATTAGAGCTAAATATATAAGAGTCATTTTTTGTGAAATAGGAAGGATTTTAAGTCATATATTAAACGTTACAACCCAAGCCTTAGACGTTGGGGCTTTAACACCTTCTTTATGGGGATTTGAAGAGAGAGAAACTTTAATGACCTTTTATGAAAGAGCTTCGGGTTCGAGACTTCATGCAAATTATTTTAGAACTGGCGGAGTTCATAAAGATTTACCAACTAAGCTCGTTGATGATATAGGAAAGTTTTGTGAAACTTTCCCAAAAATTATTGACGATTTAGAGGATCTGTTAACAGAAAACAGAATTTTTAAACAAAGAAATGTTGATATTGGATTGGTATCAAAAAAAGATGCACTGGATCACAGTTTCACTGGGGTAATGCTAAGAGGCTCTGGAATACCGTGGGACTTAAGAAAATCTCAACCTTATGAATGTTACCAGGATTTAAAATTTAAAATCCCTGTAGGTAAAAATGGGGACTGTTATGACAGATATCTTTGTAGAATAGAAGAAATGAGAGAGAGTATAAAAATTATTAAACAGTGCATTGAAAGTTTACCTAAAGGACCGATAAAAACTGTTGATGGAAAAATTTCCCCACCTAATAGAGATGATCTAAAACAGTCTATGGAAGCCCTCATTCATCACTTTAAATTATTTACAGAGGGATTTAGAGTTCCTGCTGGAAATGTTTACTCAGCAGTAGAAGCCCCTAAAGGAGAATTTGGAGTATATTTAATATCAGATGGAAGCAATAGACCTTACAGATGTAAAATACGAGCTCCAGGATTTTCTCATCTACAGGCAATGGATTATTTAATTAAAGGGCATATGTTAGCGGATGTCCCAGCTGTTTTAGGGTCACTTGATATAGTTTTTGGAGAGGTTGATAGATGAGTCTTAAAAAAGTAAATCCTGAACAACCTAAGACATTTGAGTTTAATGAAAAAACTAAGAATATTGCTCAAGAAATTTTAAAAAAATACCCAGAAAAAAATAAAAAAAGTGCAGTAATGCCTTTCTTATACTTGGCTCAGAAACAAAACAATAATTGGATACCTCTTGCTGCAATCAAATATATTTCAAAATATTTATCAATGCCCTACATCAGTGTTTATGAAGTTGCTACTTTTTATAGTATGTTTAATTTATCACCAGTAGGCAAATACTTTATTCAAGTTTGTACAACGACACCATGTATGATTAGAGGTGCTGATAAAATAGTAAAAGTTTGCAAAGAAAAAATATCTGATAAAGAAAATCAAATTTCTAAAAACGGTGAGTGCTCTTGGACAGAAGTGGAATGTTTGGGTGCTTGCGTTAATGCTCCAATGATGCAAATTAATAATGATTATTATGAAGATTTAGATGAAAAAAGTACTGCTAAAATAATAGATTCCATATTTAAAGATAAATTATTAAAACCCGGCTCTTATAGAGGAAGAAAAAATACTTCTCCTGAAAATGTAAAATTAATTAATGGTACAGAACATGCTTAAAGAAGAAAATAAGATATTTAAAAATTTATATAATAACCTTGGATGGGAAATAGATAAAGCTATAGAGCGTGATGATTGGAAAGATACAAAGGAAATTATTTCAAAAGGAAAAGAATGGATTATTAATGAAGTGAAGACTTCAGAATTAAGAGGTAGAGGAGGTGCTGGTTTTTCAACTGGTATGAAATGGTCTTTTGCTCCTAAAAAAATTAGCTCGAGACCACATTATTTAGTTATTAATGCCGATGAGTCCGAACCAGGAACATGTAAGGATCGTGATATATTAAGATTTGAGCCTCAAAAATTAATAGAAGGATGTTTAATTGCAGGTTATGCAACTGGAGCACATGTTTGTTATATTTATATTAGAGGCGAATATTATTTTGAGGGTCAAAGACTTCAAGATGCAATAGATCAAGCTTACAAAAGAAATTTTTTAGGAAAGAATGCTTGTGGATCAGGATGGGATTTTGATGTTCATATTCATTATGGTGCTGGAGCTTATATTTGTGGAGAAGAAACTGCGCTATTAGAAAGTATTGAGGGAAATAAAGGTCAACCAAGGTTAAAACCTCCATTTCCAGCACTTGTTGGTTTATATGGATGTCCAACTATAGTTAATAATGTAGAGACAATAGCAGTAGTACCGACAATTTTGAGGCGTGGTGGTAAATGGTTTGCATCCTTAGGTAGACCAAAAAATACTGGTACAAAAATTTTTTGTATATCTGGAAATGTAAATTCGCCATGCAACGTTGAAGAAGAAATGGGTATTCCTCTAAAAGAGTTAATAAATACCTATGCTGGAGGCGTAGTTGGAGGTTGGGATAATTTACAAGCAGTTATACCAGGTGGATCCTCAATGCCTTTATTACCTAAAAAAATATGTGAAACAATTAAAATGGATTTTGACTCTCTAATAGAAAACAAAAGCGGTTTAGGCACCGCAGGTATAGTTGTCATTAATAAAGACCAAGATATTGTTTCATGCATGGCAAGGATAGCAAGGTTCTATAAACACGAGAGTTGCGGCCAGTGTACTCCTTGTAGAGAAGGTTCTGGTTGGATGTGGAGAATTTTAAACAGAGCGACGAAAGGTGAAACAACTTTAAGTGACATAGATTTATTAGAAGATGTTACTAAACAAATTGAAGGTCATACAATTTGTGCTTTTGGAGAAGGTTCAGCTTGGCCAGTTCAAGGTTTATTAAGACATTTCAGAAAAGAAGTTGATAAAAAATGTAGCAATGACCCTCTAATAAAAAAGAAGAAAGATGTCCCTTATTTAATCGATCAACATTTACTAGAAAAAAAGAATGCCTAAAATAATTGTCAACGGAAAAGAAATAGAATTCCAGTCAGGTATGACGATTCTTCAAGCATGTGAGTTAGCTGGTGCAGAGATACCAAGATTTTGTTATCACGAAAGACTCTCAATCGCTGGAAACTGTAGAATGTGTTTAGTAGAAATGGATAAATCGCGTAAACCAATTGCGTCATGTGCCATGCCGGCAGCTGAAGGTATGAATATTAAAACTAACACTGAAATGGTTGAAAAAGCAAGGAAAGGTGTTATGGAATTTCTTTTAGCCAATCACCCTTTAGATTGTCCAGTATGCGATCAAGGTGGTGAATGCGATCTTCAAGACCAGTCACTTTATTATGGAGTAGATAAATCGAGATTTTCAGAAAACAAAAGATATGTAAGTGAAAAATATATGGGTCCTTTAATAAAAACTCAAATGACCAGATGCATTCATTGCACTAGATGTGTGAGATTTGCAACTGAAGTTGCAGGAGTGCCAGAGATAGGAGCTATAGGTAGAGGTGAAAACATGGAGATAACAACTTACTTAGAAAAGTCTATGGAGTCCGAATTATCAGGCAATGTAATAGATTTATGTCCGGTAGGAGCTTTAACTTCAAAACCTTACGCGTTCTCTGCTAGACCTTGGGAATTAAAAAAAACTGAGAGCATTGACGTATTAGATGCTGTCGGTTCAAATATAAGAGTTGACACTTATGGATGGGAAGTGAAAAGAATTCTCCCAAGATTAAATGAGAATATCAATGAAGAATGGATTTCAGATAAAACAAGATATTCATGTGATGGATTATTGAAGCAAAGACTTGATACTCCGTATATTAAAAAAGATAATAAACTAGTCAAGTCTAGTTGGGATGAAGCGTTAAATGTGATTATTAAAAAGTTCAATGAAACTGAAAATTCACAAATCGCTGGTCATATAGGAGATCTTGTAAGTCTAGAAACAACATTGGCATTTAAAAAATTTTTTGAATTATTAGGAAGTAATAACTTAGAGTTCAGGGAAAAGAATTTTTATATCAACTCAGAAGATAAAATGAATTATCTGTTTAATTCATCAATAAATGGAATAGAAAAATCCGATTTAATATTACTAGTAGGTTGTAATCCCAGGCACGAAGCTACTATTTTAAATGCTAGAATAAGAAAAGCTTTTAGAAACAATAAAACGCCAATTTTTTCAGTTGGGAACCCAGGGGATCAGACTTACGAATATAAAATTATAGGGGACAACACCCAAACAATTAAAGACTTTATTGAGGAAAAACATGAATTTAACAGAGTTTTTAACACCGCAAAAAAACCCTTAATTATAATAGGAGAGTCGGCTTTAGAATTGAACTCTGGTGGATTTATTTTTGAAGAACTCAAAAACTTTCTATATAAAAAAAAATTGATTAGTGAAAAATGGAATGCGTTAAATATTTTAATTCAAAATGCCTCAACGGTTGGAGCTTTAGATCTAAAAATAATCAATAAAGATAAAAATAATTTTGAGTTTTTCAACAATATTAAAAATAATAAATTTAAGATATTATATTTGCTAAATTCAGATAACCTTAAATTTGAAAAAAATAATGAATTTATAATTTATCAAGGGAGCCATGGTGATCGTGGAGCAGAAATAGCGGATGTAATTCTTCCGAGTGCTGCTTACACAGAAGAAAATGGGTTTTACCAAAACTTAGAAGGAAGAGTTCAAGAATGTAGAAAGGCATCTTACCCTGCTGGCGAAGCTCTAGAAAGCTGGAAGGTACTTAACAAATTAACAAATGCTTATAAAAATAAAAATCTCTTTAATAGTTTTAATACTTTAAGAAATGAAGTTTTAAAAAAAATAGTAAACTTTGAGTCTTTAAACAAACTACCTAAGTATAAAGAACCATCAAAAAAAGTTAATAATAATTTTGAAAAGGAGAGCGTATATATTAATCCAATTGATTACTATTTTTCAAATAGTATATCCAGAGCTTCAAAAGTTATGAGTGAGTGTCGAGATATAAAATTAAAATATCAAAAGTCGGGGACAAATAATTAAATGGAATATTTAAATACTTTGATAAATGAAATATATAAAATTTTATTTTTAGTAATTCCTATATTAGTCTCTGTAGCAATGATTGTTTGGTTGGATCGAAGAGTTTGGGGTTTAGTACAAAAAAGAAGAGGCCCAAACGTTGTGGGACCTTTTGGTTTATTTCAAACATTAGCAGATGCTTTAAAGTATATTTTTAAAGAAATAATTATTCCAGCAAGCGCAAATAAGACAATTTTTATTCTAGCTCCAATAATAACAATGACTTTAGCTTTAGTAGCTTGGGCTGTAATACCTTTAAGTGAAACATTAGTATTATCAAATATTAATGTTGGAATACTTTATCTTTTTGCAATCTCATCTTTAGGAGTTTATGGAATCATAATGGGAGGATGGGCCTCTAATTCTAAGTATCCTTTTTTGGGTGCTATAAGGTCTGCCGCTCAAATGGTATCATATGAAGTTTCAATAGGCATAATAATCATAAATGTATTATTATGTGTTGGTTCTCTAAATCTGAACGATATTGTATTGGCCCAGAAAAATCTTTGGTATGTTATCCCGCTTTTCCCCATGTTTGTTGTTTTTTTTATATCTGCATTAGCAGAAACTAACAGGCCACCTTTCGATTTACCAGAAGCAGAAGCAGAATTAGTTGCAGGGTATCAAACAGAATATTCTGGAATGATGTATGCAATGTTTTGGTTGGGGGAATACGCTAATATTCTTTTGATGTGCGCTATGGGATCTATTTTATTTTTAGGAGGATGGCTACCTCCACTAGACATATACCCATTAAATGTTGTTCCAGCACCTTTCTGGATGATATTTAAAATTTTATTCCTGTTTTTTTTATTCGCAGTTATTAAGGCAATTGTACCAAGATATCGTTACGATCAATTAATGAGATTAGGATGGAAAGTTTTTTTACCATTTTCACTTATTTACGTGGTCTTAACTGCAAGTTTTTTACTTTATTTTGATAAATTACCGAAAGGTTCATTTTAATGAATTTAAATAGATTTTTAAAAACTATATTTTTAACTGAATTTTTTTTAGCAATAATTAAAGCAATTAGAGAAATATTTAGACCTAAAAAAACAATTAATTACCCATTTGAAAAAGGTCAAATTAGCCCACGGTATAGAGGAGAGCATGCGTTAAGAAGATATCCAAATGGTGAAGAAAGATGTATAGCTTGCAAGCTTTGTGAAGCAGTGTGTCCTGCTCAGGCTATTACTATCGAGTCAGAGGAGAGGAAAGATGGTAGCAGAAAAACAACTAGATATGATATCGACATGTTGAAATGTATATATTGCGGCCTGTGCCAAGAGTCTTGCCCTGTTGATGCAATAGTACAAGGCCCAAACTTTGAATTTGCTACAGAAACTAGAGAAGAGCTTTACTACAATAAAGAAAAATTATTAGACAATGGAGATAGATGGGAGTCTGTACTAGCCAAAAATTTAAAAACAGACAAAATTTATAAATAAATGTTAGCTCATGCAATTTTTTTCTACTTCTTCTCTATTTTAGCGATCTTTTCTGCTTTGATGGTAATTACTTCAAGAAGCACAGTTAACTCTGTTTTCTTTTTAATTTTAGATTTTATCTCAGTTGGTTGTTTATTTATTATGGTCGGAGCAGAGTTTTTAGGCATGATACTTTTGATTGTATATGTAGGAGCGGTTGCAGTATTGTTTTTGTTTGTTGTTATGATGTTAAATGTTGCGCAACAAAAACAATCTTGGTTCGTTGGTCAAAAATCTACTCATATACCTTCTGGATTGATAGTTTCAGTTTTAATTCTACTTGAACTTTTAGTTGTTGTAGGTGGCTGGAAATATAAAGAAAATATAATGTCTAGTTCCAATTTAGTTATTGATACATCAACAACGAACACTCATTCAATTGGAAGCGTGATGTATACGGATTATATTTTATACTTCCAGTTATCAGGTGTAATTTTACTTCTTTCAATGGTAGGAGCTATAATATTAACATACAGAAAAAGAGAAAATGTGAAAACACAAAGTTATCTCAAACAAATTTCCAGGGATAAAGCATCTGCAGTAATGTTAAAGGATGTTGAATTTAATAAGGGAGTAAAAATTGATGATTGAAATCGGCTTGGGGCATTATTTAACATTAGGAGCTATAATCTTCTTTCTCGGGGTAATAGGAATTTTTTTAAATCGGAAAAATGTAATTGTAATTTTAATGTCAGTTGAATTAATTTTACTATCCGTAAATATTAATTTAATTTCTTTTTCAATTTTCTCAGGGGATTTATTAGGCCAAATATTTACAATGTTGATCTTAACTGTAGCGGCAGCTGAAGCTGCTATTGGTTTAGCCATCATAGTTATATTTTACAGAAATAAAGGATCTATCAGAGTGGAAGACATTCATGAAATGAAAGGATAAATGGAATATTTAGTAATATTTTTACCTTTAATAGGATCCATCATCACTTACTTTGGAAAAAGTTTTGGAAACTTGTTTTCTCAAATTTTTTCCTGCTCAATGGTTGTTATATCAGCTGTAATTTCTTGTTTCATTTTCTATGATGGTCTCATTAATAATAATTACGGAAATTATTTAATTTTTGAATGGATTAATTCTGGAAATTTAAGTGTTAACTGGTCAATTAAAATTGATCCATTGAGCTCAGTAATGATAATGGTAGTAACATCTGTATCAGCTTTGGTTCACATTTATTCAATAGGGTATATGAGTCAAGATCCACATAAACCAAGGTTCATGTCGTATTTATCTTTATTTACTTTCTCAATGTTATGTTTAGTTGTTTCTGATAATTTTCTTCAGTTATTTTTTGGGTGGGAAGGAGTTGGTTTATGCTCTTATTTGTTAATAGGTTTTTGGTTTAAAAGAGAAACAGCTAACAATGCTGCCATAAAAGCTTTTATTGTGAATAGAGTAGGTGATTTTGGTTTAGCTATTGGAATATTTATTATTTTCCTTATATTTGGAACGTTAAACTTTGAGGAAGTTTTTCTTCTAGTTCCAGAATTTACAAAAACAAACTTAAGTATTTTTGGGGGAGAATATAATGTTATCACATTAATTTGTGTATTTTTATTTATTGGTGCAATGGGAAAATCTGCTCAATTTTTATTGCATACGTGGTTACCAGATGCAATGGAAGGACCCACGCCAGTTTCAGCTTTAATCCATGCCGCAACTATGGTTACTGCCGGGGTATTTTTAGTAGTTAGATGCTCACCAATTTTTGAGTACTCGCAGTTTGCTATGAACCTTGTTGCCATTATAGGAATGATAACAGCTTTATTTGCTGCCTCAGTGGCTTTAGTCCAAAATGATATTAAAAAAATTATTGCTTATTCTACTTGTAGTCAGTTAGGTTATATGTTTTTTGCTGCAGGTATAGGAGCATATCATATAGCTATGTTTCATTTATTTACTCATGCATTTTTTAAAGCTCTTTTATTTTTGGGTGCCGGCTCAGTTATTCACGCATTTCACGAGGAACAAGATATTTCAAAAATGGGAGGAGTTTGGAAAAAAATTCCTTATACAATGGTACTTATGCTAATTGGTACGCTAGCTTTAACTGGTTTCCCATTTTTATCTGGTTTTTATTCTAAAGATGCAATAATTGAATTTGCTTATTTAAAAGATACATCAGTAGGATATTATGCCTGCTCAGTAGGAGTTTTTACTGCCTTTTTAACAGCAATTTACTCCTGGAGATTATTTTTTAAAACTTTTTTAGGAAAATATAATAACAAATCAATTCCAATAGAAAAAACTCATGACTCCCCATTGGTGATGATTATTCCTTTAATCATTTTAGCTATTGGAGCTTTATTAGCAGGATATTTTTTTAAAGATTTATTTATTGGAAATAATTCTACTTTTTGGAACGAGTCAATTTTATTTTTAGATTTTGTAAAATTAGAAAATATTCCTATATGGCTAATAATAATAACCCCAATAATTATCACGTTAGCGATACCTCTTTCTTACTTCCTGTATATAAAAGATAAAACAATCCTAGAAGGTGTTAAAAAATCGAATTTACCATTATACAATTTCTTACTTAATAAATGGTATATAGATGAGGTTTACAATTTTATTTTTATTAAACCTTTGAAAAAAATTGGAGTTTTCTTTTGGAAGAAAGGTGATCAAGATACTATAGACCGATTTGGCCCAGATGGTATTTCAAAAGTTGTAAAATTTATTTCCAACAAAGCTGTACAGTTTCAAAGCGGCTATATTTATGATTACGCTTTTGTGATGTTGATAGGTCTTTCTGCTCTAATAACTTTCTTGATTTTAAATTAAATGAATTTTCCTATTTTATCTACTATTATATTTCTTCCGCTTCTTGGGGCTTTATTCATCTTTATATCTAATAAAAAAAATGAAAGCTCAAGCGCAATTTATATTTCCATATTTACATCTATGGCAAATTTATTGTTAACTTTTTTCTTATGGTATTCTTTTGACAAAAGTTTTGCTGGTTTCCAATTCATAGAAGAAAAAAACTGGATAAGCGGACTTATAAAATTTAAGCTTGGTATAGATGGAATTTCTATTTTATTTATAGTTCTAACAGCGTTCATTACTCCAATATGTATAATTTCTTGTATTATAAGCGTGAAAAAAAGACTCAATGAGTTTTTAATAGCAATTTTAATTCTAGAAACTTTTATGATAGGTGTATTTTGTTCTCTAGATTTAATTATTTTTTATCTATTTTTCGAAGCAGGACTTATTCCTATGTTTTTAATAATAGGTATTTGGGGAGGCCCTAAAAAGATCTATTCAGCTTATAAATTCTTCTTATTTACTTTACTAGGTTCAGTTTTAATGCTGGCTGCTATTATTTTTATTTATTGGGCCGTTGGAACAACTGATTACACTGAAATATATAAATTAAAAATAGCTAAAGAATATCAATACTTATTATGGTTGGCCTTTTTTAGTTCTTTTGCTGTTAAAACCCCTATGTGGCCTGTACATACTTGGTTACCAGATGCTCATGTTGAGGCACCCACTGCAGGCTCTGTAATTCTAGCAGCTATTCTTTTAAAGATGGCTGGATATGGTTTCTTGAGGTTTTCTCTAGGAATGTTTCCAATTGCTTCAGAATTTTTCACTCCCTTAGTTTTTGCTCTAAGTATTATCGCTATTATATATACTTCATTAGTAGCTTTAATGCAGGATGATATGAAAAAACTGATCGCTTATTCCTCGGTTGCACATATGGGTTTTGTAACTCTGGGTATATTTACTTTCAATAAACAAGGGATCGAGGGCAGCATGTTTCAAATGATTAGTCACGGAATAATATCTGCCGCTTTATTTTTATGCGTAGGTGTTTTATATGACAGAACTGGTTCAAGAATGATTAAAAGTTTTGGTGGGGTAGTTAATTATTTACCAAATTTTTCACTAATATTTATTATTTTTGTGCTTGGAGCATTAGGCTTACCTGGAACAACAGGTTTTATTGGTGAGTTTCTTGTATTATTGGGCGCGTTCAAAATTAATTATTTGGTTGCAATTCTGGCAAGTACCGGAGTTGTTCTTTGTGCCGCATATATGCTTTGGATGGCTAAAAGAGTAGTTTTTGGAAATACTAATAATGTTGTTGTTACAAAATTAAAGGATATCAATTTTTTAGAAGCAACTATCTTAATTGTTCTATGTTTGGTAAGTATAATTTTCGGGTTTTATCCTGAACCATTACTAAATACTATGGATATTTCGGTAAATGGAATAATTCAAAATCACCAAAACGAGCTAACAGTAAATTTGATAAATAAATAAATATGGAAAATATAAACTTAATAATACCTGAAATAACTCTATTTCTTGGAATCTGCCTAGCTTTGATGGTTGGAGTTTTTTTTAAAAATAGTTTTTCTATAGTTATGAAACTTTCAATTTTAATTTTATTAGGAGTTATTTATTTGATTCTGACTAATTGGGGAGGAGAACAAAAACTATTTTTAGACTCTTTCAAAAATGATAAGTTTTCTGATTATTTTAAGATATTAATTTTAGTATCAAGTATTTTTATTTTTGTCTCTGCTGATCAGTTTATAAAAGATAAAAAATTAAACAAATTTGAGTACCCGATAATCATAATGTTCTCTATTTTGGGCATGTTTTTTATGTTAAGTGCTAACGACTTAATTTTATTTTATCTAGGATTAGAACTTCAATCACTTGCCTTGTACGTTTTGGCCTCTATCGATAGAGACAACATCATCTCTTCTGAAGCTGGTATAAAGTATTTCGTATTAAGCGCACTTTCCTCAGGACTGCTTTTATATGGGTGTTCTTTACTTTATGGATTTACTGGTTCCACAAATTTTGATGAAATTGGCGTTAGCTTAATAACTCAAAATACTGGAGCTATTTTTGCAATGGTTTTCATTTTGGTAGGCTTAGCTTTTAAAGTATCTGCTGTACCTTTCCATATGTGGACGCCAGATGTTTATCAAGGTGCGCCAACATCCATAACTAATTTTTTTGCTGTAGTCCCTAAAGCAGTTGGACTAGCTGTAATTATCAGATTTATGGATTTACCTTTTAAAAATATTATCGAAGAGTGGCAAACTATAATAATCTTTATCTCAATCGCCTCTATGATACTTGGAAGTGTTGCAGCTATAGGTCAAAAAAATATTAAAAGACTTTTAGCTTATAGCTCCATAAGCCACATGGGTTACGCTTTAGCAGGTGTGGCTACTGGCACAGTATCAGGATACACCTCAACAATTATCTATATAACAATATATATAATTATGAATATGGGTACTTTTTCTTGTCTATATTTAATGAAAACAGATGGTAAATACTCTGAAAAAATTGAAGATCTTTCTGGACTTTCAAAAGAAAGACCAATGTTAGCTTTTTCTTTTTTAATTCTGTTTTTCTCATTAGCAGGAATACCACCACTAGGTGGATTTTTTGCTAAATTTTTTGTTTTTATGTCTGTAATTGAGAGTGAAATGTATGCTTTAGCAATTATTGGATTATTAACAACTGTTATATCAGCTTTCTATTACTTAAAAGTTATTAAAATTATTTACTTTGATGATAACAAGATTAAATTTGATGACGTTAGAAACTTAAGTATAAAAGCAACAATATTTTTGAGTTGTTTATTTTTAACTTTATATTTTATTTCCCCATCGATTATAGGTTCTTTGTTGAATGAATTATTTATTTAATGAAAATACAAATTATTAAATTTAAAAGTGTAGATAGCACGAATAACGTAGCATTAAGGAGAATAAAAAAAGGGAAAATAAAACCAACATTAATAATTGCAAAGTCTCAAAAAAAGGGCAGAGGTCAGTATGGAAGAAAGTGGATTTCGTACGAAGGTAATATTTTTATGACTTTTTATTTTTCTTTAAAGAGAAAAATTGAAATTAAAACTTTATCTAAGAAAGTTTATAAATTGATAAAAAAAAGTTTAGAAAAATTTGTAAATGAAAAAATAACAATAAAGTTGCCTAATGATTTATTAATCAAAGGATCAAAAGTTTGTGGAATATTACAAGAAACAGTTAATTATAATAATAATAAATTTTTTATCATAGGTATAGGTATAAATCTTATTAAAGGGCCAAATATCA
>CACPFY010000012.1 GCA_902633335.1 uncultured Pelagibacteraceae bacterium | reverse complement strand
TGTCTATTAAACAAGACAAGTAATATTCTTTTGATATTTCCGATGCTTCTTCAATATATAGTCTTTTAACCTCTTTGCCTTCGGATCCAGTTTGCGGAGTAACCAATTTTTTTCCAAATAATTTCTTTGCCTCTTTTTTCAATTCGTCAATACTGTTAACCAGCTTTACACCTCCAGCTTTACCTCTGCCACCCGCATGAATTTGTGCTTTTAGTACAAACCGTTTAGAATTAAGCTGAGTAATTTTATTATCAATTTCCTCTAAACTGTAAATAACAATACCTTTGGATATAGGGGCATTAAATTCTTTTAATAGTTCTTTCGCTTGATGTTCATGAATATTCATTTTTAATGCTAATTTTAATTATTACCTTTAGCATGAATTTAAAATGATATACAAATCAAAAATATTATTAAAAGTGTATAAATAACGCATGATTAAAAATAAATTTTATTTACCTACAATTTTATTTATTTTTTTTGCTGTAGGATTTTTAATTTATAAAGATTATGGTTTTAATATTGATGAAAAGTTCCATAGGTTAAGTGGCTTTTATTGGTTAATTTATTTATCTGATTTTTTTGGTTTAGATCAATTAAAATCTTTAGCTGAGAACAAATTTAATAATATCGAAGGTTTCACGTTATCGCCTGTTGAACATTTTAATAAGTATGGAATTATATTTGATGTACCTGCCGCATTTTTAGAAATACTATTTAAATTTGAAAAACCACTGGAATATTACCAACTTAGGCATTTTTTAGTTTTTACATTTTATTTTATTGGAGCAATATTTTTTTATTTACTATTACAAAATAGATTTAAAGATGAAAATATCTCTATTATTGGTCTAATTTTTCTAATTTTAACACCTAGGCTTTTTGGCGATAGTTTTCAAAATAGTAAAGATATCATTTTTTTAAGCTTATATTCAATTTCATTATTTTATTATTTTAATGTTTTAGATAATAGAAAATATTTTTATATTATTCTTTTTGCTTTATTCTCTGCTTTAACAACAACTGTAAGAATTGTAGCGTTTTTTTTACCAATAAGCTTTATCTTTATTTATTTGATTAATTTTTTTTCAAAAAGTAAAAGTGTTAGCATCAAAACAATTGTACTGTATCTGTTTTTATATTTTGTATTTTTATTAATTTTTTGGCCGTTACTTTGGGAAAATACAATACAAAATTTTTTAAGTTATTTTAAAATCTTAGATGACTATTTTAATAGTAAAGTCTTATTTTTGGGTAATTATTATTACTCAAATAATTTACCATACTATTATTTAATATTTTGGATCTATATTTCTACTCCTATTTTTCATTTAATTTTTTTTAGTTTAGGTTTTACTCATTATACATACAGATTAATAAAAAGATTTTTCAATATAAAAAAGATTGCTCCTTATAATGATTTATGGAGATCTGTTGCTGAGAGCAAAGATTTTTTGATATTTTTAAATTTGACTATCTTTTTTCTTTTTTTCAGTTATATGAACATTAAATTGTATAATAGCTGGCGTATAGCTTATTTTCTTTACTTATTTATAATTTATTTTGCTGTCTATATGATTTATGTTTTAAATTTAATCTTAAAGAAAAAAGATATTAAATTAAAAAATAAAATTAATTTCATATTAATAATGTTTTTTATTTTATATTCGAGTTATAGAATTTATCTTTATCATCCTTATCAGTCTTTTTATTTTAACATTTTTGCAACAAATAATATTAAAAATAGTTTAGAAGTTGATTATACTGGGCTTTCGGGTTTTTCATTTTTAAAAAGTTTAGCTCAACAGGAAAAAAATAAAGATCAGCTAAAAATAGGTACGGCTTCTTGGTATCCTCTATGGAGAATGACTGATTTATTAGAAAAAGACGACAAGAATAGAATAAAAATATTAAGTAATGATGATAGGTACAAATCTGATTATATTTATTCGAATAGAATATCTGACGTTGATAAAAAAATTGATAATAAGTATAATATTCCAGATAACTTCGAAAAGGTTAAGGAATTCATAATTGACGGAGCAATAATCTATGAAGTCTACAAGAAAACTGAATGATGAAAATTTTCTTCTATAAAACAATTTTAATAGCATTCGTTTTTTTTATTACATTTAAATTAACAGTTGGATCACTGATCAATCAAACAGAGAGTAAAATAAAAGATTTAACCTCTAAAGAAACTGTTGAAATAATAAAAATGAAAATTAGAAAAGAAATGCAAAACGCTATAGATAAAGATGATTATTTGAATGATGACGACGCAGTTTTAATCAATAAATTTTTAAGAAAAATTAGGTCTGAATTGGAATAATTTATCTCATATCGTACTCTAAAACAAATAAATTTCTTGGAATTCTTATTTTTTTTCCAATAATTTTAAATCCACATTTATCAATATAAAATTTTAATGCTCTGTGGTCATAAGTTTCACAAATTGTATAATTTATTTTTTTATCTTCTTTATATTTGGATATTATTTTTTTTAAAAATAAGCTACCAATTCCTTTTGACTGTAATTTTTTAGTTACGGCTATTAGATTTAAATTTAAACTTTCATTAACTTTTTTAACATTATTTTTTTTTAATAATATAAGATCTAATTTAAGAACTGAAAGTAATATATTGAAGAGTGTTATAACTTTAAGTTTTGTAAATAAAGATAGAAAAATTTTAATTTTAAGATTATTAAATTCAGTTATTAAATATTTAGGTTCTTTTGCGGTAATAGCGTAAGCTAAAATTTCATTATCCAGTTGTAAAACAAATAGTTTTAAAAAATTTGATCTTTGAACAATATTTAAATAATCAAAGATAATTTTATCTGACAATTGAGCTAAAATAGATTGATTTGTCTCTCCTCTTATAAGATCTAAAATTTCTTTTTTATTAAAATCACTTAATTCGTCTTTAATTTCTTTAAACTCAAATTTATTTTCATCAATCATTTTAAAAAATTACAATTTTTTACATCTAATTTAACAATGAAATCATTAATATAAGTTACATCGAAACAATTTTTAGGTATATAATCAAAAATTGTTTGGTTTAGTCTTAGTTGATCAATTTCAGTACTATCTAGAAAAAATATTTCGTCAATTTTATTATGTGTAATTTTGTCTTTAAAAAATATTTTATAATTTTCATAATATTTTGACTCTTTATTTGGGAAGCTAATGCTGTCATAAGTTCTACTTAAACCGTAATAGTTTTTATTTAATGATAAAGAAAAAAAATTATATTCTGTTAATAGCATTTTTTTTTTGTCGATATTTTTAAGTAAATTTTTTCTCATTTCTATTAAAATGTTAATTTCTTTTTCAGGATCTTGAAATGAGGGACTTATCCATTTTAAACCTTTAAATTTTTCATCGAAGTTCGAAAAAACAATAGCATTGTTTAAATTTACATTAGATAAATCATGAAATTTTCTTTCAAAGGCAAATCGATCTATATACTTTATACAAATCAGTAGACAAAAAGAAACTAATGAAATTTTAATCATTGCTTCTCTTTTTAGTTTTAAATTTGCTAAAAAATAAAAACTAAAGGCAGTAATTAGAGGTATAAGAAAGAAAATAAATATTTGATTCTTAGTATAAATTTGGTGAAACATACTGCCAACTACAAATAAAATTAGTATTAAAGCAATATTTATATCTTTGGAATTTAAGTATTTTTTAACACTATAAATATTAACTATGATTATTGTTACAAATGATAATAAAAAAAAGTATAAAAATTTAAAATTAAAAAACAAATTATTTAGGTTTATATCATAACTTGCGTATCTAGAACCTCCAATTGAACTGGGAAAAAGAAAAAGCTGTAAAAGAACACTTTTCAAATTTATATCTTGTATAATTAAAAATAGTAATACAAATAAAACTGCAAAAATCCCTCCTGAAGCAAAAATTAATAGTATATTAAAATTTTTTTTAATCAGTGAATAGTAGAAACAAAAAAGTGTAGATAAAAAACTGATATAAAATGCGGGAACTTGCTTGCAAAAAAAAGCAACTACAAAAAAGAGCGATGCGAAAAACCAAAATTTGTTTTTCTCTTTTAGTATTGCAATTATTATAAAATATAATCCAAATAAAGAAAAATAGATTGAGTGCAGATCAAGAAAGGGACTTCCACTAACTGGATAGGCCAAACAAGATATTAATAAAGCAAAAAATACAGACCAAATTAACTTTAGGTTTAGATAGTTGAAAAAAAGATAAAATGAAAAATAACATATTACTGCGTTAAAAATAGATGAATGAAGGATATAAGAAAACCAACTTAATCCAAAAAAATAAAAGAAAAAGGATTGTATATAATCGACCAATAGACCGTGAACTATCCAGTAATCTTTTAATGGTAAATCCCCCTTTAAAATTCTAAAAGCACTATCAAAGTGAACAAAGGTATCGACATGAAAAACCCCTCTGGATGCCGCATAAAAATTGAAAATTATAGAAAAAATAATAAGAAATATTGATAGAAAAATAAACTTAATTTGTTTTTGCATTTAATATTTTTTTTTCAAAAAAATCTTAATATATTTGACAACATTATCAATATAATCGTAATTTACTCTTTTGTGGTTTGGTAAGCAAAGTAATTCTTTTTCAAATTTACTGGAATTTTTACACTTAAAATTTTTATTATTAAATATTCTTTCACAATCCCTGTAATAAATGAATCTCGTCTCTATACCATGACTCAATAAAAACTTATTAAATTTATCTTTATTTTTTATCATTATTGGAAAGTCAATAAAATTTTGATAATTAAAATCTTTTATCTTAAAGAATTTTAAATTTTTGTTTTTGATTTTACTTAAAAGTCTTTGGTAATAAACATTATTTTTTTTTCTAGACTTAAAATCTAAAACTCTTTTTTGTTTATCTGACAATTGTAAATAAATTAGTTTTAAAGAATAATTGCTTATAGTGGAGAAATAAAACTTGGGGAAATTTATAATCTTAAATTTTAAAGAAGGATAAAAAATAGTTAAAAGTATTTTTATGTTATTCTCATGTGCAAATTTTATTATTTTAAAAAATATTGCTTTATATAAAATTTTTAATCCCATAGTCTTAAGTATTAAGTAAATGAGAGACTGTTTTAAAATTAATCCGCTAGAGAGATGTGAAAGTTTTCTAGTTTCGTTAACGTAATAATTTATAAATTTTTTGTCATTAGTTGCAAGAGCACCACCATACATTGCGCTTATATTTTTCATAATATTAAAACTGTAGATAGTATAATCACCAAGTGATCCTGAAAAAAACTTTTTATTATTTTTTATCGTATAATTATCAAAATAAATAGCATTGTCTTCGATAAGATAAATATTATTTTTTTTTGTAATTTTTTTTATTTTTTTTGCTTCCTCATACGAATTAAACATATTTGTTAAAATCACAGCTGCTGTCTTTTTAGATATAAGAGAATTTAGTTTTACTATATCTAATGAACCATTTTCAGAGCTTAAGTCACAATACTTTACTTTAAAATTTAAATTTTTTGCAACATTTACCATCTCTGGTAAATTATAAGATGGAAAAATGATCTCATTTCTATACTTTTGTTTCTCTTTTAAATACTTAAGTAGATAAAGAAATGAAATTCTACATTGACTCGAAAATATAAGTTTTTGTTTTTTTGTTTGAGATAATATGATTTTCGATATTTTGGATTTAAGAATAGATCTCTCATAAAAAATAAAAAATGCTTTTAAAAATTTTAGAAAGTTTAAATAAATATGTATTCTGAACATCTTAATCTATTATTCTTTTGGCTATTCTTTTCGCATTAGCTAAAATTAATCCAAGTGGATATTTATTTTTTTGAAAATTAAACACGCTTCCATCAATAATATATATATTTTTATTATTTGTTAATTGACACTTTTCATTTACAGACAATTTTCCTTTACCTCCAATTTGGAGTGTACCAAAATAATGAAAATCACTTCCATATCCTGGAAAATAATTTATTCTTAAAGGTAAAATTTTTTTTTGTTTTCTTAAAAAGTTAAAAACTAAGTTGCTTGTATATTTAAAAACATTGTCAATTTTTTTATTTTTTGAATATATTCTTAAAATATTATCATTTTCTAATTTCAAATATATATTGCTAAATTTAGAATTAAGTAATGTATTAGAAAATATCATATTAAATCTAAAATAGTTAAGTATTGGTTTAAAAATTGCTAGATATTTTTTAAATTGAATTATAGAGTCTATGATTAATTTATTTCCTGGCCTGAAGTCTGCTGTAAATAATTCAGTTCCTTTTCTGGGTTTTAGATGAACCTGGGAAGGCTGAAATGACATCTTGTTACTCCATTTTTTACTTGAAAAATATAGAGAAAATAACCTTGGATGATGTTTCAACTTTATTTCTTTTTTAATCTTTAAATAATCAAGAATAAGCTTTGTAGTGACTACTGTACCGCTACCTATAACCAATTTTTTCGCATAAAAAGATTTATTTACATTTCCATCTGAACACAATACCTCAATAATTTTACCATGCTTTTTTATTTTTTTAACAAAAAAGTTGTGGAATTTTATTTTTTTCTTCTTAAGAAATTTATTATAATAATTTTTTGGCACAAATTTATCTGAAATTTCATTAACATCATCTATTTTTTTTTTCTTGTTGAGAACGTTTTTGTATCCAATTATAAAATCTTCAAATTGTAATGAAGATTTATCTTTGTTTGTAATCGAAAAAAAATTATCACCTTTAAAAGAGTTTTTATAATTTTGATATTTCCCAGCAAGATTAAATTCTTTTAGAAGTTCTATGAATGATTGTGATATCTCTTTTTTGGTTTTCGAAGATAAATTTTTTATATCATTTAAAATATTAGGATCAATTTGCAACCCCCAATAGTTTGATAAGCCGCCAAATTCAAGAGATCCAAAAACTTTACAATTTTCGCTTAAATTTATTTTATTCAAACGAAAATAATTTTTTACTTTTTCGTCTGTTCCTATCATTTGTGGTGGTAAAATCTTTGTAATATGTTGAACGGTGTTGTTATTGTCAAATTTTTTAAAATTTAAATTGGGAGAAATAACTTCAACATTTTTTCTTTTTTTCAAGTATGAGTGTAAAAAAACAAGACTCGAAAGACCTGATCCAATTACTAAAACATCAATAAGTTTAATCTTTTTATTCATTTTTATTTTTCTTTATAGATAAAACTAAAAATTAAAAATGCTTATCCTAATAAATTATCTATTTTTTTTGCAGCATCAAATAAATCTTTTACAGCTTTTATAGATTTATCAAATTGACCTTTTTCTTCAGAAGAAAGTTTTATTTCAACAATTTTTTCTACACCATTTTTTCCAATTATAACTGGCACTCCTGCATAAATATTTTTTACACCATACTCTCCATCTAAAAATGCTGCGCAAGGAAGTTCCTCTTTTTTGTCATTTAAAAAACTATCTGCCATTTGAACCCCTGCGGCTGCAGGAGCATAAAAAGCTGACCCTTTCTCGAGATACTTCACAATTTCAGCTCCACCTTTTTTAGTTCTCTCAACCATGTTATTTAAATCGTCTTGGGATAATTTTCCTGACTTTATTAAGTTTTGTATTGGCTCACCATTAACAGTGGTATGATTTAACATTGCTACCATAGTATCTCCGTGACCTCCAAGAACAAAAGATTTAATCTTATTTGTACTTATTTTTAGTTTCTCTGATAAAAAATATATAAATCTAGATGAGTCAAGAATACCTGCCATTCCAACAACTTTATTTGTGGGAAGTCCAGAATATTTTTGAAGTGCCATAACTATTACATCTAACGGGTTTGTAATACATATTACAAATGCGTTAGGTGAACTTTTTTTAATGCCTACGGCTACTTGCTTAATTATTTTAAGATTTATCCCTAAGAGGTCATCCCTTGACATACCAGGTTTCCTAGGAACACCTGCTGTTATAATAATAACGTCTGAATTTTTTGTATCTTCATAATTACTAGTTCCCGATAAACTAACGTTAAATCCTTCTACAGGGGATGATTGAGCAATATCTAAGGCTTTGCCTTTAGCTATTCCTTCTGCAACATCAAATAAAACAATATCAGCTAATCCTTTTAAGGCTATCAAATGTGCAAGTGTCCCGCCGATTTGTCCTGCTCCTATTAATGTAATTTTTTTTTTCATTCCTATTTCATTGTTGGCATTACAAACTCTGGATCAGATTTTAATCCATCAGGCCAACGTGATGTTATTGTTTTTAATTTTGTGTAAAATCTTACACCCTCAGGACCGTGCATATGTTGGTCTCCAAATAAAGATCTTTTCCATCCACCAAAACTATGAAATGCCATTGGCACAGGTATTGGTATATTAATTCCAACCATACCTATCTTTGCTTTGCTAGAAAAAGATCTTCCTACATCTCCGTCTCTGGTAAAAATACTTACACCGTTTCCGAATTCATGATCATTAACTAAAGTTAGAGCTTCTTCAAAGTTTTTTGCTCTTACTACTGACAAAACAGGACCAAAAATTTCTTCTTTATAAATTCTCATATTTTTTGTTACTTTATCAAACAAACATCCGCCCATGTAGTAGCCTTTTTCATATCCTTGTAATTTTAAATTTCTACCATCTACTACAAGTTCCGCACCCTCTTGTACACCAATATCAACATAACCTTTAACTTTTTCTAAATGATTTTTTGTAACTAATGGACCCATCTCAGAATTTTTATCCATTCCAGGTCCAACTTTTAAATTTTCAACTTTAGTTTTAAGATTTTTAACAAGTTTGTCTCCAATATTTCCTACCGCAACAGCAACGGACTGAGCCATACACCTCTCGCCGGCCGAGCCATATGCAGCACCCATTAAACCGTTTACAGCTTGATCAAGATCACAATCTGGCATTACAACACAATGGTTTTTCGCACCACCTAAGGCTTGAACTCTTTTTTCATTTTTTGCACAATTCTCATAAATATATTTTGCTACTGGTGTAGATCCTACAAAACTAACTGCTGAAATATTCTTATTGCTTATAATTGCATCTACTACTTCTTTGTCTCCATTAACAATATTAAAAACTCCATCAGGTAGACCTGCTTCTTTGAATAATTCAGCTAATCTTATTGAACAAGACGGGTCTTTTTCTGACGGTTTAAGTATAAAAGTGTTTCCGCAAGCTATTGCCATTGGAAACATCCACATTGGAACCATCGCTGGAAAATTAAAAGGTGTTATACCTGCACAAACACCTAAGGGTTGTCTTAATGACCAGCTGTCTACATTTTTTCCTACATTTTCAGTAAACTCTCCTTTTAACATTTGAGGTATTCCACATGCATATTCAACTACTTCCAATCCTCTAGTTAAAGAACCTTTGGCATCTTCATAAACTTTTCCATGTTCAGATACGATTATTCTGATTAATTCATCTTCATTTTTTTCAATCAATTCTTTAAATTTAAATAAGACTCTTGCCCTTTGCAAAGGAGGGGTATTTGACCAGTTTGCTAAAGCTTTTTGAGCAACTTCAACACTTCGATTTAAATCTTCTGTACTTCCAAGTTTTACTTTGGCTGTTTCTTCACCAGTAGCAGGATTGTAGACCGAAGAAAGTCTTTTTGAACTTCCAGAGTATTCTTTGCCTCCAATGAAATGTTCAATTATTTTCATAGACTTTGAATAAATAAGCTTTTAGCTTGTTGCAAGCATTTTTTTTATAGATCCAATTGCTTTTGCTGGGTTAAGGCCCTTTGGACATGAATTAGTGCAATTCATAATGGTATGGCATCTGTATAGTTTTAATTCATCAGCAACTTTTTTTAATCTTTCTTTTTTTTCTTCATCTCTACTATCGCTTATCCACCTGTAAGCTTGAAGAAGTACAGCAGGACCTAAATATTTATCTCCATTCCACCAGTAACTTGGACAAGACGTAGAGCAACAAGCGCACAATATACATTCATAATATCCATCAAGTTTAGATCTATCTTTTTGAGATTGTAAAATTTCTTGTTTTTCTGTGTCAGTTTTTGAAGTTTTTAACCATGGTTGAATAGACTCATACTGCTTATATAAATTGCTTAAATCTCCAATTAGGTCTTTTACGACTTTCAAATGAGGTAATGGATAAATATTTAATTCACCTTTAATATCGCTATGAGATTTTATACAAGATAGTGTGTTTACACCATCAACATTCATAGCGCATGACCCGCAAACACCATGTGCACATGATCTTCTAAAAGTTAACGATGAGTCAATTTCGTTTTTAATCTTAAAGAGAATGTCTAAAACTTTTGGTCCACAATTATCCATATCAACTTCAAAAGTATCAATCCTTGGGTTTTTTCCATCATCAGGATTCCATCTATAAACGTTTACTTTCTTGATATTGTTGGAGCCAGTTTTGTCTTTGTAATATTCCCCTTTAACTATTTTTGAGTTGTTTGGCAGGGAAAACTGAGCCATTAGTACACTCTTTCTTTAGGTGGAAAATATTGAACATCATTGGTCAGTGTTCTTGCGTGAACGTCTCTGTATTTTACTTTAACTTCCTTGCCATTTTGCCAAGCTAATGTGTGTTTCATAAATTTTTTATCATCTCTTTTTGAAAAATCTTCCCTTGCGTGAGCTCCTCTGCTTTCTTTCCTATGATATGCTGAGTCCATAGTAGTCATAGCTTGTCTTATCAGATTATCAAATTCTAAAGACTCTACAAGGTCTGTATTGAATAAAAGTGATTTATCTTTAACTGATATATCCTCTAATCCCTCAAATGGCTTTCTTATTTCTTCTACGCCCTCTTTTAAAGTTTTTTCAGTTCTAAAAACTGCACATTTGCTTTGCATTGTTTTCTGCATAGATAATCTTAGTTGAGATGTATTTGTCTCACCTTTAGAATTTCTTATTTTATCGAATCTATCTAAACATTTGTCCGTCTCACTTTTTGGAGAATTTTCATGAGGCGTGTTTGGTTTTACTAGTTCGGCTGCTCTTTTAGCTGCAGCTTTTCCAAAAACAACTAAATCTATCAATGAGTTTGATCCTAATCTATTAGCACCATGAACTGAAACGCAAGCAGCCTCACCGATTGCCATTAGTCCGGGGACAGTTTTTTCTGATCCATTCAAAGTTAAAACTTCTGCTTTATAATTTGTGGGTATTCCGCCCATATTATAATGAACTGTCGGAACTACAGGTATAGGATCTTTTGTTACATCAACACCCGAAAAAGTTTTTGCTGACTCAGCTATGCCAGGCAATCTGTCGTCAATTACTTTAGGATCTAAATGATCTAAGTGAAGATGCACATGATCTTTTTCTTTTCCAACTCCACGCCCTTCATTTATTTCAATAGCAATTGATCTGCTAACAACATCTCTTGAGGCTAAATCTTTTGCACTTGGAGCATATCTTTCCATAAATCTTTCACCTTTAGAATTTAAAAGAAAACCACCTTCGCCTCTAACACCCTCTGATATAAGACATCCAACACCGTATATTCCTGTAGGATGAAATTGAACAAATTCCATATCTTGTAATGGTAAACCAGCTCTTAACACCATACCATTTCCATCTCCAGTGCATGTATGAGCGGATGTAGCAGAGTAATAAATTTTTCCGTAACCTCCAGTAGCAATTATAGTTATATGAGATTTAAATCTATGTATTGTTCCATCATTTAGATTCCAAGCAATCAGTCCTTTGCATTCTCCATTTTTCATAATTAGATCTAATGCAAAATACTCAATAAAAAATTCAGTATTATGTTTTAATGCCTGCCCATACAGAGTATGTAGTATTGCATGTCCAGTTCTGTCTGCTGCAGCACAAGTTCTTTGTACGGTTCCATTGCCATAATTTTTAGTCATTCCGCCGAATGGTCTCTGATATATTTTTCCATCTTCTGTCCTACTGAAAGGCACTCCGTATTTATCTAATTCTTTAACTGCTTTTGGCGCCTCTTTACAAAGATACTCAATTGCATCTTGATCTCCTAACCAATCTGAGCCTTTAACAGTATCATACATGTGCCATCTCCAGTCGTCCTCACCCATATTACCGAGAGCTGCGGAAATTCCCCCTTGAGCTGCTGATGTATGACTTCTAGTTGGAAAAACTTTTGAAATACATGCTGTCTTTAAACCTGCTTCTGATAAACCCACTGCTGCTCTTAAACCTGATCCACCGGCTCCAAGGACAACTACATCGTATTCGTGCTCAATAATTTTATAGCTTTTCATATTATAATTTATAAATGGTTATTATAGTTCCAAAAGACAATACTATAGCAAAAATATATACCAACTTATTTGCGACATTTTTGATTTTTTCGTTACCCATATAATCCTCAAAAATCTCACTAATCGTTAAGGAATAGAAAAAAAGGGATAAAAAAACAAAAATTGAGAACAAAATTTTTGATGGCTGTTCACTTAAAAAGGTAATTAATTTGTTATAATCATTATTCAGAATTGAAACAAAATTAATAATAAACCAAGCCATAAATGGAATTAACATTAAAGAGCTTAACTTGATGAATAACCATTTTTTGGTCGATTTGTTCATAATTAAAGATTAACTCCAAAAAAATAAATTAAAATCGTTAATAAAAATGATGTAATTAAAGTCATGTAACCGGTTATTTTAGAAATTTTTGGATCAAAACCATAACCTACGTCCCAAATTAAATGTCTAATTTCATTTAGTATATGAAAACTGAATGTCCAACTTAATGAAATGGATATGAATTTTCCAAAAAAACTATTTAGAATATTTTCAAATAAAATTTTTTCATTATTAATCGTTAATAAAAACCAGATACATATTAAACTTATAGCAATAGCGTTGATTACACCTGTAATTCTATGAGCAATAGACAATAATGATGAAATTTGCCATTTGTATATTTGTAAGTGTGGTGTTAAAGGATTTTTATCAAATTCCATATAAAATTATTTAATGCCGTACTTTACTAATGTTTCTGCAATTTGCACTGAATTTAGTGCCGCTCCTTTTAAAAGATTATCTGAAACTATCCACATATTTAAAGCTTTTTCACTAGATCTGTCTTTTCTTACTCTTGAAATGTAAGTTTTTGGGTCATCTTGAGCCTCAAGTGGAGTTATATATCCGCCATCAATATGCTCATCTACGAGTTTGCAACCTGGTGTCTTACTTAATAATTTTTTTACTTCATCGAGATTGTAATTTTTGTCAAACTCTATATTCACAGACTCAGAGTGAGATGTAATAACTGGTACTCTTACACAAGTTGCAGAAACTTTTATATTATTATCTAATATTTTTTTCGTTTCATTCTCCATCTTCCATTCTTCTTTTGTATATCCATCTTCTACAAATACGTCGATATGAGGAATTAAATTAAAAGCTATTTGTTTGGTAAAATTTTTTGATTTAATTTTTTTCTTATCTAGAAAATCTTTAGTTTGGCTTACTAATTCATCCATTGCAGCTTTCCCAGCTCCAGAAACAGCCTGATATGTCGAAACTACTATTCTCTTAATATTAAATTTTTCATGCAATGGTTTTAATGCCAAAACCATTTGAATAGTAGAACAATTTGGATTTGCGATAATATTTTTATGACTTTTAATGTCCTCTGAATTTACCTCTGGCACAATAAGAGGAACATCTTTATCCATCCTAAAATATTTTGAGTTATCAATTACAACAGTTTTTTTAGAAGCATTCTTTGCATATTTTTCTGCAATAGAACTTCCTGCGGCAAAAAAAGTTATATCCGCCTTTTCAAAGTCGTAATTATCTAAAGCAACTACATTCAGGTCTTTGCCCTTAAATTTTATTTTTTTTCCAGAACTATTTTTTGAGGCAACCAAATTTAGTTGTTCAATATCTAATTTGGACTTTTCTAATATATCTATTGTTTTTCTTCCTACGTTACCCGTAGCGCCAATAATTGCAAATTTCATTTTGTTAATATTAATTTAATTTTGATATAATTGCATCACCCATCTGAGAAGTAGTAACTTCTTTCTTACCTTTAGATACAATATCCTTCGTTCTCAGGCCATCATTTAAAACTTTCTGAACAGCTTGATCTAGTAAATCGGCTTCTTTATCCAAGTCTAGGGAATATCTTAAAGCCATGGACAAACTAAGAATTGTTGCTATTGGATTAGCTACATTTTTTCCGGCTATATCAGGAGCTGAGCCATGAACAGGTTCATAAAGTGATCTGAGCTTTCCATTTTTATCTTTGGAACCTAAGGAAGCAGATGGAAGAAGACCTAAAGAACCAGTTAACATTGCAGCTTCATCTGAAAGCATATCTCCAAATAAATTATCGGCTAAAATTACATCAAATTGTTTTGGATTTCTCAATAACTGCATTGCACAGTTATCTGCTAACATATGCTCTAATTCAACGCTTTTATATTCTTTATCTTTTAAATCTTGAACTTCTTCTCGCCACAAAACTCCAGCTTCCATTACATTTGATTTTTCACAAGATGTTAATTTATTTTTTCTTTTTTTAGCAAGGTCAAATGCTACTTTTGCTATTCTTTTGATTTCAGTAGTAGTATAAGTATGTGTATTTATTCCTTTACGCTCATTGTTTTTAATTGGCTCTATACCTCGAGGTTCTCCAAAATATATGCCGCCTGTAAGTTCTCGTACAATCATAATATCTAATCCAGAAACTATTTCAGGTTTTAAAGTAGAAGAATCTACCAGTTGTTCAAAACAAATTGCTGGTCTTAAATTTGCAAATAGTTTTAACTCTTTCCTCAATTTTAAAAGAGCTCTTTCAGGTTTTTTTGAAAATTCTAATTTATCCCACTTAGGTCCTCCACATGCTCCTAATATAACTGCATCACATTCTAGAGATTTATAAAAAACTTCATCTGTAATTGGAATTTTATGCGCATCTATCGATGCACCCCCGATTAGCTCTTCTTCAATTTTAAAGTCTAAAGATTTATTTTTATTTAGCCATTCAATTATTTTCTTCACTTCTCTTACTACCTCAGGCCCAATTCCATCTCCAGGTAATAATAATAATTTTCTAGTGTTGGATATTGCCATTATTTAAATCCAAGGTTTAGTTTTACTCATAGAATTTTCAAATTTTTCTATATTAGGTATTTTTTTTAGTGAAAGGCCTATATTATCTAAACCCTCTAAGAGTCTTTTTTTCTTTGCAGGTTCTATATCAAATGTCATTTTTTTATTACCATAAAGTATCACCTGTTCATTTAAATCAACTTCGATCTCTTCTTTTCTTTTAGAATATTCAGACAACTCTTGAATTGATTTTTCATCAATAATTATTGGGAGAATACCATTGTTAAAACAGTTATTAAAAAAGATATCAGCGAAACTAGGGCTTATTACGCATCTTATACCAAAGTCTAGTAAGGCCCATGGCGCATGTTCTCTTGAAGAACCGCAGCCGAAATTTTTTCCTGCTAAAAGAATTTTCGATTTTGAATACGGATCATTATTTAATATAAATTTATCAATTAATTTGCCACTTTCATCGTATCTCATTTCATAGAATAGACTTTTTCCTAAACCAGTTCTTTTAATAGTTTTTAAAAATTGCTTAGGAATAATCATGTCCGTATCTATATTCATTAAAGGAATATGTGCGGGTATACTTTTCAATTTAATAAATTTTTCCATTTAATTAATTTCTCTTACATCAGATAAATAGCCCTTTATTGCTGCGGCTACAGCCATTCCTGGACTTACGAGATGGGTTCTACCACCTCTTCCTTGTCTACCTTCAAAATTTCTATTTGAAGTTGATGCGCATCTTTCTTTTGATGAAAGCTGATCTTCATTCATTCCCAAACACATAGAACATCCTGGTTCTCTCCATTCAAATCCTGCATTTTTAAAGACTTTATCAATACCCTCTTCCTCGGCCTGTTTTTTAACCAATCCCGATCCTGGAACAACCATTGCACTTACATCGCTTGCTATTTTCTTACCTTTTAATAGTTTTGCAGCCAGCCTCAGGTCTTCTATTCTTCCATTCGTACAGCTTCCGATAAAGATCTTGTCTACCTTTATATCAGAGATTTTCATTTTAGGTTTTAAACCCATATATTCCAAGGATCTATACATTGCTGTTCTTCTATCTTTATCTTTTTCTTTTTCCGGATCTGGCACTTCTCCAGTAATTGGACAGACATCCTGCGGAGATGTTCCCCATGTAACTAATGGTTCAATATCTTTGGCATCAATGTTAACTTCTTTATCAAACTTTGCATCGCTATCAGAAAAAAGTTTTTTCCAATGTGCAACTGCTTTCGTCCAGTTCTCACCTTTTGGAGACATTGGTCTATCCTTAAAGTACTCTATAGTTTTATCATCTGGTGCTATTAATCCTGCTCTAGCACCGGCTTCTATAGTCATATTGCATATAGTCATACGTTGTTCTACGCTTAAATTTCTTATTACTTCACCAGCAAATTCAATAACATAACCTGTTCCGCCAGCAGTACCGATTGTTCCAATTATCTTAAGGATAACATCTTTTGACGTAACTCCTGCTGGTAAACTTCCATTCACGTTTACTCTGAAATTTTTAGATTTTTTTTGAATTAAAGTTTGAGTAGCTAGTACGTGCTCTACTTCAGAAGTGCCTATTCCAAAAGCAAGAGATCCGAAAGCTCCGTGTGTAGCTGTGTGGCTGTCTCCACAAACAATTACTGTCCCTGGTTGTGTAAAACCTTGTTCCGGTCCAATAATATGAACTATCCCTTGTCGCTTATCATTAACATCAAATAAATTTATTCCAAATTCTTTACAATTGTTTCTTAAAGTATCAACTTGGATTTTAGATTGCTTATCAGATATACCTTTTGATCTATCAGTGGTTGGGACGTTATGATCAGGTACGGCTAAAGTAAGTTTTGGTTTTCTAACCTTTCGACCTTGAATTCTTAATCCTTCGAAAGCTTGTGGACTAGTGACCTCATGAACAAGATGTCTATCTACATAAAGTAAAGCTGTTCCATCATTATCTTTATGAACAAGGTGGTCATCCCAAATTTTATCGTAAAGTGTTTTTGACATATGAGAATATTATTTTTTTGGTTTATTCTCTGCTTCCAATTTTTTATCAGAAGTTTGTTTTTTTACTTTTGATACTTCAGTTTTTTTTTCTTCACTTGATGTTTCTTTTTTAATTTTTTCATCTGACGCTACGTTCTTAGCAACTTGTATAGGCTCTGGTGCAATGTCAATGCCAATCTTTTTTTTTATTTTTTCAGCTATTCTTGCTGATTTTCCTTTTCTATCTCTTAAATAATATAATTTTGCTCTTCTTACTTTTCCAGATCTAATAATTTTAATAGAGCTTACGTTTGGACTATAAAGTGCAAAGGTTCTTTCTACACCTTCCCCAAAAGATATTTTTCTAACTGTAAATGAAGAATTTATGTCTCTATTTTTCTTTGCTATGCAAACACCTTCAAAATATTGAATTCTCTCTCTTTTGCCTTCGATAATTTTTACACCTACTTTAATTGTATCTCCGGGAGAAAAATCGGCTATCTTTTTTGAAGAAAGAATTTTTTTTACAGACTCTCTATTTATGTCTTCTATATTTTTCATTATTTTTTATCTTTTAAATATTTTTCCCAAAGATCGGGTCTCTGGCGACGTGTTATATCCTCAGATTGAGATAAACGCCAGCTTTTAATTTTCGCATGATCACCTGAAAATAGTACATCTGGAACACTTTTGCCTTCCCAAATTTTAGGTTTTGTAAATTGAGGGTACTCTAAAAGACTATTTTCAAAAGTTTCATCTTTGATGGAATCTTTGTTTCCTAACACTCCTGGTATAAGTCTTAGAACAGCATCCAATATTACAAATGCTGCAGTTTCACCGCCTGATAAAACATAATCTCCTATGCTTATTTCCTCAATATTTCTCGTGGACAATAAACGATCATCTACTCCCTCAAAATGACCGCAAATTAAATTAATGCCATTTTGTTTACTTAAAGTATTAGCAAAACTTTGATTAAATTTTTTACCTTTTGGAGACAAATAAAAAATTTTTTCTCCCTTGGAAATATTCTTATCTAAAGAATTCGCTACTATATCAGGCTTCATTAACATTCCACTTCCACCACCAAATACAGTGTCGTCAACAGTTTTGTGTTTATCATCAGCGTAGTCTCTAATATTTACAGTTTTTAAACTCCATAGGCCATTTCTCATGGCCTTTCCGTAAATCCCTCCAGCTAAAGGGCCGG
>CACPFY010000011.1 GCA_902633335.1 uncultured Pelagibacteraceae bacterium | reverse complement strand
TTTACCTAACTCTACATGCTGCATTTCTCTTCCTTTAAATTTTACTGTAAATTTTACTTTATCACCTTTGGAAATAAATTTTTTTGCATTTTTAATTTTAAAATTATAATCATGTATTTCCGTTCCTGGTCTTAATTTAATTTCTTTAAGAGAAACAATTTTTTGTTTTTTTTTAGCTTGATTTGCTTTTTTTTGTAGATCGTATTTGTATTTCCCCATATCCATAATCTTGCAGACAGGTGGATTAGCATTAGGTGAGATTTCGATTAGATCAAGGCCTTCGTCCTTGGCCATTTGAATTGCTCGTTTTATTTGCATTACACCCAAATTATTACCCTCACTTCCAATCACTTGAACATCTAAAGCTTTTATTCGCTCATTTGCTTTTGGCCCTTGGAGCTTGCTTCGTCTCTGAAAATAGTTTGGTTTAAAATTTGACACTTAATTGGCTGGCATTTTATTTGATTTAGTAATACGCTTAATTAATTCTTCTCTTTTAAGAGTTTCTTGTTTGTCCGACCCTAAAGTTCTTACAGTAACAGTTTTGTCCTTTTCTTCTTTTTTACCACATACTAAAATCATTGGTACTTTGGCTAAAGAATGTTCTCTAATTTTATAACTAATTTTTTGATTTCTTAAATCCACTTCGCATTTTATACTCTCTTTGAACAGATCTTCAAATAATTTTTTTGCATAATTATTATTGTCTTCTGCAATAGAGCATACTACTGCTTGTGAGGGAGATAACCAAAAAGGAAGTTTGCCAGCATAATTCTCAATTAAAATACCTATGAACCTCTCCAAAGAGCCAAATAAAGCCCTATGTAACATAACAGGAACTTGCTTTTCTCCTGACTTGTTAACATAAGAAGCGCCTAGTCTACCTGGTAAATTAAAGTCAACTTGTAAAGTCCCACACTGCCAGTCTCTGCCAATTGCATCTTGTAAAACAAACTCAATTTTTGGTCCGTAGAATGCTCCTTCTCCTTTATTAATTGAATACTCTAGTTTTGATTTTTTAATTGCAGTTAACAATGCTGCTTCAGATTTATCCCAAATTTTATCATCACCAACTCTCTTTTCAGGTCGATCAGAATATTTTAAAATTATTTTTTCAAAACCAAGATTTTTATAAATATCTATTATTAAATTTGTAACGCTTAAACATTCTTGAGTGATCTGATCCTCTGTACAAAAAATATGCGCGTCATCTTGGGTAAATGCTCTAACTCGAAGTAGTCCATGCAAAGCTCCTGAGGGTTCGTATCTGTGAACCTTTCCAAACTCAGAGAGTTTTAATGGAAGGTCGCGATAACTTTTTAAACCTTGATTAAATATTTGAACACATCCCGGGCAATTCATTGGTTTAATTGCAAAAACTTTTTCATCTGGGGTCTCTGACGTATACATATGTTCTGCAAACTTTTCCCAGTGACCAGATTTTTCCCACAGAGTTTTATCTAACAATTCGGGTGTATTTATCTCTTTGTAGCCATCAAGTCTTTGTCTAAATCTCATATACTCAACAAGTCTTTGAAATAAAATCCATCCCTTTTCATGCCAAAATACAGATCCTGGGCTTTCCTCTCTAAAATGAAATAGATCCATTTCTTTACCTAGTTTTCTATGATCTCTTTTTTCAGCCTCTTCTAGCCTGTCTAAATATAATTTTAATTGCTCTTTGTTGCTCCAACAAGTTCCATATATTCTTTGTAACATTTCATTATTAGAATCTCCTCTCCAATAGGCACCTGAAACTTTAGTCAGTTTAAAAGCTTTCCCAATTTTACCAGATGAAGGTAAATGTGGACCTCTACATAAATCGTGCCATGTATCTCCATGATGATAAATGGAAAGTTCCTCTCCTTTTGGAATACTTTCGATTATTTCAGCTTTGTATTTTTCCCCAATTTTTTTGAAATGTTTGATTGCTTTTTCTCTTTCCCAAACTTCTCTTCTAGTTTTGACGTCTCTATCAATTATTTCTGACATTTTCTTTTCAATCTTTTCTAAATCTTCAGAAGTGAAAGGTTCTTTTCTAGCAAAATCATAATAAAATCCATTTTCAATTACTGGTCCTATTGTTACTTGTGTGCCAGGGAAAAGTTCTTGAACAGACATAGCCATAATATGCGCAGCGTCATGTCTAAGAACATCTAAACCATCTTTGTCATCTGCAGTAATTATCTTAACTTTAGAATTTTTCGTAATTTCAAAACTTAAATCTTTTAGATTTCCATCAACTTCCATGATAAGTGCTTTTTTCTCAAGAGATTTACTTATTTTCTTAATTAGATCGAAGCCATTAATCTTTTCATCGAAAGGAATTTTTTTTCCATCTAAGAGCTGAATATTTGGCATTATAAATTTAGAAGCTTTTTGTATTCATTAAATGTACTTTGACACATTTTTTCAACATCAAATTTTTTTACTACGTTTTTTCTACCTTCAACTCCCATTATATTCAATGCCAATTTATCTGTTTCCATAAAAGAGTTAATATTTTTAGCCAATTCTCGAGGATCGTCAAACTTATAAAGAATACCTGATTTGTTATTAAGGACTGTTTCCATTGATCCTCCTAGTTTAGTTGCAATTATAGGCTTTTGCATAGCTTGGGCCTCTACGGCTACTCTTCCAAAAGCTTCTGGTTCAATTGAGCTTGAAACTACAATATCAGCCAGCGCATAAGCTAAAGGCATCTCTTTACAGTGCTCTGCGAATATTATTTTCTTATTAATATTATACCTGTCTATTAAACTTTGCAGTTTTTTTTTATATACATTTCTACCTTGATCTGATCCCAAAATTATAGCTTGAAATTTATCATTTTTATAATCTTCAATTAAGATATTTAAAGCCTCAATAAAATTAAGTTGTCCTTTCCAATTTGTTAATCTTCCAGGCAAAAGAATTTTAAATTTATCATCTTCAATTGACCAATCTTTTTTTAATCTTAAGAGCTTAATATCAGATATATTCTTAGGATCATAATAATGTAAATTTATTCCCCTAAAGATAACCAGCAGTTTATTTTTTGGTTTCAAATAGTTTTTGTAATTTTCATTTATATGGTTAAATATAAAATTTGATCCTGCAATCGTTAATTTTGATTTTACCATTACACTATTATAGAATTTTTTAAATTTATTTTTAAAATTATAAGTGCCGTGAAACGTCGTAACAAATTTTCGTCTAGTTAAAAATGTTGACCAATAACAAGACCATGCAGGGGCTCTGCTCCTGGCATGAACGATATCAATTCTATAAATAATCTGTAATAAAATTAAAGCCAGTGTATTAAATATTAAAGCAAATGGATTTTTAAGATGAACTGGAAGTTTAATAATTTTTACTTTTTTTCTTCTGACATATTTAATCAAAGGTCCCCCACTTGTTACAATTATTGATTTGCAATCTTTTTCAGCTAAAAAATGTGCTAAATCATAACAGCCTGTCTCAGCACCTCCGTACCCTAGTTTTGGTATTACTTGCATTACTTTAAAATTAGATGCCATATGTTAAGATAATATATTATCAACTTTGACAACATAATATGAAAAAATTTAGATACTACAATATCTCCAGATATAGAAAGCTTAGATATTCAACCAATAATTTTGATAAAAATCCTTTCATTGTTTTTTTGCCAGGATTTATGTCTGATATTGAAGGGAAAAAGCCAAATTCTTTTCGTTCATTTGCTAATAAAAACCAAATTGGTTTTTTAGCAATTGAATATTCCGGTCATGGAAAATCCTCAGGAAAATTTATTGAGGGAAACATAAGTTTATGGACTGATGATGCTAAAAAATTAATTAAAAAAATTGTTAAAAAAAATAAATTTTTAATAATTGGTTCCAGTATGGGGGCATGGATAGCACTTAACCAATTTAAATTTTTTAAAAATCAAATTGTAGGTATGCTAGGAATTGGCTCAGCTCCAGAATTTTTGGATAGGTTGATGTGGAAAAAATTTCCAAAAAAGATAAAAAACGAAATAATTAAAAAGGGTATAACTACAATTAATCATGGGGATAAAACAAAATATCAATATCCTATTTCACATCAATTAATCAAAGATGGAAGAAAAAATAAAGTTTTCTCAAAAAAAATAATAAAGAAAATTCAGATTTCTATGTTTCATGGAAAAAAAGACGAAGTAGTTCCAATTTCTTTTTCAAGAAAAGTTTTATCAATTTTTAAAAAAGCAAATAAAAAATTAGTTATTATTAAAAATGGAGATCATAGTCTCTCAGACACAAAATCTTTAAAAAAAATGAAGAATGAGTTATCGAGAATTATTAAAAATATTTCTTAATCCTTCTTTATAAGTAGGATATTTTAATTTAATGAGTAATTTATTTTTCATTTTTTTATTACTCACCTTTTTTGAGTCTTTATAGAATTCTTTTATCATTTTATTTTTAAAATTACCTATAGACATCGGTCTTAAATTTTTAATTTTTAAAAGCTTCGCAGCAAAATTGGCTACTTCTATATTTGTTGCTGGCTTGTCATCAGACGCGTTTAGTATAAGAGAACTTTTTTGTGAATAAAACATCTTTTTAATAATTTGTGCTAAATCTTCTATTCTTATTCTTGAGAAATATTTTTTCTCTTTAACATAAATGCTCTTTTTAGAAATTTTTTTTAATACGTTACTCTCTTTTGAATAAATTCCTGAAACACGTAGAATATTTATATCTTGCTTATATATATCTCTAAATTTGATCCAAGACTTTTCAACAATTTTTCTACCTAAACCAAATTTAGTATTTCCTTTCAGTTTTGAATTTTCATTAACCCATTTTCCGTTATGATTTCCATAAACACTCGTGGCAGATAGATAAATGAGTTTTTTAAACTTTGATTTTTTTAAAAATTTGCTAAAAATTTTTAGAACTAAATCTCTTTTTTTTTGCGGAGGGATAGATATTAAAATGTAATCAGCTTTAGACAATATCTTGATTAATTTTTTGTCGTAAAGCTTATCTTTGAACTTAAAGGATACAAACTTTTTTTTGCTGAAAGTCTTTAAAGTTGTTTTTTTTTGTATTAGTAGCACTAAAAGTGAATTTTTTTTTTGATTGCTCTAAATTCTTTATAAGATACTTAGCAGTTTGACCAAACCCAAAAAAAAAAAATCTATCTTTATTCATTATTAGGCTGATTTTGATTTAAGTTCTTTTAATGAAATAGGATGTTCTAATTTATCTAACATCTCTATAGGGCAAACTTGAACGAAATTTTTTAGTTCATTTTCATAATTGCTAACGATCTTTTTTGAAATTTTTGAGTTAGTCTCTTTGGTAAATTCAAATATTAAATCTTTTAAATATTTTTTCCAATAGTCTGTTTCTACGTTCTGCCAAATAACAGATTGAGGATTTACATAGTTTTCAAATTTTTTATTAGGATCATAAATAAATGCCATTCCACCTGTCATACCTGCAGCAAAGTTATCTCCCACATCGCCAAGAATAACCACTTTTCCTCCGGTCATATATTCACATCCATTTGATCCACATCCCTCTACTACTGAGATCCCTCCAGAATTTCTAACGGCAAATCTTTCACCAGCTTTACCTGACGCATAAAGTTTACCATCTGTAGCTCCGTATAAAACCGTGTTTCCTACAATTGCGTTTTGATTTGAAATTAAATTACTATTCTTGACTGGCTTTACTATTATTGTTCCTCCTGACAATCCTTTTCCAACGTAGTCGTTAGAATCGCCATTAACAATTATTTTAATTCCTTTAGCTAAAAAAGCTCCAAGTGATTGTCCTGCAGAACCATTTAATTTAATGATAACAGTGTTCTCCGCTAAGGCGTTATTGCCAAATTTCTTATAAACATAATGAGACAATCTAGTTCCTACCGCTCTATGAGTATTTTCAATATCGTATTCACATTCAATTATTTTATCCTTAACAATTTTATTTTTAATATCTGTCCAAATTTTTTCGTCTAAAGTGTCGGGGACAGCATTAATGTCTCTTTTTTCACAATATCTAGTATTTTCACCCGGATCAGTTTTTACTAATAATGGATTTAAATCCAAATCATCCAAATTTGATGAGCCTCTGCTTACTTGTTTAAGGAGATCAGTCCTTCCGATTATTTCATTTAAATTTTTAAATCCTAATGATGCTAAAATCTCTCTAACTTCTTCTGCAACAAATCTAAAAAAATTGACGACTTTTTCTGGCGTTCCGGTAAATTTTTTCCTTAATTCCTCGTCTTGAGAACAAACTCCTACCGGACAAGTATTAGAGTGACACTGTCTTACCATTATGCATCCCATTGCAATTAAAGATGAAGTGCCCATACCAAATTCCTCTGCCCCCATCATTGCCGCGATAACAACGTCTCTACCTGTTTTAATTCCGCCATCTGTTCTTAAAGTAACTTTGTGTCTTAAGTTATTTAATGTTAAAATCTGATTGGCCTCAGTTAATCCCATCTCCCAAGGAATACCTGCATACTTAACGCTGGTTTGTGGACTGGCGCCAGTTCCTCCTGAATGACCTGAAATGAGAATCACATCTGCTTTAGCTTTAGCCACTCCTGCAGCGATTGTCCCAATTCCAGTTGCAGCGACTAATTTTACACCTATTCGAGCTTTTGGATTTATTTGTTTCAAATCGTAAATTAGCTGGGCTAAATCCTCTATTGAGTAAATATCGTGATGAGGTGGCGGTGAGATAAGAGTTACGCCTGGCGTTGAGTGCCTTAATCGAGCTATTTCTTTTGTAACCTTAAATCCTGGTAATTGTCCACCTTCACCTGGTTTAGCACCTTGAGCAATTTTAATTTCAATTTCATTACAATTATTTAGATAATCAATAGTAACTCCAAATCTTGCTGAGGCAACTTGTTTAACTCTAGAATTTGCACTATCTCCATTTCCTTGAATTTTAAATCTAGCAGAGTCTTCACCACCTTCACCACTGCAAGAGGCGCCTTTAACTCTATTCATGCCAACAGCTAATGTTTCATGTGCTTCAGCTGATAAAGCCCCATGGGACATACTCCCACTTCCAAACCTTTTAGTTAGATCTTCTATGGGCTCAACTTCTTTTATATCGATTGGATCATTTAATTTTTTAAAATCTAAAAGATCTCTTAAATTAACAGGGGACATGTTATTTATACCATCTGTATATTTTTTAAACGTTTCGTAAGAACCAACAGTTACTGCATGTTGTAATGTGTGAATTAGTTTTCCTTGAAACTGATGGTTTTCCCCAGTTTTTCTATACTTATATATTCCTCCGATTGGTAATATTTGAACATCTTTTTTATAGGCTTTCTCGTGAATCTCCTTTATTTTTTTTTCTATTCCTATCAAACCAATACCAGAAATTCTTGATATCATTCCTGGAAAATAATCTGAAACTAAAGCTCTACTTAGTCCAACAGTTTCAAAGTTGCATCCTCCTCTATAAGAACTAATAACTGAAATTCCCATCTTAGACATAATTTTTAATAAACCGTTTTCAATAGAACTTTTGAATCTTTCTACGCACTCATTAAATTTATATTTACCAAATAGGTTTTTCTCAAATCTTTGATGTATACTATCTATTGTTAAGTAAGGGTTTACTGTAGTAGCTCCAACTCCAATTAAAACTGCAAACGAATGAGTATCTAGAGTTTCTGATGTTTCAATATTTAAAGAGCAGTATCCTCTTAAACCTAATTTTACCAAGTTAGAATTAATGGCTCCTACTGCTAAAGCCATTGGAATGTTTGCCCTCTTTTCAGAAATATTTTTATCACTTAACACTAACGTAGTGCTACCTTCTCTTACTGCTATTTCAGACTCTTCTTGAATCTTTTTTATATTATCTTTTAAAGTTTCATTAACGCTAAATGTGCAATCAATTAATTTGATTTTTTTTGAGAAGAGTTTTTTAAACTTTTTTAATTGTGAATTTGTAAGTATTGGACTGTCAAGAACAAAGATATCTTCTTGTGTTAGATTATTAAAATCAAGTATATTACCCAAATTGCCAAATCTTGTTTTTAAACTCATCACCTTGTTTTCTCTTAACGAGTCTATTGGCGGATTTGTTACTTGGCTAAAATTTTGTCTAAAGTAATGTGATATTGGTCTAAAGTGACTTGATAAAACTGCTACTGGTGTGTCATCTCCCATTGAACCTGTTGCCTCTTTACCCTCTTCGACCATTGGATGAAGAATTAATTCTAGATCTTCCACACTATAACCAGATAAATACTGTCTTCTTCTTAAATCATTGCCTGAATAATTTATTTCCTCTTCAGTTACTTTTAACTTTTTATCAAGGTCAACTATTTGACTATTAAACTGCTTGTACTCTTTTGATATATAATCTTTTATTTCTTTATCTTGATAAAGCTTCCCTTCTTTTAAGTCTACAGCTATTAATTCCCCTGGACCAAGTCTTCCTTTTTTAATTATATTCTCTTCTGGGATTTTAATCATTCCTGTTTCTGAACCTGCAAATATTAAACCATCTGAAGTTATTGAGTACCTAAGAGGTCTCAAACCATTTCTGTCGACAGCCGCTAAAATCCATTTAGCGTCAGTAGCACAAATTGCAGCAGGACCATCCCATGGTTCAATTGTACTATTTAAAAAGTTAAATAGCTGTTGGTGATTTTTAGGAACAGTTTTACTCCGTTTAGACCAAGCATCTGGGATCATCATTAATTTTATTAATGGAGCAAGCTTTCCAGAATGAGTTAATAATTCAAATACATTATCTAACGATGCCGAGTCTGAATTACCTGGGATAATAACTGGTTTTAAATCTTCTATGTTTTTAAAAAGTTTACTAGTCATGTCTTGTTCATGAATTCTCATCCAGTTTACATTCCCTTTTAAAGTATTGATTTCACCATTGTGTGCTAAAGTTCTAAAGGGTTGCGCTAAATCCCAACTTGGAAAGGTATTGGTAGAATATCTTTGATGGAATATTGCAAATCTAGATTTAAAAGTTTTATCATTTAGGTCTAAATAAAAATCGGCAAGTGACTCAGCTAAAAACATGCCTTTATAAACTATAGATCTTGAGCTCAAAGAGCATACATAAAAATTATTTAATTGATTTTCACGAGCATCTTTTTCTATTTTTTTTCTAGCTTCATATAAATCTCTCTCAAGATCATTTGTTTTTATAACTTCATTTTTTCTAAAAAGAACTTGTGCGATTTCAGGTCGATTGGAATCAGCTGTGGGTCCTAAAACTTTTGGATTAACAGGAACCTGTCTCCAACCATAAATATAGTAATTTTTACTTAACAAAACTGTTTCAATTATTGATCTACATTTTTCTTGATCAGCATAATCATTTCGAGGCATAAAAACCATACCAACACAAATTCTTTTATCTTGTTCATGTTGATGTCCAGTTTCTAATATTTTTTGGAGAAAAAACTCTGGAGAAATTTCTAATTTAATACCAGCCCCATCTCCAGATTTACCATCAGCATCAACAGCACCTCTATGCCAAACAGCTTTTAACGCCTCTATTCCATATTCAACTACTTTACGACTTTTTTTACCGTCAGTAGTTGCTATTAAACCTACGCCACATGCTTCATGCTCTAAAGAAGGATCATAAGCATTGTTTTCTGTTAAGTGTTTTTTATTTTTTATATAGTTTTTCATTATGCTGCGTATTCTTTTTTATTATTTTTTCTTTTTGAAGAAATATATTTATCCATTTGTTCTGCAGCATCTCTTCCATCTCTAATCGCCCATACTACTAGTGATGCACCTCTCACAATATCTCCTGCAGCAAATACTCCTTCAATATTTGTTTGCATAGTTTTGAGATCAATTTTTATTGTTCCCCACTTAGATACTGCAAGATCTTCACTGTTAAATAATTTAGGAATGTTTTCTGGATCAAATCCAAGTGACTTAATTACTAAATCAGCTTTTATTTTAAATTCTCCATCAACGACAGGTATAGGTCGTCTTCTGCCAGATGCATCTGGATCTCCCAGCTTCATTTTGCTAACTTCTACTTCATTTACTTTTTTATCTCCGATAAATGATTTTGGACTTGTTAACCAAACAAAATCTACACCTTCCTCCTCAGCGTTTCCAACTTCTCTTGCTGAACCAGGCATATTTGCTCTGTCTCTTCTATACAAACATTTAACAGATTTAGCTTTCTGTCTTACTGCGGTTCTTACACAATCCATAGCAGTATCCCCGCCACCAATCACTACAACATCTTTGCCTTCTGCATTTAAAGTTCCATCATCAAACAGTTTTACTTTGTCACCTAAGCCTTTTCTATTCGAAGCAGTTAAAAAATCCATTGCGGGAAAAATGTTTTCTAAATCTGATCCAGGAATATCAATCTCCCTGGCCTTATAAACGCCAGTTGCAATTAGAATAGCATCATGCTGCGATTTAAGTTCTTCTAAAGTTTTGTCTTTTCCCACCTCAAAATTTTGTATAAATTTTATACCACTCTCTTTTAAAAGTTTTGTTCTTCTTTCGACAACAAATTTTTCCAATTTAAAATTAGGTATACCATATATTAATAATCCTCCTGGCCTATCATAACGGTCATATATGGTTACTTGATACCCGTACTTTCTCATTTCTTCTGCGCATGCAAGACCAGCTGGACCTGCACCTATTATACCAACGCTCTCTTTTAATTCTTTCGCAATTTTGATCGGTTTAACCCATCCTTTTTCCCATGCGGTGTCTGTAATGTACTTTTCAACTGAGCCTATTGTGACTGTTCCATGACCTGATTGTTCAATAACGCAATTGCCTTCACATAATCGGTCTTGCGGGCAAATTCTTCCACAAACTTCAGGCATATTATTTGTGCTTTGAGATATTTCGTATGCCTCTTTTAATCGTCCTTCGGCAGTTAGTTTTAGCCAATCGGGAATATTGTTTTGCAAAGGACAATGTATTTGACAAAAAGGAACTCCGCATTGAGAGCACCTGCTAGATTGTTCTTTGGCTTTATCGGTTATGTATTGATCATAAATTTCATTAAAATCTTTCTTCCTGCTATCAGTTTTTCTTTTGACAGGAGTCTCTTGATTTACATCAACAAATTTTAACATTTTTTTACTCATAATTTTGGTGTTCTAGGCTAAAAAGTCGAAAATTGGAATACTTTTTAAGTAAATAATATTTACCTAAATTTGTTGATAAATAGGGTTTATGCGGCTTTTTTTGTGCATAGCTGATATGCTATTTAATTATATCTTTGGAATTCAATATAAAGTTTATTAAACATAGGGATGTTAGAGATTTTAATACTTTCTTTAGTTCAAGGTATAACCGAATTTCTACCAATAAGTTCCTCATCTCATATCATTCTTTTCTCGAAATTCATGAATTTTATAAGTGAAGATTTAATACTTAATGTAAGTTTGCATATTGGTTCTTTCTTGGCCGTAATTGTTTTTTTTCGAAAAGAAATATTAAGCTTTTTAATATATAGAAAAGTTTTTATGCTAATAATTATAGCTTCATTACCAATAATTTTAAGTGGATATCTTATTGCGCAGTCTGGGGTCATAAATGACCTAAGATCTCTTAAAATTATAGGATGGACCACAGTTATATTTGGCGTTTTACTTTACTTTTCGGATAAAAAAGAAAATGAAAAAAACCTCGAGATTAATTTAGATCTCAAGGCAGCTTTAATAATAGGTTTCTTGCATATATTTTCTTTAATACCAGGAGTAAGTCGATCTGGAATAGCAATTACTGCTGCAAGATTTCTTAAATTTGACAGAGTTAACGCAGCCAAAATTTCATTTCTGTTATCGATTCCTACCCTGCTAGCAGTATCTGTTTTTGGAATTTATAATATGTACACGGCTGAAAGTTTGAAAATTATAAAATTAAATTTTGGTAGTATGATATTATCTTTTATTTTTTCATATATCACAATGGTAGCTTTTTTAAAATATATTAAAAAGGCTAGTCTTGACATTTTTGTTTTATATAGAATTGTGTTAGGTGTTTTAATCTTGATATTTGCCTATAATTAGTTTTAGAGAATTAAAGTTAAACTTATTAAGATTACTAAAACAATTAGAAAAAATATTACCACACTTTTTTGTAAAGAAATATTAAACATAATTCTCCATCATCTTAAATTATTTTTTTATAAGTATACATTGACCCATAAAATTGTAAATAAAAGAAAATGAATTTTTATGTGATTTTGATATTTTTGAAATAAACTTTTTAACACCTTCTACACCGTGAATACCATAGTCGTCGAAAATTATGACACCTCCTTTAATCATTCGCTTCTCTACATATTGAAAAGTTTTTTTTGTTGAAATATAGACGTTTACATCAATATGGCATAATTTAATTTTTTTTAAATTTAAATTTTTTTTTATATTATTAGGGAAATAACATTTAAAAACTTTTGTTTTCTTTAAAGAAAATTTATTAATATTTCTTTTAATCTCATCAATATCTTTATAAACAAAATGCTCTTTTTTGTGGTAAATTTCTTCTGTTTTAAATCCTTCAAAAGTATCAAAAAGATAAGTTGATCCTGCTTTATTAGCTTTTGACATTGCAAATCCTGCCCCCCCATACATGCATCCGACATCTAAAATGCTGGCATTAATATCTTTTAGACTTTTAGAAAAATACCAAAGAGTGTAAAGTCTTTTTGTATCTAATAACGTGAGATTTTCTATATTTTTATAAAAAAACTTAAATTCTTTGTCTTCTTTCCAAGGCGCATAAAATGCGGTTGATATAATTATCTCGTTATTTTTTTTATTAATTTTCAAAACTAGAGACAAGACGAATAAAATTAAATTACTTATTATATTTTTACTTTCTTTTAAAATTTTTATCTTAAAGTTTCCGAATGGATGTTTTGTCATTGTAAAAATATTAGTTAATATTGTATAGTTGAAGTAACTTTTATATAATCATTTAAAATTGCAGATATAAAGTATAAAAAAATATAAGAATAATAAATCAATATATTTTTTTTGTTTTTAAAAAAGCCTGAAATTACTGTACTATTGATCAATAAAAACAGTATCATGACGAACATTGGTTCAAAATATTTTTGATAAATAACAGATCCACTAAATCCAAAAACTAAAAGGGCAAGCATAAATAGATTTTTCTTATCTTCAGTTGACAACATGATGATACAAAAAATACCAAACAGTGATGTGAGATAAAAAAAGTAAGGATTGTTAAATAACAAATAAGAAATTTTTAAAAAGAAACCGCCCCCTGCTTTGCGATAATTAAGATAATCAAAACCAAATAATATTAAAAAAATCAATATAGCCAACCCTATAATAAAGCTTAGTAAATATTTTCTTTTAATTACAAATTTATCTGTCAAATTTAACCAAAAAGTAAAAAAGAAAGGCAAAAAATAAAAACTTAATTAAAACAGTATTATGAAATTTTGAACTGTAGGTTGTTTTTAACAAACTTGGAAAATTGAAGATCAGCCAAAAGCCAGGTAAAGAAAAAATAAAAATTATAAGTGAAATTTTAAAAAAATTTAAAAAGGAAAGTTTCTGAAAAAAAATATATAAAAAATATATAAAAATTAAAGCGTAGTATTGTCTTGTATATACTGCTAATGCTAAGGAGAAAGTGCATAAAATCAAATATTTATTTAGTGAATTTGGTTTTATTTCTTTCCATTTCAAATAAAAATAAGTGGATAATAAAAAAAAAATTAAACCTGTAATATGATTGTTTGCCCAAATTGCAGAGTATCTAAAAGAAGGGTATAGAAAAAGTGATAATGAAAAAATAAAAAGTAATTTTTTTTCAGTCTCGGGGAATTTTATTTTGAGATTTAAATAAAACAAGTAGGGCACCAACAGTGAAGAAGTAAAGGTCAAAAATCTTACAAGTTCTTGATTGTTAAATACTAGGTTTAGTTTAGATAAAATTATATAATGCAAAGGAGTGTGTACTGTCCATATACCTGGATTAGACATAATATTATCTTGTAAATCGATGACATAGTTCCAAGTGTGATAAAAATCTAATTTTGCACCCGGGCCTGAAATAGTCTCATCTAAATAAAAACCTATGAGGAGAGAACTTGCAAACGCTAAATATGTAATTATAGAAAAAGTTTTAAACGATGTTTTTATCATTTATTTGCCCTGTTATTTGCGCCTGCTAGGATTTGAACCCAGAACCTCCTGGTCCGTAGCCAAGCGCTCTATCCAGTTGAGCTACAGGCGCATTGTACATCAATTATCAAATATATTGTTGAAATTAAAGACTTTTAATTTATAAATTATATATGAGTAAATCTGTTGTTATAACCTCTGCCGCAAGGACTGCTATAGGTTCATTAGGTAAATCTCTAAAAAATATATCTGGAGATGAATTAGGTTCTTTTGTTATTAAAGAAACTATTCAGAGATCAAATATAAATCCTAAGGAAGTAGATGAAGTAGTTATGGGTCAAGTTCTAACTGGAGGGACTGGTCAAAATCCAGCGCGTCAAGCTGCCATGAAATCTGGAATTCCAAAAGAGAAACCAGCTTATGTAGTAAATCAAGTTTGTGGTTCAGGTATCAGATCGGTTGCATCAGGTTTTCAGAGTATTAAATCAGGTGACTCAAAAATAGTTATTGCTGGAGGACAAGAAAGTATGTCACTTGCACCTCATGCTATACATTTAAGAGATGGTAAAAAGCTAGGTGATGCAGAACTTATTGATACAATGATCAAGGATGGCCTTTGGGATGCATTTCATGGATATCATATGGGGGTTACCGCAGAAAATGTAGCAACTAAATTTCAAGTGACTAGACAAGAACAAGATAAATTTGCTCTTAATTCCCAGGAAAAAGCCTTAAAAGCAATTAAAGAAAATAAATTTAATGAGGAAATAACAAAAGTAAAAATTAAATCAAAAAAATCAGAAATAGAATTTAGTAAGGATGAGCATCCAAGAGAGGGCATTAGTTTAGATGGTCTTTCTAGATTAAAACCTTTTTTTCAAAAAGATGGGACTGTGACTGCTGGTAATGCTTCTGGTATAAACGACGGTGCAGCCGCAGTTACATTAATGTCAGATGAAGAATCAAAAAAAAGAGGTTTGGAAAAATTAGTAACCATAAAGTCTTGGGCTAGTTGCGGAGTAGATCCATCGCTTATGGGCACTGGGCCTATACCTGCTTCAAAAAAAGCTTTAGAATTAGCTGGATGGAAAGTTGGTGATCTAGATCTTTTAGAAGTAAACGAAGCATTTGCTGCACAGAGTATCGCGGTTTTAAAAACTTTAGGAATTCAAGAAGAAAAAGTAAACGTAAATGGAGGTGCAATTGCCTTGGGCCATCCAATAGGGGCATCTGGTACTCGAATTTTAGTAACTCTTATACATGAAATGATTAAGCGAGACTCAAAGAGAGGTTTAGCCACATTGTGTATTGGTGGTGGAATGGGTATAGCTATGTGTGTAGAACGATAATGGAAATTTCTAAACCATATAAAGGGAAAGGGAAACGTAAATTAAGAAAAATGCCTTTTACACCAAAAGGGTACATTTTATATTACGCTTTTTTTTGGGCAGTCATAATCTCAATATATCTCGCTTATAATTAAAACGTAATGCAGCTTCCTGTAGTCAATCATCCAGATTATGTTGCAAAAATTAATGATGACAATAAATTTCCTATTAAAAAGTTTGGTGCTTTAGCCGATCATCTTATTGAAAATAAAGTTATAAAAGAATTTCATATTCCTAAAGAGTGTTCAATTGAAACTATGAAAACTTCTCATTCTATTGAATATATAAATAATATTAAAAATAAAACTTTAGATATAAAATCTCAAAAGAAAATTGGCTTTCCAATTAATGATAGTGTTGTTAGGAGATCTTTTGTAGCAACCGGGGGAACTGTTTTAGCTAGTAAGCTGGCATTAAAGTCTAAACTTGCTTGTAATACTGCTGGAGGTAGTCATCATGCTACTTTTAATTTTGGAGCTGGATATTGTGTTTTTAATGATGTAGCAGTAGCAGCAAATTATCTTAAAAATAAAATGTATGCTAAAAAAATTTTAATTTTAGATTTAGACGTCCATCAAGGTAATGGAAATTCTGAGATATTTAAAAATGATAAAGATGTTTTAACTTTTAGCATGCATTGTGTATCAAATTATCCAGCTAAAAAATCTAAAAGTGATATTGACATTGAGCTCGCAGAAAATATGGAGGATCAAGAATACTTGAACATCCTGAATGAAAATTTAGAAAAATTAAATAAGAGCAAGTACGATTTTGTATTTTACATTGCTGGAGTAGATATTCATTTTGAGGATAGATTAGGAAAACTAAAAATTAGTGACGAAGGAATAAATAAAAGAGATCAAATGGTAATTGAAAATTTTTACAAAAAAAATATTCCTTTGTGTGGAGTTCTTGGGGGTGGATACAACAAAAGTTTTACAAAGCTTATCGAGCTTCACTCTATGCTTCATAAAAATTGTGCAGAAATTATTTAAAATTTATTTATTCAATAGGTATTTTTTAAGTAAGAATTTTTGAACTAAATTATCACTGTGTAATGTTTTTTCCCTTTTTCTGAAGAATATATTTAGAATCCATTTCATGACTTTATTATCAAAAATTTATTGACAAAATATCGAGTAAATTGTGTCTAAATTTGATCTTATTAAGATAATTGCTTCAATTTTGGCATTTATTAATCGTTATATTTTTTATAAATTCCTTTTCAGTTTATAATAAGAATTATGGCTCAAAATATTTCAGTACCTGATATTGGTGACTTTAAAGATGTAGAAGTAATTGAGGTGTTGGTTAAGCCAGGAGATAAAATAAAAAAAAATGATCCTTTAGTCACTATTGAAAGTGACAAATCAAGTGTCGAAATTCCATCTCCATCAGAGGGTCAAATTAAAGATTTAAAAGTTAAAGTTGGTGACAAAGTCTCTGAGGGGAGCTTATTAGTAACATTAGAATCTAAAAATAGCTCTAGTATTCAAGTCAGAAAAGAAGAGCAAAAAGTTCATAAAGAGATTAAAAAAGAAAGACCCAAAAAAAATGGAAATGTTGTCACCAACCAATCTTTAAAACAAATTAAAAAAGTATTCGCTGAGCCGGCATCCAAAGATGATATTGATCCATTAGAAACGAATGAGTGGATTGAGTCTTTAAATTCTGTAATTGAAAATGATGGGGCTTCAAGGGCAAGTTACTTATTAAATAAAGTAATCGACCAAGCCTATAAGGCTGGATTAATACTTCCTGACACTAGAACAACACCATATATAAATACGATACCGCCAGAAGCAGAGGTCAAATCACCAGGAGATCAAAATATTGAAAAAAAAATCCGAGCGTACATAAGGTGGAATGCCGCTGCTATGGTTGTGAAAGCAAACAAAAAAAGTTCAGAACTTGGTGGGCATATAGGAACTTTTGCATCAGCTGCAACATTGTACGATGTAGGAATGAACCATTTTTGGAGAGCAAAAAATAATAAGTTTGGTGGTGACTTAGTATATTTTCAAGGTCACTCAGCTCCAGGAATGTACGCAAGAGCATTTTTAGAGGGAAGACTAACTGCTAAACAATTAGATGGCTTTAGACAAGAAGTTGGTAAAGATGGATTGTCTTCTTATCCTCACCCATGGTTAATGCCAAATTTTTGGCAGTTCCCGACTGTATCTATGGGTCTTGGTCCAATAATGGGTATTTATCAAGCAAGATTCTTAAAATATTTAATTAATAGGGGTCTCATTAAAGATGAGGGCAGAAAGATTTGGGTTTTTCTAGGTGATGGAGAAATGGATGAACCAGAGTCATTAGGTGCAATTGGTCTAGCAGCTAGAGAAAAATTGGACAATTTAATATTTGTAATTAATTGTAATTTACAAAGATTAGATGGTCCTGTTAGAGGAAATGGTAAAATTATTCAAGAGCTTGAGGGTAGTTTCAGAGGAACCGGATGGAATGTGATTAAGGTAATTTGGGGCTCTTATTGGGATCAGCTTTTGGCAAAAGATAAGAGTGGGCTTTTAATAAAAAGAATGAATGAATGTGTAGATGGTGAGTATCAAGCTTTTAAAGCCAAAGGAGGGAATTATGTTAGGGAAAAGTTTTTTGGTAAATACCCTGAGTTAAAAGAATTAGTATCTACTTTAACAGATAAAGACATATGGAAATTAAACAGGGGTGGTCATGATCCCCATAAAGTTTATGCAGCTTACGATGCTGCAATGAAAAATAAAAGCTCGCCGACAGTTATTATTGCCAAAACAATTAAAGGTTACGGAATGGGTAAATCTGGTGAAAGTATAAATACCACTCATCAACAGAAAAAAATGGATGAGGGAGATTTGTTATATTATAGAGATAGATTTGGTGTTCCTCTAACTGACAAGCAAGTCAAAAATATAGAGTATTATAGACCTGACGAAAATTCAGAAGAAATTAAATACCTTAAAGATCGTAGAATAAAATTAGGTGGATTTATTCCAGAGCGAACATCTTTTGCGAAAGCAATTAAAACTCCTCCAAAAGATATTTTTGATAGTTTTATGAAGTCGACAGGTGAAAAAGAAATGTCTACAACAATGGCCTTAGTAAGAATGCTTACTGCTCTATTAAGAGATAAAAATGTATCGCCAAGATTAGTTCCAATAATTCCAGATGAAGCTAGAACATTTGGTATGGAAGGTTTTTTTCAAAAGATAGGAATTTACGCTCACGAAGGACAAAAATATGAGCCGGTCGACTCTGAACAACTTAGTTCATATCGTGAAGATAAGAGTGGACAGGTTTTAGAGGAAGGAATAACAGAGTCAGGGGCGATGTCATCTTGGATTGCGGCAGGAACAGCGTACACAAATCATGATATAGAGATGATACCTATATATATATTTTATTCTATGTTTGGATTTCAAAGAGTTGGTGATTTGGCCTGGGCTGCAGGAGACTCTCAAGCTAGAGGTTTTTTAATTGGTGCTACAGCTGGAAGAACAACTTTAGCTGGGGAAGGATTACAACACCAAGACGGTCACAGTCATCTTATGGCCTCTAATATTCCAAATTGTGTAAGTTATGATCCAACTTTTGCATATGAGATGGCCGTAATCTTAAGGGATGGAATGAGAAGAATGCACGAAAAAAAAGAAAATATTTTTTACTATATTACAGCAATGAATGAGAACTATCCTCATCCTGCTAAACCTAAAGATGCAGACGAAGGTATTTTAAAAGGCATGTATTTACTTAAAGAAACGAGAAATAAAGGAACTACGAGAGTTCAATTACTTGGCTCTGGAACAATTTTGAGAGAAGTATTGAGTGCAGCTGAAATTCTCTCAAAAGAATACGGTATAGACTCTGATATTTGGAGTGTCACAAGTTTTAATGAACTCAGAAAAGACGGTATGGAAACAGAAAGATGGAATTTATTAAATCCTGATGGAAAAAAAAAGAAATCTTACGTTGAAAAATGTTTAGAAAAAAGAGAGGGCCCTGTGTTTGCAGCTTCTGATTATATTAGATCCTTTTCAGATCAGCTAAGACCATATGTAAATAAACCTTTTTACTCTTTCGGTACAGATGGTTATGGAAGGAGTGATACAAGAAAAAATCTAAGAAAGTTTTTTGAAGTTGATAAAGAACATATTGTTGCATACACTCTAAGCGCATTAGCAAAAGAACAATTAATTGCGTCTAAACATGCGGAAAAAGCGATTAAAAAATACAAAATAGATAAAGAAAAAGTGTTCCCAACAAAATTATAAAATGTCCTCAAAAGATATATTAGTTCCAAACATAGGCGATTTTAAAGACGTTGAAGTCATTGAAGTTTTGGTAAAAACTGGTCAAAAAATTAAAAAAAATGATTCTTTAATTACAATTGAAAGCGACAAATCTAGCGTAGAGGTACCTTCTACATCGGATGGGGTTATAGAAAAAGTTAAAATCAAAATAGGTGATAAAGTAAGCGAAGGTGATCTTATACTTACTGTCAGTGAGGAATCAAAAACAGAAGTGAAAGAAAAGCCTTTACAAAAAAACAAAGTTAAAGAGGAAGTAAAAGAAAAATCAGATCCAGTTCCTCAACCAGTTATTCAACCTACATCAGGTATAAAATTAGCTAGTCCAAAGGTCAGAAAATTTGCAAGAGAACTTGGCGCAAATGTAACTGAAATACAAGGTTCGCAAAGATCGGGAAGAGTGACAGAAGATGATGTAAAAAAATTTGTTAAGTCTCAAGTATCTGTCAATCAAGGTAAAGTTGAACCGAAAAAATATAAAGATGAATATTCTCATGAGGAATTTGGAGAAATTGAAGTTAAAGATATGCCAAGAGTAAAAAAGCTTTCAGGGCCTCAACTAGTAAGATCGTGGACCGAAATTCCTCATGTAACTCAGCATGATGAAATTGATATTACAGAAATGGAGCAATTTAGAACATCGCTGTTTGATCATTTCACTGGAGAAAAAATTTCTGTAACACCTTTAGCTTTTATAACTAGGGCAGTTGTAAATGCTTTAAAAGATTTTCCTAATTTTAATTGCTCCATTGATCCTGAAAAAAATAAAATAGTTTACAAAAAATATTATCATGTAGGTTTTGCAGTAGATACGCCTCATGGGCTCATGGTTCCTAAATTAAGAGATGTAGATCAAATGAATATCAAAGAAATAGGAGATGAGTTAAGAAGAGTAAGTAGAGAGTGTAGAGATTTAAAAATAAATAAAAAGGAATTTTTTGGTGGGTCCATGACTATCTCTAGTTTAGGGGGGATAGGTGGAACATTTTTTACTCCAATTATAAATCCACCAGAAGTCGCAATTTTAGGTGTTGGAAGAAGTTATGATAAATTAGTTAAAACAAAAGGTCAGTTAGTAAATAGAAAAATCTTACCAATATCATTATCTTACGACCATAGAATTATCGATGGTGCAGAAGGTGCTAGGTTTTGTGTTCATTTGAATAAAAGTCTTGGCAAAGATTTCGCTTTCAAGCTTGCTGTTTAATCTAAATTACAATATTAAAAATTATGAATAAAAGTTTTATTTCTATAACTTGCGCTGTTTCTTGCTCTTTTTTATGGGGAACTGCCTTTATAGCCCAAGATACTGGAATGGACTACATAGGTCCTTGGACTTTCTCTGCGGCTAGATTGATCTTAGGTTTTTTTGCTTTATTACCTTTTTTTTTCATTTTCGAATTTAAAAAAATTAAAAAACTAAAGTTAAATTTTAAAGTAATCTTTTTTTACATGTTTTTATTGGGGTTTTTTCTGGCTAGCGGAAATATTTTTCAACAAATATCACTTATATATACAGATGTAGCGAATTCAGCTGTGTTTACCGTTCTTTATGTAATTATAGTGCCTGTTCTCGCTTATTTCTTTTTTTCAAAAAAAATCCATAAGTCTGTTTGGCCAGCAGTATTTTTATGTTTATTAGGCGGTTTACTTTTAAGTGAACTTGATAATTATAGGGTTAGACTTGGAGACTCTCTTGTCATAGTTGGAGCTTTTTTTTGGGCACTTCATATTGTTTATGTTTCAAAATTTCTAAAGATATTTAATTTCCCAATAACTATAGCTGCCTTTCAATGTTTAATTGCTGCAATACTGTCAACTATCCCAGCTGTATCAATTGAGTTTGTATCTTTCAAATTATTAACTTTAGAGGCAAGAGAACTTATTTATGCAGGTGTTTTATCTAGCGGAATTGCTTTTTTACTTCAAATTATAGCTCTTCAACATTTATCACCTGCGCCTGCCGCAATTATATTTTCATTAGAGGGCGTTTTCGCGTCGATCGCTGCTTGGCTTTTATTAGATCAATACCTCAATGAGTTTAAAGTTTTGGGTATCATAATAATTTTATCTGCAGTTATTTTCTCTCAACTAGCACCAATTTATGGTAAAAAAATATATGGACGAAACTAAAAAAGGTTTTATGCAAAATATTGGTGATCTTTCCTTTAATAAGATAGATGAAACTAATTATGAATTTAGTATTAAAGTAGAGGAAAAATTTCTCAATACAGGTAAAATTGCACATGGAGGCTTTATAGCTACTATAGCTGACACGGGTATGGGGAATGCTGCTCATATAGCTGCAGGAAACAAAAGATCAGTTACTGTTAATTTAGATATAAAATATATCTCAGCGGGTAAGCTGGGTGACAATCTAGTAGGTAAAGTGGAGGTATTGAAAAGAACTAAAACTTTAGTTTTTATAAATTGTAAAATTTTAAATTCTAATGGAATAGTCGCCACCGCCTCTGGAACTTGGAAAATATTATCCTAATCAGGAATAAAAATTAAACATAAACCATTATTGCAGTATCTTTTGCCATTAGGGCCTGGTCCATCGTTAAAAACATGCCCATGATGAGCGCCACATTTTGCACAATGATACTCAATTCTTTTCATGCCAAAGGAATAGTCAACTTTAGTTTTAAAAGCTCCAGGTATAGCTTCGTTAAAAGAAGGCCACCCTGTTCCACTGTCAAATTTTGAAACTGACTCGAATAATTTAGCATTACAATTTGCACAGTGATATGAGCCTTTACGTTTTTCAAAATTAAGCGGACTAGTTCCAGCCCTTTCAGTGCCTTCTCCAAACATTATTCTTTTTTGCTCATCAGTGAGGTCGGGATTTATAATTTTTTTTTCTATTGCTGATAATTTAAATGGTAATAAAAGAGAGACTAATCCATAAAATATTACTTTAATAAATGATCTTTTATTCATTATAAATTTATTTTTTTTGTCTTATTTTCGTTATACCACAGTCTTTACATTTAACTGTTTCGGTTGATCCCGCTGCGCCAAAACCAAACTTAGTATCAATGATATCGTATCTGTGAATTCCAATATAGCAGAACCATCTGTAAATCTGCTGTAACATAATTGCTCACTCTTTTCGTCTATAATTACTATAACCAAAAATTAACAATAATAAAAATGAAAATGGATAAACTATTACTTTATTAGGTCTATCAGGGTTTTCAATTTTAAAATTACTTATAATATCGCCCATTTGCATTCCTGAT
>CACPFY010000010.1 GCA_902633335.1 uncultured Pelagibacteraceae bacterium | reverse complement strand
TCTTTCTTTTTTCGGAACAGCTTTTTGAGGATTGTTACCTGGTTTTGGCATTGGCATTAACTGAGCCTCACCTAAAATTCTTGAAACCCTTAAAGTTGGTTTAGCCCCTTTACTTATCCAATATTTTACTCTTTCGGCCTCTACCTTTATTCTCTCTTTCTTGTCTTTCGGAAGAAGTGGATTAAACAATCCAATCTTTTCTACAAATCTTCCGTCTCTAGGTGCTCTACTATCGGCTACAACAATTTTGTAGACCGGTCTTTTTCTTACTCCCCCCATTGATAGTCTTATTCTTAACATATGTTACCTCTCATTTTAGTTGATTTAATAATTCATCAGGAATATTTCCTGATGGAATTCCTTTTCCTTTAGACATTTTTTTCATCATGTCCGACATCATCTTAAATTGTTTTAGAAGTTTATTAATTTTAGAAATATCTAAGCCACAGCCTGTTGATATTCTTTTTTTTCTTGATCCGCTTATAATTTTAGGATTTTCTCTTTCATTTGGTGTCATTGAAAGAATAATCGCTTCATTGTCACTTAACATTTTTTCATCAAACGAAGAGTTTTCCATTTGCTGTTTAATCTTATTAGCTCCAGGCAACATAGACATCACACTTCCCATGCCACCCATTTTTTTCATTTGTCTTAGTTGGGATAGATAATTTTCCATTGTGAAAATTCCCTCTTTTAATTGAGCTTCAGTGTCTTTTAACTTTTTTTCATCAAGGTCTTTAGTTGCTTTCTCAACTAAAGAAACAATATCACCCATCCCTAAAATACGCTTAGCTATTCTTTCAGGATGAAAACTTTCGAGTTCGTCAATCTTTTCACCAACACCCATCAATTTTATTGGTTTACCGGTAACCTCCTTCATACTTAAAGCGGCCCCACCTCTTCCATCGCCATCTACTCTGGTTAAAATTATACTTGAAATATTAACTGCTTTATCAAATTCACTTGCAACATTTACAGCTATCTGACCAGTAAGAGAGTCTGCTACTAATATTGTTTCTGTTGGTTTCACTAAACTTTTGATTTGCTTTACTTCTGTCATCATTGGTAAATCTATTTGAGTTCTACCTGCTGTATCGAATATAATTACATCTGCTCCATTTAAATTTGCTGTATTCATTGCGCGACTAGCAATTTCAGAGGGTTGCTGATTTTGAACAATTGGTAAACTTAAAATATCATTATTATCTGCCAGAATTTTTAATTGTTCTTGAGCAGCAGGTCTATAGACATCCAAACTCACTAGCATAGTCTTTTTCTTAAATTTTTTTTCTATAAAATGAGCTAACTTTGCTGAAGTTGTTGTTTTACCAGAACCTTGTAGTCCTAAAATTAATAAACTAACTGGGCTTGAAGATTTTAAATTTATTTCTTCATTTTTGTTACCCAATAAGCTTATTAATTCATCGTTAACAATTTTAACTACCATTTGACCAGGGGTAGTGGACTCTATGATTTCTTGTCCTATAGCTTTTGGCTTAACTCTCTCTATAAAATTTTTTGTGACTTGAAGCGAGACATCTGCTTCTAATAGCGCTTGTCTAATTTCTACTAAACCAATATCTACTTGCTCCTTTGTTAAAGAAGGAGCTTGTTTTAATTTAGAAAAAATATTTTCTAATCTATTTGTTAAATTTTCAAACATTTATAATCATCCAACACCTATCGCACCAGTGGGCGAACCCTCGCTGACTGGTGTCGATCCTCTTATTTCTAAGAGCACCGCAAAAACACATGTATTTGCGGAAAGTGGCTGAAGTTACAATTAGGGGTTTTAAAAGTCAATGAATAATTATACTAATCAATTATGGCAGCGATTAACGCTTATAGAATGGATGGATTAGGAAATGATTTTATCATCATAGATAGAAGAGAAAAATATATAGAAATAAAAAAGAGCAAAATTATTGAACTTGGAAACAGAGCTAATATTGGCTTTGATCAAATAATCTTTATCGAAAAACAAAAAGAAGATTCCTATCCTATTACAATTTACAACTCTGATGGTGGAGAGGTAAGTGCGTGTGGAAATGGAGCAAGATGTGTAGCTTATCTTTTAAGTGAAAACTTAAATACAAAAAAAATACAAATTAAAACAAATAACAGATTACTTAATGCAAAAATAGTTGGAGATTTTCAGGTAGAGCTGGAAATGGGAAAACCTTTATTTGGGTCTGAAGAGATACCGCTGTCAAAAAAAATTAATCCTAGTAACGTAGTTTTGGATATTAATGATCAAAAGTTTTCTGAAGGTTTTTGTGTTAACATAGGAAATCCGCATATAATTTTTTTTGATAAAGATTATCTGAAGCATGACTTAAGGATTATAGGTCCTAAAATTGAAAATCATGATTTATTTCCAGAAAAGACTAATGTTACATTTGCTAATGTAATTGATAAAAAAAATATCAAAGTTAATGTTTGGGAACGTGGTGCGGGACTTACAAAAGCTTGTGGCACAGCTGCTTGTGCAACCGCTGTTGCTTCTTTTTCTAAAAATCTCACTGAAAGAAAAGTACAAATTGCTTTTGATCAAGGGTCTTTAAAAATTGAGTATAATAAAGATAAAAATATTTTTATGACAGGACCTGTTTCAAAAATTAATGAATTAAGTATTTCAATATAATGAATTTATTAGAAAAATTTAAATTAGGATTAAATAAAAGTTCCTCCTCTTTATCTGAGGGAATAAATAACATCTTTAAAAAGAGAAAAGTTGATCAAGATATTTTACAAGAATTTGAAGATTTATTAATTGGTTCAGATGTTGGTATTGAAACTGCTCAAAATCTTAAGAATGATTTTGAAAAATTTAGAATAGATAAAAAAATTGATGATCACAAAGAAATCCTTAAATTGTTAGCTGACAAACTTTCTCTAGAACTACTTAAGTACGAAAAGAATTTAAATGACCTTGGAAATAATAAATCCGCAGTTATTGTTGTCTCAGGTGTAAATGGAGTTGGAAAGACTACAACTATTGGAAAAATGGGAAAATTTTTTAAAGACAATAACAAGTCAGTTGTTTTTGGAGCCGCAGATACTTTCAGGGCTGCTGCTATTGATCAATTAGAGCTTTGGGCTAGAAAAATAAAAGTGGATATTATCAAATCTGAAACTGGTAGCGATCCCGCGTCTGTAGCTTTCAAGACTGCTGAATTCACAAAAAAAAATCGTATAGATATTGCACTAATAGATACAGCGGGAAGATTACAAAACAAAAAGAACTTAATGGAGGAATATAAAAAAATAATCAATGTTCTTAAAAAAATAGATAATGATTATCCTAATGAAATAATTTTAGTTCTTGATGCTACAACAGGGCAGAACGCTTTAAACCAAGTAGAAGAATTTTCTAAAATACATAACTTGACTGGCTTAATAATTACTAAATTAGATAGTACTGCAAAAGGTGGCATAGTTTTAGCCATCTGTAAGAAATACAAATTACCAATAATTGCTGTTGGGATGGGAGAAAAAGAAGACGACCTTCAACCCTTTAAAGCAGATTTGTTTGCAAAAACTTTGCTCTCAATTAATTAATATTTATTTATAAAGTTTTTTATTTCTGAGAGTAAATTATCATTGAAAGTAAGCATGTGATCATCCTCTTCTACCTGTAAAAATTTTTTTGGTTTATTTGCAATTTCAAATAATCTTTTTCCCATATAGAATGGAACGATGTTATCCCTTTTACCATGCATTATCAAAATTGGAGTTTTTATGTTTTTAATTTTTTTTTCTGAATTATATTTATCTTTTAATAACAATTTCACTGGTAAATATGGATAATAAATTTTTGCTGCTTTTTCCATTGATGTGTATGGTGACTCCAAAATGATACTATTAAATTCATTTGATTGACCAATTTCAACCGCAACTCCTGTTCCAAGTGATTCTCCATATAATATAATGTTTTCGGTTGCGACGCCCTTGTCGTTTAACCATTTCACTGCTTTTTTTGCATCTTCATATAGATTGATCTCATTAGGCTTTCCAGAGTTACCGCTAAAGCCTCTCCAAGATATAATTAAAACGTTCAAGTTTAGTTCATTAAATCTGTTGAGCTTGTATGATCTATTAAATAAATTTCCTGCATTTCCGTGGAGAAATAGAATTGTTTTATATTTTTTTAAATCTTTTTCAATCAACCAAGACTTTAGTTTAATATTTTTATCAACTTCTATAAAAAGTTCTTTGTAATTAAAATTAATAGGATCGTCTAAATAATTGTTTTCACTGGGAAGATAAAGTAATTTTCTTTGATTTACATAAATCAAAGTTAACAAAATCAAATAAATTACTAATGTAGAAGAAATTAGAATATAAATATATTTCATATTGTTTTTATTTTTCTTGCTATATATACACCAGCAAAAACTAATGCACCTCCATAATAATGGAAAGGCAGTAACATTTCTTCAAAAAGAATAATTCCAAATATTGCACCATAAACAGCGAACAAATAAAGCGTGAATCCTGTTAACGATGCACCTAAATATCTTTGTACCTTTGTGTACAAACTAAATGCGATTATACCTGGTGAAATAGCGGCAAACAAAACCCATGCTAAAAAAGTAGAATTGAATTTAGTATCAAAAAATAAAGATTCTTCTAATATGTAAAAAGGAAACAATGAGATGAAACCAAAAAAGGCGATCAAAGTAAATCTTCCCATTAAACTAAATTTACTTTTCCAGTTTAAAAGATAAATTGAATATAGGGCCCAGCCAATTGCAGCACCTAACATCCAAAAATCTCCGGTTGTGAAACTAAAATTTATTAGGTAATTAAAATTACCTTTTGTAATTATGGTGACAACTCCGATCAAACAAATTATGAGTCCTACTATTCTATTTAAACTAATTTTTTCACTAAACAAAAATACCGACAGAATTACAATAAAAACTGGAGAGGAGGTATATATGATTCCCATATTAGCCATTGTGGTAGACATACCAGCAATAAAAGGGAATGCTCCACAAACTCCACACCCCATTAAACCCAAGAAAAATAATTTATAAAATTCTTTTTTTAAAAATTTTCTTTTTTTATAAATTTCAGAATAAAAAAAAGGTAATAAAATTAGAAATACAAAAAACCATCTCCAAAAAGCTAATGAGATTGGCGGAACATATTCTACACCACCTCTTGCAACTATTATATTTGTTGCCATAAATATAGGCTGTACAAATAATAATATATAAGGAAAAAAATTATTATTTTTTGTCGTAGAAGGCTTCATAAAGCATCATGACAATTACTATTCCCATTAGAATATAAACTGGCAAAACGTCAAAGAAACCAATCATCATAGATCTTGTTAAAGTAGTTGCTAATCCAAGTAGAAAAGCAATACATAAAACACATCCGGTAATAGTAGCAAATTTTCTATTCATCTTTACAATTTTTCTCCAACCAATTAGCAGTTCCTAAAAATCTTAAATCATCTAACTTGTCACCAACAAGCTGCACACCTAATGGTAAGTCATTTTCACCGGTAAGTAAAGGAAGTGAAATAGCTGGTAATCCCATATAGGTCCAAATTTTTTGAAAATCTGCACTGCCAGTGGACTTCAAACCTTTGTCTGCAACTCCGCTAGAAGATGGAGTAATAATACCATGGTAGTCCTCAAAAACTTCTTTATATGACTCATAACTTCTTTTCATAAAATCTATGGCATCTGTATATTCTTTAGCTGAATATTTTAATCCTCTTCCAATCGCCTCCCTCATCTCTTTTGAAAGTTTTGTTTTATCTTTATTATAGTAAACCTGAAAATTATTAGCTAAATCAGTTTCATGAATAATTTGGTGATATTTAGGAATTTCTTTAAAATATGAGGGAGTATCAAAGATCTCAATATTTTTTTTAAAATTTTTAATCAAAAATTCAAAAGCTTTTTGAGACTCTTTGCCAATATTTTTCCACTTATCAGTTTTATAAAAAATGAATTTTGGTTCAAAATGAGGTCCTTCATCACAAACTTTAAGCATGTCATCTGCAGCAAAATGAACTGTCGCTGGATCATATAAATCTTTTTTAATTAAAGATTTTGCTAGTAAAGCCACATCTTTAACTGTTTTACCAAAAACTCCCATTGTGTCTAATTTATCAGAACACTTTAGTACTCCACTTCTCGAGATTAAGCCGTAAGAGGGTTTGTAACCAACTACCCCACAGTAGGAAGCTGGTCTAATTATTGAGCCTCCAGTTTGAGATCCAATCGAAAGATGGGCCATGTGAGATGCAACTACAGCAGCTGATCCACTTGATGATCCACCAGGAGTTCTTGTGTAATCGTGAGGATTGGTTGTTTTGCTAGGATGTATATATGCTAATTCACAGGTTACTGTTTTACCCATAATAATCGCACCAGCATTTTTTAAAAGATTCACTATTTCAGAGTCTTGAGAGCTTGACATTTTTTTCCGAAAAACTGTGCCACATTCTGTTGGCATGTCAAAAGTCCCAATAATATCTTTTACAGCTACAGGTAGGCCATGAAGTGCGCCTAAGGGTTTGCCTGATTTTCTGTATTCGTCTTTTTCTTTTGCTTTTTCCATGAGAAGTTTTTTATCAAAGAATGCCCAAGCCTTGACGTCTTTTTCAAATTTTTTAATTCTTTCTAAATAAGCTTCACAAACTTCGACGGAGGATATTTCACCTTTTTTAATTTTCTCAACTAAATCGTGAGCCGAGGTTGTTGTAATATTTTCCATGGAAAATTAATTTGCAAATAATGTGTCCGGTAACCACAATGCTATACCTGGAAATAGGTACATTAAAACCATTGATAAAATTACTATCGATAAAAATGGCATTATTCCTCTAAATATTTCCATTAACTCAACATTTTTAGTTTGAACTCCCTTTAAATAATATGCTGACATGGCCATGGGGGGAGTTAAAAATGAAGTTTGAAGGTTAAGTGCAATTAACATAGCAAAGAAATACGGATTAACACCAAAGAATTCTACAAGAGGTAAAAAAATTGGAACAAAAATAATTAAAATTTCTGTCCACTCTAATGGCCAACCTAAAAGAAAAATTATTATCTGTGTAATAACTAAAAACTGCCAAGGTTGTATATTCATAGATTTAAAGAAATGCTCAAATACCTCGTGACCACCTAAATACGAGAATACTGAAGCAAATGTCCAAGAACCAATAAACAGCCACATTATCATTGCAGTTGTTTTAGCTGTAAGAAATACTGACTCTTTAAAATTTTTCCATTTAAGCGTTTTATAAAAATAAGATAATACTAAAGATCCGAAAGCTCCTACTGCTGCTGCTTCTGCAGGAGTAGCTAAACCTCCAAGAATTGTACCTAAAACAAGTATTATTAAAGAGAACAACGGTAAAAATGATACCAGAACTTCTTTTAATATGACTGCTCTAGGTGGTATCTCTTCCGCAGGCGGCTTTGGTGCAAGTGAAGGATTTAAATAAGCTCTAGTAATTGCATAGATTATATAAAGACCTGCTAACATTAATCCTGGAAAAATTGCAGCTGCAAATAATCTTAAAGGTGATAGCTGTGCAATAACAGAGTAAACTATAAGCATAATACTTGGGGGAATTAGTATTCCTAAACAACCACCTGAACAGATAACTCCTGAGGCAAATTTTTTATCATAACCGGCTTTCACCATAGCGGGCCATGCTAGCAATCCCATTAATGTTACAACAGCTCCAATAATTCCTGTTGCTGTTGAAAATAAAGCGCAAGTAATTAATGCTGCCACTGCCATCGAAGCAGGGAGTCCGTGACAAGCCAATCTAATAGCAAAAAATAATCTTGAAACTATTCCAGCTCGCTCCACTAGATATCCCATAAATAAAAATAATGGGACGGCGGTTAGGACTGTATTGTCCATTACAGTATAAGTATTTTGAACAAATAATTGAAAAATTCTATTATCCAATAAATGTTCCATACGTGTTGGATCAAAATAAGCATAGTATCCAAAGCCAACACCCATCGCCATTAATGTAAATGCAATTGGGAATCCAAGAAGCACTGCAAATAAAAATATTACCATCATTAAAATTGCAATTTCTGGATTAGTTAAACTAAATAACATCTTTTTGATCCTCGTCTTGAGAAGTTCTCATTAAAATTTTTTCAGTTTCTTCTGCTACAACCATCCTTGCAGGCCAGTGGCCTGTTTGTATACATATGATGGATCTACAAACTTCACTTATACCCTGTATAATTAATAAAATACCTGCTGCTGGAATTAAAGATTTCGCCATATAAATTTGTATTTGTGCTGGACTATTCCAACTTGTCTCTTTAATTTTCCAAGCTAAAGACGCATACTCATAACCGTAAAAAGCAAGTGCAATTACGCCAGGAAAGAAAAATATAAAATATAATACTAAATCAATATAACCTTGTGTTCTAGGTTTAAAAAGTCTGTAAATTACGTCCCCTCTTACGTGAGCTTCAGTTGATAAAGTATAAGCACCTGCCATCATAAATATTGCTCCGTACATCTGCAAACTAAAGTCAAAATTCCACAGTGTTGGTGCATTAAAAGCTTTTGCCATGAAAACCTCATAGCATGTCCCGCCCATTAAGATCACGATGCACCAAGAAAATGCTTTTCCTACTGATGTGCTCAATTGATCTGCAAAAAAGATAAAAGATCGCATAAAAATAAACTATTCCAATTTTTAAAGAATTTCCATAAAAAAAGGGGGCAAAAATGCCCCCTCAATTTTTTTAGTTAAATATTAGATTTTAACTTTTGCTAAAGAGCCAAATTCATTCTCATAAGCCAGTTTATAGTTAGGCTGATTCATGAGTAAGTATTTCATAACTCTTTTTGCATAAGCTTTTTGTGAGTTCACAATTTTCTTAAAGAAAGGATCTTTTTTGTTAAAGTCACCTATAACTTTATCCCAACCTTTAAGCTGTTGAGCTAAGATCTCATCAGAAGTTTGATAAACATTTACTTTGTGTTGGTTCATCAATTTAGATAAGTCAGCTGAGTATCTCACTAGAGCTTTAAAGTAGTTGTCTGTGTTTGCAGCATAAGCAGCGTTTTTTAGGATTGCCTGGTGTTGAGGGCTTAATCCATTAAACGTTTTCTTATTCACTGGAATTTCAAACATCTCTTGTGATTGGTGGAAGCTTCCTAAGTGATAGTGCTTAGAAACATCTTGCATACCAAACTGAGAGTCTGAAGTAGGGTTGTTAAACTCAGCAGCTTCAATCAAACCTGTTTTCATTGCAGGTTGAATTTCACCACCTGGAAGTTGTCTTACAACCATTCCCATAGCCGTTAAAACGTTAGTAGCTAAACCAACTGTTCTATACTTCATACCTTTAACATCAGACACTTTAGTTACGTTCTTTTTGAACCAACCAAATGGCTGTGCAGGCATTGGCATATGGAAGAAACCAATATAATCAAAACCTACTTTTGCAAGTGTTTCATCATAAAGTTTTCTACCTCCACCGTACTCCATCCATCCCATTACTTCTTGAGATGACATACCGTACGACGGACCTGTTCCGAATAGAGATGCTGCTGGATTTTTTCCATACCAGTAAGCTGTTACCCAGTGTCCCATATCTAGAACTCCAGAACTTACTGCTTGTCCGATCTCTGATGTTTTTACAACTGCACCAACTGGCTGAAGGTCAATTTTTAATTGTCCACCAGACATATCGCTAACCATTTTTGCATAGTCTCCTGCCATTTCAAAAAATATGTTAGCTCCTGAAGGCCAAGCTGCTTGCATCTTTAAAGTCTTAGGAGCTCCTAAAGCAATGTTTGGCATTGCTACAGTTGCTGCCGCTGCTGCACCTGTTGCAGCTGCTGCTTTAAAGAACTTACGTCTTGAAGGAGTTTTAACTCCTTTTATTTTTTTAGACATATTTGTCCCCCTTAATTATTAATAATTAGAATTATTTAAACATATTAATTTTTGAGAGTCCCAACAAAATTTAATTAATTTGACGCTTACAACCTTAACTAGAATATAAGAATAATTGTTTAATTTACTTTGTTTTTGCAGCTGCCAGTTTTAAAAAACTCATCGATATTGTCTATCGCTAAATTCCCCATAGCAGTTCGAGTTTGTTTTGAGGCACTACCTAGATGAGGAAGAATAAAGGCACTCTTATGTTTTAAATAGCCTGGATTTAAATTTGGTTCTCCCTGATAAACGTCTAGTCCAACAGCATAAACCTTTCTAGAATTAAGTGCTTCAATTAAAGCTTCATCATCAACGATATCGCCTCTTGCAACATTTGTTACAACGGCTCCAGTGGGCAAGTATTCTAAAGTTTTTTTATTAATCAAATTTGTAGTTTCCTTTGTTGCAGGGCAACAAACTGACAATACGTCAGCAACGCTCATCAGGCTTTTTAGGTCCTTATGGTAAGTAGCTCCATTTTCTTTATCTTCACTAAGTTTTGATCGATTGTGATAATGAATTATCATTCCCAAAGATTTTGCAATACTTGCTATTTTTTGTCCTATTCTCCCCATGCCGAGAATACCTAATCTTGTTCCTGTCAATTGTTTTCCTATCAAATAGTCGGCAGACCATTTCCAATTGGACTCCTTAGCAGCTTCAATCCCTTCGGGTGCTCTTCTGCAGGCACCTAGTATTAATAGAATTCCAATTTCAGCTGTAGCGTCAGTCAAAACGTCTGGGGTGTTGGTTACAATTATATTTCTTTTTTTGGCTGCGTCTAAATCAATATTTCCAAATCCTACTGCAAAGTTTGATAAAATTTTAATACTTTCTGGTAATTTATTGATAGTTGCAGCATCCAATTTATCCGTAAGAGCAGATAAAATTCCGTCACATCCTTCGCTTAGCTTAATCAATTTTTCTTGCGAATGTAACTCATCATTAGAATTAAATTTTGCATCAAAAAGTTTACCAGCCTTATCTTCGCAAGATCTAAGTAGTCTTCTAGTGATAAGAATTTTTTTCATTTGGATTGTTAGTTTAAGTCAAAAATCTTGCCAGGATTCATTATATTATTGGGATCTAGAGTTCTTTTTATAGATTTCATTACTGGGATATTATCTCCATGTTCTTTAATAAGATATTCTTTTTTGTGAAGTCCTATTCCATGCTCACCAGTAATAGTCCCCTTTAATTCTAATGTCTTCTTAATTAGTAAATCGCTAAACTCTCTAATCTTTTTGTAAGTTTCTTTTTTTTGAGGGTCATAGGGCAAAATCACATGAAAATTCCCATCTCCTAAATGTCCAACCATTGGGGCTCTTAGCCCAAATTTTTTTGTTTCCTCTTCAGCAAAATTTACACACTCAGTTATTTTTGAAATCGGAAGACATACATCTGTTGAATAAACTCTGCCATTTTTAATCAATGCTTTTACTGAATAATAAACATCCCATCGAGCCTGCCATAATTTGTTTCGCTCTGCTAAATCTTTAGCCCACTTGAAAGAGCTTCCGTTATTATCATTGGATATTTCTTCAACAACTTTTATATTTTCTTTATTAGAAGACTCTGATCCATGGAATTCAAAAAACAAAGTTGGTAAAACTTTAAGATCCTTTAACTTCGAGTAGTTGATGCTTATATCCATTTGATCTTTATTTAACATTTCAATCCTTGCAATAGGCACACCGTATTGAATAATTTGTTGTGCAGTTTTAACTGCATCTTCTAATGATTGGAAATGGCAAACCGCACTCATAATACTCTCTGGTATAGGGGATAATCTTAATTGTATTTCAGTGATAATTCCAAGCGTTCCCTCTGAGCCAATAAACAAATTTGTTAAGTTATATCCTGCTGAAGTTTTTTTGGTTCTACTTCCAGTATTAATTATATCGCCATTAGGAAGAACAACTGTTAAACCTGTAATTACTGTTTTCATGGTTCCATATTTTACAGCCATCGTTCCAGAAGCTGAGGTTGAGGCCATACCTCCAATTGCAGCGTTGGCGCCAGGGTCAATTGGGAAAAAAACTCCGTCCTCTCTTAAATAGTCATTTAATTGTTCTTTAGTCACACATGCTTGAACTCTACAATCAAAATCTTCAACATTTACACTTAAAATTTTATTCATCTTTTCTAATGAAATAGTAATGCCTTTGTCATTTCCTACAACATTGCCCTCTAAAGAGGTTCCTGTTCCAAATGGTACGACTGGAACTTTATGATGATTACAAAGTTTTAAAATTTTTGAGACTTCTTCGTTCGTTTCTGGAAAAACTACTGCTTGAGATAAAACAGGATCAAAGGTGTCCTCGCCTCTAGCATAATTTGATCTTGTCGAGACAGATGTAGAAAATCTACCATTAAAAATTTTTTTTAGTTCTGATTGAACTTGTTCATTCATAAAGAGAGATATTAATTGAAATTTGAAGAAAATACAGCCTATTTAGCTAGCATTTTTTTTATGTTTTCAAGAGCTTGTGAAATATTAGCTTGCGACGCAGCAAAACTAAATCTCACGTAATCTTTTGCAGTCTTTCCGAATGCAGTTCCAGGCACTATGGCAACACCAGCTTCATGCATACATTTTTTTGCAAATTCCGCACCATTCATCCCTGTGCCGATAACCTTTGGAAAAGCATAAAAAGCTCCGCCAGGCAAACTACATTCTACGCCTGGAAGATTGTTTAAACCTTCATGAATAAGTTTTCTTCTAATAGTAAACTTATTCATCATATGATCTATCGATTCGTCAGAACCATCTAAAGCAGCAATACCTGCAAATTGTGCAGCTGCATTTACACAGGAAACACTATTAATTAATAATTTATTTACATGTTCAACTAATTTTTCTGGCCAGAAACTCCAACCAAGTCTCCATCCTGTCATAGAGTAAGCTTTACTCCATCCCTCAAGAACAATTAACCTTTCTCTAAGTTCAGGGTAATTAAAAAATGTTGGCATCTCTTTTCCGTCAAATATTTGTCTACTGTAAATTTCATCACTTAAAATAGTAACATGTGGATGTTTTTTGAGTCCTTCTGCCAAAACATCGATGTCAGATTTATCAACAAAACTTCCTGTAGGATTATTTGGATTGATTAAAACTAATAGTCTAGTTTTATCAGTTATTAATGATAAAATTTTTTCTGGATTAAATTTCAAATCTTTATCCTCAGTTAAATCGTAAGGAACAGGTTTTGCTCCTGTAAAGTTGATCATAGATTCATATATTGGAAATGCTGGTGTCGGATGAATTATTTCTACACCTGGTTCACCAAAACATTGAATTGCATAACTCATCGTTGGCTTTCCGCCTGGCATTATTATAATTCTTTCTGGATCAATATCCTGATTGTATAATTTTTTAATCTTTCTGGTAACTGCCTGTCTGCATTCAAGAATTCCATTTGATAAAACATAACCATGATGACCGTCATCCAAAGCTTTCTTCGCTGCATCAACAATGTGTTGTGGAGTTTTAAAATCTGGCTGGCCTAGTCCGAGGTGTATCATCGGCTTTCCTGTTGCTTCTAATTTCTTTGCTTCAGCGAGCACGCTAAAAGCAGTTTCAGTTCCTAATCTATCTAAACTTTTTGCTAATTTCATAACTAATATTAGAATCCTTAATTTCTAATTGCAATATTTTCTTCACCTAAATCCTCAATTTTTTTTTTACCTAGCAAAATCATGTCTCTTCTCAATTCTTCTTTCATTCTTTGAAGTATTGTTTCCACTCCTTTTTGCCCTCCTGCGCTTAATGCAAAGAGAAAACCTTTGCCGAAACTGCACGCTGTCGCACCTAATGATAGTGCCTTTAAAACATGTGTTCCCCTTCTTATTCCTCCATCAACAATAATTTCTATCTTTCCCCCTACGGCATCAACTATGGTTTTTAATTGATCAAATGGTGATCTTGAACCATCCAATTGCCTGCCTCCGTGATTTGATAACATAATTGCACTCGCACCAATATCAATTGCTCTCTTAGCATCCTCTACTGACATTACACCTTTAAGAGCGAAAGGACCTTTCCATCTTTTTACACAATATTCCGCATCTTTCCAGCTCATAGCTGGATCGTATTGTTCGTTTATGTATTCCATTACCCCTTTTGCAATTGAAGAACCTTTTTTTGTAAAATGAGAGACATTTGCTAACTCGAATTTTTCATGAGTTAAATAATTAAATGTCCATTTAGGATGTGTGATAAAGCTCATTAGACTTTTTAAAGTAAGTTTAGGTGGAGTGGTAAATCCCCATCGATGGTCTCTTTCTCTGTTACCTGCAACAACAGTGTCTACAGTCAAACACAGTGATTTAAAACCAGAACTTTTACATCTATCAATTAAATTGTCCGTTAAGGCTTGATCTTTATGAATATATAATTGAAACATCTTTGGCCCGCTTGAAACATTCGCAATTTGCTCTATAGACGAAGTGGCCATTGTAGACATGCTATAGAAAGTGCCGTATTTTTCAGCTGCTTTAGCTGATGCCTTGTCGCCATCATGATGATAAAGTCGTTGCATCGCCGTTGGTGACAAAAAAAGAGGCATATCTATTTTTGTGCCTAATACTGTTGTAGATAAATCTGGCTCACCAACACTTGCTAAAATGTTTGGAACTAAGTCGTATTTTGAGAAAGACTCGGTATTTCTTTTTAACGTAACTTCGTCATCAGAACCGCCATCTATGTAGTGAAAGATCGGAGCAGGTAAGTTTTTTTTTGCAAGTTTCCTGAAATCTTCGAAGTTGTAACAATTTTTAAGGTTCATTACCTTCTGAATCTTAAATTTTTTCTACTTAGTTCGCTTATCTTTGTACAGCCCATTAGTTTCATATCTCTCTCTAACTCTGCTTTATATTGGCCTAGAGCTCTTTCAACACCAGCTTGACCTGCTGCAGCTAAAGCGTATAAATAAAGTCTTCCACCAGAGCATGCTTTTGCACCTAATGATAAAGCTTTTAGCATATGGGTTCCTCTATGAATTCCACCTTCACAAATAACATCTAGTTTATCTCCTACGGCGTCAACTATTTCAGCCAATTGGTCGAAAGGAGATCTTGACCCATCGAGTTGTCTTCCTCCGTGATTTGAAACCATAATTCCAGTACATCCAATGTCTACAGCTCTTTTAGCGTCTTCAACACTCATAACTCCTTTTAATGCAAAATGCCCTCCCCACTGGGCACAAAGTTTTTCGGCGTCTTTCCAATTCATAGATTGGTCTAACATTGTAGAAAAATAGTTTCCTATTGAAGTATTGGTACTAGTTCCAGCTTCAAGGTGATCTTGTATGTGTGGTAATTCAAACTTACCTTTAGTGAGATAATTTATGCCCCACATTGGTTTTGTTGCGAAACTAAATAAGCTTGCCAGAGTTAATTTTGGAGGAGATGTGAAGCCTGTCCTTAAATCTCTTTCTCTATTCCCTCCTGTAATTGTATCTACAGTTAAAGCCATCACATCAAATTTTGCGGCTTTGGCTCTTTCTAAGCAAGAAGTATTTAAACCTCTATCTTTATGAAAATAAAACTGAAACATCTTTGGGGTGTTAATCATAGAAGATATTTCTTCTACGCTAACTGTTGCTAACGCTGAAACACCAAACATAGTATTAAATTTCTGCGCTGCTTTTCCTACAGCTCTTTCACCATCATAATGAAAAAGTCTTTGTAATGCAGTTGGTGCTAGGTAAAATGGTAAGTCTAGTTTTTTTCCAAATATCGTAGTTGATAGATCAACATTCTCCACACCTCTTAAAACATTTGGAACCAAATCTACATCATCAAACGCACTTGTGTTTCTAGCATACGTAACTTCATCATCAGCAGCTCCATCTATATAATGAAATATTGGACTAGGCAGTTTTCTTTTTGCTAATTTACGAAAGTCGCTAAAGTTATGACAATTTTTTAATGACATTTAAAACTTTGATGAAAATATTAATTGTTGATTGTCTGTTCCAGGATTAGTACTTCCCCAATCATTATTTGATATATGGCTGTAGCTGTAACCAAGTTTTGAGTCTTTAAAAATATCAAATCCGATTTTAATCTCACTTTTAAATTCTAGCGCGCTGCCAAGATCTTTTCCGCTACCTTTTTCATAATATCCAGGGGTAAAACTTGGAGAAATATTCATAGGACCTAAATTATATTGTCCTTCGACTCCAGTATAGAAATACGCTGAATTTTTTCCAGTTACAAAAGCTCCGCTTAATGGCACAAGTTTGCCTAAAAAAGTATTTCTGAATAATTCGGTGTTTCTGTGTTCAATTCCAATTAAATTTGTTTGGTCATCTCCTTCTTTATCTATAACATCAAATGTTCCAGTATAAACTGAGATGTCTAAATTTTCACTTAACAAAATAGTTTGTTTAAGAACAAATAGTAATAAAACATATGCTAAAATCTTTAATTTCATAACAATAAATTACTACGTAAATTCAAAAATGTATAGTCAGTTGAACGAAATTAATTTTTTTTTCTTCTTAGATATTTTAAAATCAATAATCCACCAAAAACTAAAACTATATAGGGAGAAAACCACAATAATGAATTTATGTAATTAAATTTGGGTTTATAAATAATCCATTCTCCATATTTTTCGGCTAAAAATTTATAAATTTCTTTTTCATTATCCCCTTGATCGATTTTATCTCTGACTACAATTTTTATAGTTTGTGCAAAATCTGAGTTGGACTCTGCGATAGATTGTCCTTGGCAGACTATACATCTAAGATTTTTGAAAATTTTTGATTCTAAATTATTTATCTCAGCAGCACTAAGCTCTATGGAAAAAATACATAAAAATATAATTATGAACTTATTTTTCATTTACCAATTGTAATATATCTTCATAGTCTTTAACATTCAGGGGTCCAATAAATTTGTTAATAATTTTATGCTTTTTATCAATTAGGATACTTTCAGGTATCCCATAAACACCAAATAGAATTGATTTTGTTCCATCCTTATCACTTAAGGAAAAATCATATGGGTTTCCTAGTTCTCTCAAAAAATCGTTAGCATTTAATTTTTTGTCTTTAAAATTTATGCCAACTATTATTAAATTATTTTCTTTTTTTAATCTCATTAAAATAGGATGTTCTTTTCTGCATGGTAGACACCAAGAGGCCCAAATGTTTATTAAATGGTATTTGTCATTAGTTAAATCTTGTTTTTTAAATACGGCATCATTGTTAAGAAATATTATTTCAAAATTATCTACATTTTTTCCAACTATTTTTTCAGTGCTATATCTTTTGTCAATATTTAAAGCTAAGAAAAAAACTATTAGAGCAAATACTACTAAAGAAATTGAAATTATTTTTAAAAAACTTATTTTCATTTTTTTAAAAAAGTTCTTAGTAAACCTCCGCTAGCTGTAAGAAATGCAGCAAACCAAATCCATAGCATAAATGGCTTTATTTGAAATTTTACATTGTAAAAATCTGATCCATCAATATTACTCATAGTCAAATACAGATCTTGTTGAAGATTAGTCTTTATCGCTGACTCAAACGTCAATGTTTGAGGATTGTTATAAATTCTAATTTCAGGATTTAAATTTTTCTGATAGTTTTTTTTAGAGTCAAGAATATTAAAGTTACCTATTACAACATTATAATTTTCTCTTTTTTCAATTTTCAAATCTTTAAAATTTATTTCAATATTATTTATTTTTTTTGTTTCACCAACTTTAATATTAAGATCGTACTCTTTACTAAAATTATGGTTTAACATTATAAACAACATTAAAATTCCAAATCCCGTATGAGACAGAAAACTTGGTAAGTTATAATATGATTTAGTTTTTGAATTAATTATAAAATCCTTAAGTGAATGTATAATTAAAAACAATGACGAAATTATAATTAAATTTGATAGAAGATTGTAACTTTTAAAAAAGAAGAAAATTAAAAAATTAATAATACATGATAAAATTAAAATTAAAACTAAAGATTTAAAATCATTATATTTTTGTTTAATCCAGCTTATTTTTGGTCCAATTGCCATCATTATAAGAAATGGAATAATTATAGGTGCGATTACAGAATTATAAAAAGGTGGACCGACTGAAATTTTCGTATCGTAAAGAACTTGTGTAAAAATTGGGTAAATTGTACCTATAAATACAGTGGCTAAATAAAACATCATAAACCAATTGTTGCTAAGAATAAAAGTTTCTTTACTGATTAGCTCGAGATAAAAATCATCATTAATTTTTCTTTTAAAAAAAATTACGAAGGAAAAAAATATCATTAAAGATAAAAATACTAAAATATACATTCCCCGAGCTGGATCATTTGCAAAAGTATGAACAGAATTTAATATCCCAGATCTAACCAAAAATGTGCCAGTGACACTAGAAATAAAAGTAATAATTGATAAAATTAAAACCCAGTTATAAAGATAGCCTCTTTTTTCTAAAACTAATACTGAGTGAGCTAATGCGGTCATACAAAACCATGGTATGAGAGATGCATTCTCAACAGGATCCCAAAACCAAAACCCGCCCCAACCTAATTCATAGTAAGCCCAAATAGAGCCAACGATTATACCTAATGATTGAAAACTCCAGGAAATTAATACCCAAATTCTTATTGAAGAGGCAAAATTTTTACCGTTACTATTAGAAAGTATTGCCGCCATTGCTGCAGAAAAATAAATTGATGATCCAACAAAGCCTAAATACAACAATGGTGGATGAATAGCTAAAGCAGGGTCTTGTAAAATTGGATTTAATCCTAAACCTTCTAATGGAACAGGTAAAATTTTGAAAAATGGATTAGAATTAGAGATTAAAAACATCAAAAAACCAAGAATTAAAATATTTTGTACTAATAAGGTATAAAGGCTAAAGCTTTTGTTAAACTTATAATTAAATAAAAAAAATAAAAAAGAAAAGATTACCATAATGTTAACCCATAAGAGTAGACTGCCCTCATGGTTTCCCCAAACACCTGCTATTTTATAAAAAACAGGTTTTGCCGTATGAGAATTTTGATAAACAGCAAGAAGCGAAAAATCTGAAAAAATAAATGCAAAAATTAATAATAAAAATGATGCAATAATTAATGTTATTTGAAAAAAAGAGAGATAAACTATATTTTTTCTTATTATGATATTTTTTTCTTTGAGATTTTGATAAGCAAAATAAATAATTGATAATGTAACAAAAGTACTTCCAAAAAGTAAAATGTTTCCTAGGTTACTTAGCATTTTCCTTTAATATTTTTTTCATTTGTGGTGGCATATAATTCTCATCATGTTTAGCCAGTATTCTATCGGCTATTAAATATTTTTTGTCATTAAGAACTCCTTCAACTACTGCTCCTTGCTCCTCAGAGAATAAATTTGGAACAGTGCCACTATAAACAACAATTAATTCTTTTTTGTAATCTGTTAGGATAAACCTTATTTCTTTATTATTCTGTCGAATAGAATCTTTTTTTACCATTCCGCCTACTCTAATCATAGAGTTTTCCTTTATTTGATTATTTATAAATATTTCAGATGGGGTTTTAAAATATAATATGTTTTGCTTAAGATTAAAATAAATAAAAATTAAAAAACATAGGGTGATTAAAATAATTGAGATTAAAAATGAAAGTCTTGTTTTAATTTTTTTTGTAAGCATTCAAGATGCTTTAGCTTAATTTATTTTGTGATGCTAAAATACTACCGATAACCTTTGATGATTTAGTAATTCTTTTTTTATGTTTAATGGGTAAAGATTCTAGTTCTTTTACAAATTCTTTCTCATATTTTTTTAAAGTTTTTCTAGCACGGTAGTAAAGAAATAAGCAGGAAACAGTAACAATAAAAAAAGAGGCCCAAACGAAAAATCCATAGCCACCCATTTGTAAAAATTCAATTATCATAATCTTTTAATATTTTGTTTCTTTATTTTAATGATTTCTGTTTTGTATTTCATTAGAAAAATTAACGCACAATATAACAATAAAGCCAATAACATCAAGAATAATGGAATCAGCATACTTGAGTGTATGCTTGATGTGCCTGTAAATTTTATACTAGCTGGTTGATGTAGAGTGGACCACCATTCGACTGAATATTTAATAATTGGAATGTTTATTATTCCTAGAATAGATAATGCTGTTAAAATTTTAGGTAGATATTCCTTATTTTTAAAATATTTAAATGAAAAAATAAATAAAATATAAAATACCATTAACATAAACATAGAAGTAAGTCTTGCATCCCAGGCCCACCAAGTTCCCCAAGTTGGTTTTCCCCATAAAGACCCAGTTACGATAGACAGGCACGTAAACAGCAAGCCTATCGGCGCTAAGCTTTTTACAATTAAAAATAAATTTTTTATTTTAAAAACAAAATTTAAAATTGAACTTATTGCAATTAATGAAAAAATTGAAATACCAATCCATGCAGAAGGAACATGAACATACATTATTCTTACGGTATCACCCTGCAAATAATCTACAGGAGAAAATATCAAGGCGAATGAAAGTCCAATTATTAGAATAACAAAAAAAATTGAGTTAATAAATTTGATTAATTTATTAACGTAAACAATTACATTTCCGAAAGAAAAAAGATCCATTATCAAATAATTACTACAGTATTTTTTTTAAGGAAAGGTGCATTTTTGCCTAATTGAGAATTGAGAGGGAGTAAGAAGTATGAGTAATCCCCAATTAGGCTTCAACAATAAACATTTACCTAATTTTTTTGGCCGAGTTTTGAACCAAAAATGTTTTATTTATGGCGAAAGATTTAATTAGAGGGTTTTAGATAACTTGTGCCTTTTTTTCCAATAAATATTTCTTCTATTAAAGGATGTTTAACGGGCTCATTAGAATTGTCTATTAAAAGATTTTGTTCTGAGACATATGCTTCGTAGGTCACTTCGTTACTCTCAGCTAGAAGATGATAAAAGGGTTGGTTTTTTTTAGGCCTAACATCTTTAGGTATAGATTGATACCATTCTTCAGAATTGTTAAACTCAAAATCAACATCATATATCACCCCTCTAAAATCGAAATGACGATGTTTAACTACTTCCCCTATTGAAAATTTTGCTTTATTAGTAGACATATTTAATAATTAATAATTTTTAATCTAAAATCAATATATAAATTTAATAATAAAATGATTTATGTTAGAGTTTTTGTGTGAATAAGTCCTTATTAAAATTTGTCACAGACTTTGGCCCTTTATTAATCTTTTTTTACTTTTATAAAAATAGCGATAATAACTTAAGTGTTGCTATTCCCCCTCTTATTATTTCAACAATTATAGCAGTAGTTATAGTCTATATGGTTGATCGTAAAATTCCCTATGTACCTTTAATTGGTGCAGCACTTATTTCATTATTCGGAGGTTTGACTTTATATTTTAATAACCCAATTTTTATTTACTTAAAACCAACAATTATAAATTTATTATTTGCGTCAGCTTTAATAATTAGTGACATTTTTCTTAAAAAAAATCTTTTAAAGATGTTTCTTAACAACGCTTTCAAAATTAATGATTTAGGTTGGACACTACTAAATAGAAGATGGGCATATTTTTTTATTTTTTTAGCAATTTTAAATGAAATTGTTTGGAGAACTTTTGCTCCTGAAAAAGAATATATTTGGGTAAATTTTAAAGTTTGGGGAATTTTACCTTTAACTTTTATATTTACAGCTTTACAGTTGCCATTAATTAACAAACATAAAAAGAATGAAGAATATTAGATTAATTGTAGATAATGATAGTAAGGCAAAACAACCTTATTTTATTAAAAAAGAACTCCAGACAATTTTAAATTTATATGCAAAAATGGTTTCTAATGGAACCTGGAAAGATTATAGTCTCTATACTGGAAATAAAGAAATTTCATTCAATATATATAAGAGAGCTTCTGAAAAACCAATCTTAAGAATTTTGAAGAATTTGAAACCTCACTATAAAAATGAGAAATATTTAATTAAAGATAAAAATGGTAAAATAATTCAAAAATCTGAAAACTTGAAATTACTAATTGACAGAACTAGTTTAGGAAAAATTGAGTTAATTAAATAAATTATCTTCTTTGACCAAAAAGTCTAAGAAGCATTATAAATAGATTAATAAAGTCTAAATAAAGAGTTAAAGCACCCATCACAGCTTTTTTACCCATAAGCTCTCCGCTGTCGCTTGCTAAATACATATTTTTAATTTTTTGAGTGTCATAAGCTGTTAGGCCTACAAATACTAAAACACCGATAATAGATATTACAAAATACATCATTGAAGATTTTAAAAATATATTTACTAAAGATGCAATTATAATTCCAATTAAACCCATCATTAAAAATGAACCTAGTTTAGTTAAATCTCTTTTAGTTGTGTAGCCATAAATACTCATTGCTCCAAAAGTGCCAGCTGTAATAAAAAATACCCTTGTAATACTTGTTCCTGTGTACGCTAGAAAAATTGAAGATAGTGAGGCACCCATTAAAGCTGCAAATATCCAAAATACCGTTTGAGCTTTTGACGCGCTCATTTTTGCAATACCGAAACTCATATAGAAGACCACACCAAGTGGTGCTAACATTACTACCCAGGCAAAACCAGAGTTATATAAAGTGTTTCCAACTTGAGTGAGTCCAAGTATTTCTCCGTTCGGACCACTTACAACTGCCATCTTAAATAAAAGCAGAGCTATAAATCCCGTTAAGGCAACTCCTGATGCCATATAATTATAAACTTTTAGCATATAAGCTCTTAAGCCCTGATCAATTATTGCTTCAGATGCGGAAGATCTCGTTGCTGAACTTTGTTTGTTAAAAACCATAACTTTAATATAAGAAATTTTATTGACTTTTCAATAGGCAATTTTTCCTTTAAAAAAACATTACAATTGTTATGAAATTCAAAAAATTAGGGAATACTAATCTAGATGTAAGCCTTATTTGTTTAGGCACAATGACTTGGGGAACTCAAAACAGTGAAAAAGATGCTTTTGAGCAGATGGATTATGCAATTGGTCAAGGTATCAATTTTTTTGACACTGCTGAACTTTATTCTGTTCCTCCAACACCTGACTCCTATGGCAAAACAGAAAAAATGATAGGCAACTGGCTAGAAAAAAGAAAAAACAGAGATAAAATAATTTTAGCTACTAAAGTAGCAGGGCCAGGTTTGGATTGGATACGAGGCGGTGGAAATAATTTTTCAGAGGAAAAAATAGGTAAAGCTATAGATGATAGTCTAAAAAGATTAAAGACAGACTATATAGATCTTTATCAACTGCATTGGCCAGAAAGATCTACAAACTGTTTCGGCAGAAGAGAATTTTCTGTAAATGAAAATGAGAAGGACTGGAACGATTTTGAGTCAATTTTAAAAGCTTTAGAAAAATTTATAAAAGCTGGAAAAATTAGATATATCGGAATGTCAAATGAAACTCCTTACGGTTTATCAAAATACTTAGAAATATCAAAAAATAAAAAACTTCCAAGAATGATGTCAGTTCAAAATCCATATAGTCTGGTAAATAGAACATACGAAGTAGGTATGTCAGAAATATCTATAAGAGAGAAATGTGGTCTACTAGTTTATTACCCTTTGGCTGCAGGTGCACTTTCTGGAAAATATATGAATGGTCAGATGCCTAAAAATGCTAGAATGAGTTTATTTAAAGGATGGGAGAGAATGATAAACCCTTTGGCAATGAAAGCATACGTAGAATACGACAAGTTAGCTAAAGAAAATAATATTACTATGGTTCAGCTTGCTCAAGCTTTTGTAAATTCAAGACCTTTTGTAACTAGCAATATTATTGGTGCAACATCCATGGATCAATTAAAAGAAAATATTGGCAGTATTAATGTTTCACTAAATCAAGATACGCTAGATAAAATCAATTTAATTCACAATAATAATCCAAATCCAGCGCCTTAATACAAACCATTGAATTAGATTTTTTTTAGTATAAAAAAGTACTTATGAAAATAAAAACATTATTATATTTTTTACTACTTTACTTTCTAGCTTCAAATAGTTTTGCAAATACGCCTAAATCTTCTGGAAAATATAAAAACTGGGAAAGTTTTACATTAATGACTGATAAAGGAAAAGTCTGCTTTGCGCAAACCAAGCCTGTAAAGAGAGCCCCAGCAGCGATTAAAAGAAATGACTCAAGAATATTTGTTACTTTCAGACCTAATGAAAATATAAAAGACGAAATAAGCATAACAAGTGGTCATACTTATAAGAATTCAACTGTTTCTGCAAAGTCAGGGAAAAGTAACTTTTCTTTTTTTTCTCAAGGAGACTTTGCGTGGTTATTAGATGAAAATGAGGAAAAAAAATTTATAAAATTAATGAAAAGAGCAACAGACTTGATGATTAAAGGTAAAACAAAAGATGGTGCTGAAACAACAGACCATTATTCTATGATGGGATTTACTAAGGCTTATAATACTGCCAAAAAAGTTTGTAGTTAATGAAAAAAATTGTTTTAGCTTACTCTGGGGGTTTAGACACCTCAATAATTCTTAAATGGTTACAAATAAATTATAAAGCTGAGGTAATTGCCTATACCTCAAATATAGGCCAAAATTTAAATAAGAGGAAAATAGTTCAAAACGCAAAAAGGCTGGGCGTTAAAAAATTATAATTGAAGATTTAAAAAATATTTTTGTAAAGGACTATGTGTTTCCAATGATAAGAGCTCATGCTGTTTATGAAGGTGTTTATTTACTGGGAACTTCAATAGCAAGACCCTTAATAGCGAAAAGACAAATTGAAATTGCAAAAAAATTTAAGGCTTTTGCCGTTTCACACGGTGCCACTGGAAAGGGAAACGATCAAGTTAGATTTGAACTTGGATATTCTTTTTTTGGTAAAAAAATTAAAGTGATAGCACCTTGGAGAGAATGGAAGCTTCAATCTAGATCAGATTTAATTAAATACGCAAAAAAATATAAAATTCCAATTCCCAAAGATAAAAAAGGGGCCCCTCCGTTTTCTGTTGATGACAATTTATTTCATGTTTCTACTGAGGGAAAAGTGCTTGAAAATCCAAGAAATGCGCCTCCAGAATTTATTTTTCAAAAAACTATTTCACCAGAGAAAGCAAAAAATAAAACGGTTAAAATAAAAATAGGTTTTAAAAATAGCGACCCTGTTTCAATAAATGGAAAGAAATATAAACCCGAGTTATTATTAGAAAAATTAAATAAAATTGGCGGGGCAAATGGCGTTGGTAGAGTTGATCTTGTAGAAAATAGATTTATCGGCATTAAATCAAGAGGAGTTTATGAAACGCCTGGTGGAACTATATTATATTTTGCTCATAGAGCAATGGAGTCTGTAACTCTGGATAAAGCAACAATGCATGCCAAAGAAAGAATAATGCCTTTATATGCAGAATTAGTTTATAATGGCTATTGGTTTTCAAAAAAGAGATTAAATCTTCAAAAAATAGTAGACAAAAAAAGAAATCAAGTTAATGGGGAAGTAGTCCTTAAACTTTATAAAGGTAATATTGCCATTGTCTCGAGAAGATCGAAAAATAAAGCTTATTCACTAGAGAAAGTTTCTTTTGAAGAAAATAAAACATTCAAAAAATCTAAAATTGAGAAATTTATTAAATTTCACTCAAAACAATTACATAAACAATAAAAATTTGTTAAAAGAACATATATGAATGCAACGATTCGAAATATTCAGTTAGTAGCAGTATTAATTGTTCTGGCCGCGACAGTCATTGCATTTTTTCTAGAAATTCATGAAATGTACGAAAACAGAGACATAAGTTTAGCAGATCTTCTTCTTATGTTTATTTATATAGAGGTTATCGGACTAGTAAGATCTTATTGGGAAACAAGATCGGTAAGAATAACGTATCCGATGATTATAGCTATAACTGCTTTGGCTCGATTTATAATTCTTCAAGACAAAGACCAAGACCCAACAAATTTAATTTATATATCTCTTGCAATTTTAATTGTAGCAGCGGCAACTGTCATTATAAGATTTAGAAATAGTAAGATATTAAAACTAGATTCCTCAAGGTCTAACGAGCTTTAAAACATTCTAAAGTATTACTTAGTAAACATGCTATTGTCATAGGTCCTACTCCCCCAGGAACTGGTGTGATTGCTTTAGCCTTACTTTTTACTTCATCAAATTTGACATCACCAACTATTTGACTATCTAGTTTGTTAATTCCAACATCTATTACAATGCTATCGTTTTTCACCCAATCAGATTTAACTAAATTTGCCATTCCTACAGCAGCGACCAATATATCAGCTCTTTTACATTCTTCTTTTATATTTCTAGATTTAGAATGAAGAATAGTAACAGTGCAATTTTCTTTTAATAATAGTTGAGCCATTGGTTTCCCATTTAAATTAGATCTACCAATTATTACAGCGTGCAAACCTTTTAAATTTTCTTGAACAGATTTTATAAGTTTAATACATCCTAATGGTGTACATGGCACAATGGCATCGTAGCCTGAAGCTAAGTTTCCAACATTAAAAGGGTTAAAACCATCAACATCTTTTTTGGGATGAATTGAATTTATTATTTTTTTCTGACTAATTTGTTTTGGTAATGGTAACTGAACCAATATACCAGTGACCTCTTTATCGTTATTAAGAGATTTTATCTTATTCAATACTTCTTTCTCTGAGACTGTTTCAGGATATTTAATAACTTCAGACTTAATGCCTACTTCTTTAGCCTTCTTTTGTTTATTTTTAACGTATATCTGACTTGGTAGATAATTGCCTATTAATATTACGCTCAACTTGGGTACATCTTTTGTGTTTTTACGTATTTCTGTTAATTCATCTTTAATTTGTTTTCGTAATCTTTCAGAATGTAATTTTCCATCAATAATCATATTTAAAATAAACTAGGAGCTAAATATTCAAACACTAAGTTTCTAAAAAACATTAATGCTAATATTAATATCACAGGTGAAATATCTATCGAGCCTAAGTTTGGCATATATCTTCTTATGAAATTAAGAGGGGGAGCAGTAAGTCTATATGATACATCTAAAATTGCATAAACAAATCTATTTCCTGTGTTAAGTATATTAAACGCAACTAGCCAACTTAAAACAGCATTAATAATTAAAATCCATATGTAAAGTGTAATAATATTATCAAACAAAATTAACGCGGACTTCATTAGTTTTTCTCCACATAAATAGATGTACTTGGAAAAGCAAATGATGCGCCGTTGCTTTCAACAATTTTTTTTACTTCTACAGCTAATCTTTCTTTAACTTTGAGCCACTCGCCCCATTCATTAGTTACAGTAAAACATCTGACATAAAGATCTATTGAACTATCTGAAAACTTATCAATCCTTACTGCATGCTCAGTATCATCTCCTATTTTAAAATCATTATTATTCAAAATATATTTTTCGATTTGATCTCTAATATTTTTTAATTGATCTATAGTCGAGTTATACTGGAGTGTAATTATCCAACTTATTCTCCAATTAGTAGTCTCACTAATATTAACTACAGCATTTTCGGCAAAAGAGGAATTTGGTATCGTTGCAATTGATTTGTCAAATTTTCTAATTACTGTTGATCTAAAACCTATTCTTTCCACAATTCCTTCCGTAATTCCTTCTACATAAATCCAGTCTCCGATTTTGAATCTTTTTTCTACTAAAACCAAAACACCTGAAATTAAGTTTTTAAATAAATCTTGGGCACCTAAAGCAACTGCAACACCAAATAAACCTAAACCTGCAATT
>CACPFY010000009.1 GCA_902633335.1 uncultured Pelagibacteraceae bacterium | reverse complement strand
GATATTTCAAATTATAATTCAAAAAGAAATTTCGATTTTGGTGTAGATAATAGGAGTAATGTTTCTTGTTTATCTCCATATATAACTCATAGATTAATTAACGAATATGAAACTGCAAAACTTGTACTAAAGAAATATCCTTTCCAAAAAGTAGATAAATTTATTCAAGAAATATTTTGGAGAGTATACTGGAAAGGATGGCTCGAACTAAGACCAAAAGTTTGGACTGATTTTATAGAAGATCTTAAGACGATTAAAGAAGACGAAAATTATCTTAAAGCAGTAAAAGGAGAAACCGAAATTGAATGTTTTAATGATTGGGTAAACGAACTTAAAAATTTTAATTATCTTCATAATCACACGCGCATGTTGTTTGCTAGTATTTGGATATTTACATTAGGATTACCTTGGCAAAAAGGAGCAGAGTTTTTTATGAAATATTTATTTGATGGTGATGCAGCTTCCAATACATTAAGTTGGCGATGGGTTGCTGGAATACAAACAAAGGGAAAAAATTATTTAGCCCAATCATGGAATATAAGTAAATTTACAAATAATAAATATAAAAATGTTAAGTTGAATGAGACTGCCTTACCGATTACTGACAAAAGAGAGTATAAAATTTCACCTTTTCAAATTAATAAAAGTGAGGAAATAAACGAACAATTAATTGTATTCGAAAATGAAATGCACATTGATTTTTTTGATCTAAAAAAATACAAAAAAATTTACTTTGTTTTATTGGATAACAAAAATAGATCCCTAAAGTTATCTTCAAAAGTTATAGACTATAAAAAAGCTGTTGTTAAATCACAATTTAATGAATATCAATTTAAGGCTGAATTATTAGATGAAAATGGTTTAATAAATTTAATTAAAAACTCAAAAAAATTTGATGTTGTATACCCCTCTATTGGAGAAAACCTTTCATTTTTGAAGAGATTGATAAAGAATAATGACTTAACTATAAATTTTATTACCCGAAATGAAGATGAGTTTTGTTGGAAGTTTTCTAATAAAGGTTATTTTAATTTTAAGACAAATATACCAATAATATTATCTACTTTTAAATTGAATTAGATTTAGAACATTTCTTAGAACAATATTTTACTTTTTCCCAATTAAGTCTCCATTTTTTGCGCCAATTAAAAGATTTATTACAAACGGGGCAAACCTTCTTTGGAAGCTGGTTTTTTTTCATTTTTTTAAAAGGTGTTTATTTTTAAGAAATAAAAAATAAGCAGCAATTTCATAAAAAATATTTAGAAAAAAAAATAAGGGTTTAATTTTGAAAATTTTATATAAAAAATTATATTTTGGAATATTTTTCCATATAATTAAAAATGACTCAGCACCATCAATAACTTTACCGTCTTGTACAACATGCATTCTTCTTAAAAGTTCCCGATAAGATTTCGAAGTAATATTTTGCGCTTCCTTATTGTCTGTAACATCAATCCAATTAATATTTTCATCACTATGTTTTTTATAATGGTTGATCTCTGTTCTACAGATATTACAAGAATTATTAAAAAAAACTTTAACCATTTGTATTTTCTTTTATAAAATTATTTGCTGCTTTAAATATTCTTGTTTTTCTTTCTTTATTCATTTTTTCTGAAATTCTAACCATCATCGCGAGGCGAGGATTTTTTAAAAAAAAAGTTTTATGCCTGTCGATAAATTTCCAATACAATCCATCCATTACATCACACCAAGGACCTTTTTTAAAATGCATCATCTTTAAAAAATAACTAGATCCACAAATATATGGTTTTGTAGCAAATATACCGCCGTCACTAAATAAACCCATACCATAAACGTTGGGGGACATTACCCAGTCAGAAGAGTCTACAAACATTTCCATAAACCATTTATAAACTTGTTTAGGATGAATTTCACAGAGATTCATGATGTTTGCTAATATCATTAATCTTTCTATGTGATGTGACCATCCAAAGTTTTTTGCATTATTAATTGCGTGATCGAGAGGATCTAAACCAGTGGCTCCATTATACCAAGTATTTTTCATTTTTCTTTTATGATTAAAAAAATTTGTTTTCTCTAATCTTTGGTCAAAATTTTGATAGATTCCTCTCATGAATTCTCTCCAACCAATAATTTGTCTTATGTAACCTTCTAAAGAATTTATTGGAACTTTATTCTCAATCTTTTTTAATTTTTCTATAATCTCATTTGGAGTTATTAATCCCAAATTAATTAATGGACTTAGGGCACTATGAAATACAGTATTAGATTTATCAGTTACTGCATCCTCGTAATCACCAAACAATTTTATTCTCTCTTTTAAAAATTCATCAAGCCATTTGTTTGCATCTTTTCTAGTCGTTGGAAACCAAAATTTACCAAGATCTCCGGGATGATCTTTAAAATTAGAGCTTATAAATTTTTTAAGCACTACAGTTTCCTTTGTCTCTTTAACTTTTGAAATTTTAGGAATCTTTATCGAATTTGGTAATTTTTTTCTGTTTTCTTCATCAAAACTCCATTTATTCCCTTTTGGTGTGCCATTCTTATTCATTAGTAAATTCATTTTTGTTCTTACTATTTTATAAAAATTAGCCATAAAAGGCCTTTTATTTTTTGTAAGATAGCTTTTAAATTCATCTCTATTAATTAAAAACATTGGCGTTTTTATTTGATTTACTTTTAAAGAGTTTTTTTTGGTTAATGACAAAATTCTTTTCTCAAAAAATTTATCTTCTATTTCAAAAAAAGATATTTCTTTTATTTTTTTTTCTTTAATTACTTTTTCAAGTTTTTTTTCATAAGAAAGTTTAAAGTCTTTATTTCCATCTCTATAAAAAACATTGAAATTTTTGGATTTTAATTCATCTTTAAAAGATCTCATGGATGATAAAAAAAGAAGTATTTTTAGTTTGTGATGTTTTTCAAAGGTGCAAAGGTTATAATCTTCAGCCATAAAAAATAGATGATCTTTATACGGGCTTAAATACTTTGGGTGAAACAGCTGATTTCCTAGAATGATGAATAGTTTCATAAATATCAATTTATAGTGTTTTTATTACAAAATACACGCGTCATTATTAGGCTGTCCAATTTCTCAGATCATGGTATTTAACCTTATGAAAAAATTAATCATAGGTGCTACTGGTTCTATTGGATCCGCAGTCTCAAGAAATATCCAAAAAAATGGTGGAAAAACTCATTTAGTAGGAAGGAATGAGAAAGAAATCTCAAGTTTAGCAAATGAACTTGGCTCTTCCTTTACTGTGGCTGACGTATTAAATGAAAATTTTAGCGACAAAATTATTAGCGACTTAGGAAATGAAGAAATTGATGGTTTAGCTTTTTGTGTAGGGTCAATAGATCTAAAGCCTTTAAAACTTACAAAAAAAAGTGATTACATGCAGTGCTTTAATTTAAATCTTATATCTGCAACAGAAATTATAAGAGCGACTTATGATAAATTAAAAAAAAATAAAGGTTCCATAGTTTTATTTTCAACCGTTGCTGCTAGAAAAGGATTTTTAAATCATAGTATTATAAGTTCTGCAAAAGCAGCCGTAGAGGGCTTAACGTTTGCATTGGCAGCTGAGTTTGCACCACATGTAAGAGTAAATTGTATCGCGCCAAGTCTATCTAAATCAAAGATGGCTGGATCAATGTTAAAAAATGAAAAGATGGCTGAAAGTATTGCAAAGATGCATGCATTAAAAAGAATTGGTGAGGGCGATGACTTTTCTTCTTTAGTGAACTTTTTATTAAGTAAAAATAGTTCTTGGATAACAGGTCAGATTATAGGAGTTGATGGAGGAAGATCATCTGTCGCATGATAAAGTTAAATGAAATCGTTATTATAAAAATATGAAAAAAATAATAATTTTAGTATCTGCCTTAATTTTAATAAACAATATAACTTTAGCTGCCGGCGGAGATAGTGGAAGTAGTACGACAAAAGTTTCAGTGTACGATGAAGCTGTAAAATTAATTAAAAGAGCAGGAAAGCTAGAAAAAAAAGATAACACTGATAAAGCTGTTAAACTTTACAAACAAGCTTTTATCAAACTAGAGAAAGCGAATAAAAAAGATAAAGATAATCCAGATATATTAAATTATATGGGTTACACATCACGAAAGTCTGGAAACTTTGAAGAAGCAGAAAAATTTTATTTAAAAGGCTTAAGCTTAGATCCAAAGCATAATGGAATTAATGAATATTTAGGTGAACTTTATGTTCAAACAAATAGAATTGAAAAAGCAAAAGAAAGACTGGCAGTCCTTAAAAACTGTAACTGCAAAGAATTTCAAGAACTTGAGTTAATAATTAAAACTCGAGGTTCGAAAATTTACTAAGATAAATCAGCAGCAAATTTTTTTAACTTTTCCAAAGGTATTAATTCGAGTGTTTTGATATTTGTTTTCTTCAAAAAAATAGTACAAGCTTTATTCTCTTCAATAGACCTCGCGTACCAAGTGGCACATACACACCAACAATCTCCATCTTTTAGACCGGGAAAACCAAATTCAGGATGTGGAGTGATTAAATCATTTCCTACTTTTTTGGACCATTCTAAAAATTCACTATTAACTTTTGCACACACAGTATGAACTCCACGATCTTTTTCGTCAGTATTACAACATCCATCCCTAAACCAACCTGTTAAAGGTTCATTTGAACAAGGTTCTAGAGGTTCACCAAAAACATTTTTCTGAGTTTCTTTAGACATCTTTAAAGTTTAGTTGGATTAGGTTGTCCTTTATAAACTTTTTCTGGATCAAATTTTTTCTCTTTTTCCTCAAATTTCATTTCAACTTTTTCAGACTGATCTATTTTACCCAATGGTATCGATCTATAAAAACATGATTTATAACCCACATGACAACTAGCACCGTTTCCTATATCAACACTTAACCAAACAGAATCTTGATCATCATCTATTCTTATTTGAATTACTTTTTGAGTAAAACCACTTGTTTTTCCTTTGTGCCAAATAGATTTTCTTGACCTGCTCCAGTAATAAGCTTCTTTTGTTTCTATAGTTTTTTTTAAAGCTTCAGAATTCATATATCCATGCATTAGAACTTCTCCAGTTTTATTGTCTGTAGTGATTACCGGAATTAGGCCTTGGTTATCAAATTTAGGAGATAAAAATTTTCCTTCCTCAACTTCAAAAACACTGTCCCTTTTTTTAAACATGTAGCTAAAATAGTGAAAAAAAGACAAAATAGCAATTTGCATTAACAACATATGTCCTATAATAATGTTTGAAAAATTATGAAATTAGTCAAAGATTTAGAAAAATCATCGATAAATCAGAGCGGAGTCACTGATAAAGAAGCAGAAGATGCTTTCAAGACTATTCTGAGGTGGATAGGCGAAAATCCAGATAGAGAGGGTCTTAAAGAAACACCAAAAAGAGTCGTTAAAGCATTTAAAGAGTATTTTAGTGGATATCATCAAGATGCCAACAAAGTTCTAAATAAAACTTTTGGAGATGTTGACGGATATGATGACATGGTTTTAGAAAAAAATATTTCTTTTGAGAGCCATTGTGAACATCACATGGCTCCAATTATCGGTGTAATTCATATCGCTTATATTCCAAATAAAAAAGTTGTTGGTTTAAGTAAATTAGCTAGAACTGTAGAAGTTTATGCTAAGAGATTACAAACTCAAGAAAGATTAAATATGCAAATAGCTAAGACTTTAATGAGTGGATTAGAAGCAAAAGGTGTAGCTGTAACTATAGATGCTTCCCACCAGTGCATGACTATGCGAGGTATTAAAAAAGAAAAAGCGATGACTCTTACAAATTATTTTTTAGGAACATTTAAAGAAGATCTTTCACTTCAAAATAGATATTTAAAACATATCGGAAAATAATGACTGTAAAATTTAAAGCAGTAGTTATAGATAACCAAAACGAGAAATTTACAAGAGATATTAAAGAAATCGATAGCAGCCATTTTAAAGATGGAAATGTTTTAATCAAAATTGATTACTCAAGTTTAAATTATAAGGATGCTTTAATCCTTAAAGATGGTGGAAAAATAGTTAGAAAATTTCCATTTGTTCCTGGCATTGATTTTTCTGGTAAAGTTGTTGAAAGCGGTGATGATAAATTTAAAAAAGATGAAACTGTAATTTGTACAGGATTTAGAGTTGGAGAAATGTATTATGGTGGGTTTTCACAATACGCAAAAGTAGACTCAAATTTTTTAATTAAAAATCCCAAAGACATTGATGCTGAAAAATCTATGATGTTAGGAACTGCAGGGTTTACAGCTTTACAATGTTCATTTGCAATTAAAGCAAGAGAGGAACTTCTTTTAGGCGAAAAAGTAAACGATGTTCTTGTGACAGGAGCCACTGGTGGAGTAGGAAGTATAGCGGTAATGATTTTATCAAGAATGGGTTACAATGTTCATGCTGTAACAGGAAAAAAAGATAAAAATGATTATTTAAAAGATTTAGGTGCAAAAAATATTATTGATAGAAAAGAATTTGAAGGAGAAAGTAAGTTATTAGAAAAAGGAACATGGGACGGTGTCGTTGATACTGTAGGTGGATCATCTCTTACAAAAATATTAGCTCAAGTAAAACCAAATGGTATCGTAGCGTCTTGTGGAAATGCTGGAGGAATTAAAATAAACACGACTGTTATGCCTTTCATAATTAGAGGAGTAAAATTATGGGGAATCGACTCCTCTGGTGCTTCAATTAGAAGAAGGGAATTTCTATGGAACGAAGCTGTTAAACTTATAGATTTTAATAAATTAAAATCATTCACAAAATCTCTTTCATTTTCCGAACTTTTAGACACATATCCAATGCTTTTAGAAGGCAAGTTCTTTGGAAGAGCTATAGTAAATCCTAACAAATAATTTATAATCTTTTCTCATGGATTGGGATAAATTAAAGATATTTCACACAGTTGCTGAGGCTAGTAGCTTTACTAAAGCATCAACAATTTTAAATTTAAGTCAATCAGCTATTAGTAGACAAATCCAATCTTTGGAAAGCGACCTTAAAATAAAGCTTTTTGAGAGACATGCTAGGGGATTAGCCCTCACTGATAATGGCAAATACCTTTTTAAGACAGCGCACGAGGTAATTTCAAAACTTAAAGATGTAGAGTCTAATTTAAGCGAAGAAAAAGATAAATTGAGCGGTAAACTTGTTGTCACTACTGTTGTAAGCTTTGGGACCACGTGGTTAACCCCTCGAATAAAAGAGTTTATGGATTTAAACCCTGGAATTGAAATAGAGTTGATATTTGATGATAAAGAACTTGATTTAGCAACTCGTCAAGCTGACGTGGCCATCAGAATGAGAAGACCAAAACAACTTAATCTAATTCAAAAAAAGTTTGTTGATTTCAACTATCATATTTATGGGTCAAATGAATATTTAGAAAAAAATGGTTATCCAAAAACTTTAAAGGATTTAGATAAACATAAATTTATTACTTACGGTAAAGGCGCACCATCTCCTGTTTATAATCCAGATTGGGTATTAAAAGTAGGTACAAAAGATGGAAAAAAAAGAAAGTCTTTATTAAAAGTAAATAGCGTTTACGGACTATTATTAGCAGTTCAAAGTGGAGTTGGTTTAGCAGCATTACCAGACTATATAGCACACAATATAAGCGGTATTACAAAAGTTTTACCAACTGAGCCTGGTAAACCAACAGAAACACATTTTGTTTATCCTGAATCACTTAAAAATAATGCTAGATTAGTTGCGTTCAGAAATTTTCTTTTTAGTAAGGTAAATGAATGGAAATTTTAAATTTTATAATACCATTTATTGTTTTACTTACCATAGTTGTATTCGTTCATGAATACGGCCATTATTATTTTGCTAGAAAATACGGTGTAGGTGTCACTGATTTCTCAATAGGTTTTGGTAGAGAATTATTCGGTATTAATGACAAAAATGGAACGAGATGGAAATTTTGTTTAATACCTTTAGGCGGGTATGTTAAGTTTTTTGGTGACAGAAACGTTTTTAGTCAAGCTGAACAAGCGGAGCTTTTAAAAAGATATAATGAGAGTGATAGAAAAAAACTTTTTGTTGTAAAACCTCTTTACCAAAGATCATTAATTGTCTTCGGAGGTCCATTAGCAAATTTTATTTTGGCTATCATCATTTTTGCTTTTATATATATGTTTTCTGGTAAAGATTTCACTCCAGCTAAAATATCTGAAGTACAAGAAAATAGCCCAGCCTTTTCATCAGGATTAAAAGTTAATGATGTTATTACGGAAATTAATGATAATAAAATAAGTAGTGTTTTAGAGGTTTCTACACATATTAATGCAACAACAAATGAAAATGTCAAAATTAAAGTTTTAAGAAACGAGCAAGAATTGTTATTTATTATAGAACCTAAAGAAGTAATGAGCGAAGATAATTTAGGCAATAAAGTTAAAAGGAAAATTATTGGTATAAAAATATCTCCTCTAAATAATGAATTTGATAAACAAAAATTAGGGCCAACCAAAGCCGTATATTATGCGGTGGGAGAAACATGGTTTGTAACGAAAACCACTTTAAAATTTGTAGGATCAATGTTTCAAGGAAAAGGAGATAGTTCACAATTAGGTGGACCTATACGAATAGCAAAAATAACAGGTCAGGTTGCTCAATTCGGCCTAATAGCCTTTTTAAGTATTATGGCTTATATTTCTATAAGTTTAGGTTTAATAAATTTATTTCCAATTCCTCTTTTAGACGGCGGACATCTGATGTTTTATGCGTTTGAGAAAATTCTAGGAAAACCACTTTCCCAAAAAACTCAAGAAGGTTTTTTTCGAATCGGGTTATTTTTGCTGTTTTCTCTTATGTTTTTTACGACATTTAACGATCTTAAAGATTTAGGCTTATTTTAAGCCACTTTTTACCCTCAAAAAAGCAAGTAAATTCAACACTTTTTTAAACACCATATTTAGTGTTAATATTTTTGTTTAATACTAAAAATAATGTTGATTTTACTCAGTTTTTGTTGAGATTAGAATTAACCTAGGGGCAAAAATGAATAAAAAACAACTAGTAGCAAAAATATCGTCCACATTGGGCCAAAGCAAAGCTGATGCTGAAAGAACTTTTGACTCAATAACGACAATTATTTTAGACGCGCTAAAGAACGACGATACTGTGAAAATCGCGGGTTTTGGTACTTATAAAGTAGCTAAAAGAAAAGCTAGAGTAGGAAGAAATCCAAGAACAGGAGAGTCAATTCAAATAGCTGCATCTCAAAAAGTTAAGTTTTTACCAGCTAAAAGCTTAAAAGAAATGTTCAATCGTTAAATCTTATTTTTAGCTCTTATTTGAAAAAATCAAATAAGGGCTAAACTACTTGCAAAAAATGCATAGCTCATTTTAAGACAAATCACTCCTCATTTAATTTTTAAAATTTTATAAGCTCACTTTAATTTAACAAGGGAGTGTTATGAAAAAATACTTAGGTTACTTTTTTGCTGGAGCAGCACTATACTTTGGTTTCGCTGGATTAGGTTACGCGGAAACAACTGTATCAGCAGAAGTACAATATATATTTAATACCCTATTATTTTTAATGTCAGGTTTCTTGGTCATGTGGATGGCCGCAGGTTTCGCAATGTTAGAGTCAGGATTGGTAACATCAAAATCTGTATCAGCAATCTGTGCAAAAAATATAGGTCTTTATTCAATCGCCGGAGTTATGTTCTGGTTGGTTGGTTACAACTTAGCTTACGGTATCCCAGAAGGTGGATATATAGGTTCATTCACACCATGGAGTGATAATTCATCATTAGATACAGGATATTCTGATGGTTCTGATTGGTTCTTCCAAATGGTGTTTTGTGCAACTACAATGTCTATCGTTTCTGGTACGTTAGCAGAAAGAATTAAAATTTGGCCATTCTTCCTATTTGCAGCTATTTTAACTGGAATTATTTATCCAATTTCAATGGGTTGGCAGTGGGGTGGCGGATGGTTATCGGTTGCTGGATTTTCAGACTTTGCTGGTTCAACATTAGTACATGCTGCTGGAGGAGCTGCGGCTCTTGCAGGTGCAATAATATTAGGTGCTAGAACTGGTAGATTCTCAGGAAAAGGCGAGGCTAAACCGATGGCACCGTTTGCGGCATCATCAATTCCATTAGCAACCTTAGGAGTATTTATACTTTGGTTAGGTTGGTTTGGTTTCAATGGTGGATCGCAATTGGCCGCTGGAACACTTGAAGATGTGTCTTCAGTCGCAACAATTTATATCAATACGAATTTGGCTGCAGGTGGTGGAGTATTAGCTGCTGCAACAATGTCAAGATTAATTGGTGGTAAAACTGATGTGGTTATGATGTTAAATGGAGCTATCGCAGGATTAGTAGGTATCACTGCTGAACCATTGACACCAAGTCCATTAGCTGCAATTTTCATCGGAGCAATAGCAGGAATATTAATGTATTTCTCAACAAAACTATTATTCAAATTGAAAATTGATGATGTTGTTGGAGCCATACCTGCTCACTTAGTAGCTGGTGTATGGGGTACATTAGCAGTACCGTTAACAAATGGAGATGTTTCTTTTGGAGCCCAATTCTTAGGAACAATTTCAGTTGTTGTATTCGTATTTGTAGTCTCACTAATTGTTTTCCAAGCTATAAAGAGCACAATTGGATTAAGAATTAGTAAAGAAGCTGAAAGACTAGGAACTGACAAAGCAGAAGTCGGTGTAATAGCTTACGGTATAAGAGACTAATAACGTTTCTAACTTATCTCCTCCCTCGTTAGTTGGAGAAAAATTAAGGCCCAACCCCCGTTGGGCCTTTTTTTTATGCAAATTTTACATATGTGTTATGCCATAGTCACTATTTTACAACTTACTTAAAAATGAAATATGCGTGTCAACGAGGGGGAATAATGAAAAAAAATTTAATTTTAATTTTAATATTTTTATCAATTTTAACGACATCAAGTTTTGCCGAAACTACAATGTCTGAAGAAGGTCAATATATTTTCAATTCATTGGCATTTTACATTGGCGGAGTTTTGGTTGCTTTCATGGCCGCTGGATTTTGCATGTTAGAAAGTGGACTTGTTACAACAAAAAGTGTTTCTACAATAGCAGCTAAAAATATAGGTAAATTTGCAATATGCTCAATAGTATTTTTCTTAGTCGGATATAATTTAGCATATGGAATTCCTGAAGGCGGATATATTGGTTCATTCTCAATATGGAGCGATGGTACTGAAATGGGAACTGGTTATTCTGGGCATTCTGATTGGTTTTTTCAAACCATGTTTGTTTGTGCAACAGCATCAATAGTTTCAGGTGCAGTAGCTGAGCGAATAAAGATTTGGCCATTTTTCATATTTGCGGCTTTTATGGCAGGTTTAATTTATCCAATTTCAATGGGATGGCAATGGGGAGGTGGTTGGTTAAGCACAGCTGGCTTTTCTGATTTTGCCGGGTCAACTCTTGTGCATGCATGTGGTGGTGCTGCAGCTTTAGCAGGAGTAATTGTATTAGGTGCTCGAGAAGGAAGATTTGGTCCAAGAGGACAAAAAAGATCTATGGAACCTTTCGCAGCTTCTAGTATTCCATTAGTAACTTTAGGAACATTCTTATTATGGTTTGGATGGTTCGGATTTAATGGTTTCAGTCAATTAGCTATGGGAACTTTTGATGATGTAAATGCAATTAGTAAAATTGCAGTTAACACTCACTTAGCTGGAGCGGCAGGGACAGTAGCTGGTGCAGCTTTAACCCGTTTATTAAATGGAAAAACTGATATTGTTATGATGTTAAACGGTGCTCTAGCAGGATTAGTTGCTATAACAGCTGAGCCACTAACACCTGGTCCAATACTTGCTATGTGCATTGGGGCAATGGGTGCAGTTATAATGTATTTCGGAACTAAATTTTTAGAAAGTAAAGCCCTAGACGATGTTGTTGGAGCTATTCCAGTACATATGTTTGCAGGTATTTTTGGAACTTTAGTTGTACCACTAAGCAACAATGATACAAATTTTTTAACGCAGTTAACTGGCGTAATTTCAGTTTGTGTTTTTAGCTTTGTATTATCGTATGCAGTTTTTAGAATTCTTAAAGAAACAATTGGCTTAAGAATAAGCAAATCTGCTGAAAGACTAGGAACTGATAAAGCCGAAGTCGGTGTATCAGCTTATTCCATTAGAGATTAATTTTTCTAATAGTTTGTTATTTAAATAAGGTTCGAGAAATCGGGCCTTATTTATAATTTACTATCTTCCCATAACTTTTTAAAATCTATTGTTGGAGATAATCCAAAAATAGAATTTACATTGGTGCAATGTAGTGCCAGAGAGGGAATAGGAGAAAAACATTTTTCTTTGTCATAAATATTATGCAGTATCGTTTCATACGGTTCATGTTCAATTTCACCCATTTTTATTAGTTCGTCATAATATTTATTTATCATTTTGTTACTTGTTAAAAATGTTAACAATGACTCTTTTACAGACCTCCAGTGATATTTTTGACCTACGAGTACGTTGGTAGACTGATTTTTTTGATATAAATATGGATAATCAACTGGTACAATAAAAATTTCATCTTCTAGAATGGTCGAAAATTTTTCATAGACCGACAGCATTTCAGAAATACAATCATCACTATGGATGTAATCATCCTCAACAAAATAAACTAAATCATCAGAATTTTTTGATATTTCAAAAGACTTAATAATACTTGCCATCGTTGATTTCATATTATTTTCAATTTGAGTATTATTTTTTTTTACAACTTTTATTCTTTGTAAATAATTGCTTAAGTTTAATTCAATGAAATTAAATTTAAATTTTGATTTTTCTAAGATCTCACACATTTTTTCTTTGTCTTCTTTTGAGGATCCTGCGTCTATAATTGTAATCTGAAAATCAATATTATTTATATTCTGTTTAGATTTCTTTAAACTTTTTATTAGTGAATTTATTGTTCTGAATGTATATTCCGATTTTTTGAGCTCAAATATTCTCTTTTTATTCTGAGAAACCAAATTAACTCCTGTGCATGTTTTCAAGATAATTTCTAGACTACGTATTTTTCGCTTAATTTTTATTTCTCCTAAGGGTAAAGTTATCGATTTTTTACCGATCATCGATGCATTTTCTTTATTTAATGACGTAATAAATGACATATCTGATTGGTCAATAAGTTCATAACCCAACAATCTACATATTTTGATTAAGAGTTTTCTCAGAACACCTTTTTTATAAGTTTTTTCTATTTGTCTCATTGCAATCTAATCTTAATCTAATATCTTACTATCATGAATATAAAGTCATCTAAAGAGCTTGTTGATGAAGCAAACAAGGAAATAAAAGTTTTAAGCGCTGAGGAAGTCAAGTCCTCTTATGAAAAAGGAGATATAACATTAATAGATATAAGAGATATTAGAGAATTATGGAAAGAGGGAACTATCAAAAACTCAATTCATATTCCTCGTGGTATGTTAGAGTTTTGGTTAGATCCACAAAGCTCTTATTTTCAAGAAAAAAAAATTGGTGAAATGAAAAATATCGTTTTGTTCTGTGCTTTGGGCTTTAGATCAGCACTCGCAACTAAAGCACTGAAAGAAATGGGTTTTAAAAATGTTGCAAATGCCGCTGGCGGATTTGATGCTTTAAAAAATGCAGGACTTGAAGTAGTGAGCAAAGAAAAAAAATAATTATTTTACTGCTTCCGCAATAGCGTATTGAAGTCTATCTTGACCCCAAAAAATTTTATCCTTTACAATAAAAGTAGGAGCTCCAAAAATTCCCTTTTTATAAGCATCATTTGTTTTTGATCTCAGTTGATCTTTAATATTTTGACTTTGTGCCCTCAAAACAAACGTTTTTGGATTTATATCTATATTCTTTAAAACTTTTTCAATTACGACTTGATCATTCATATTAAGACCATCAACCCATACTGCATTAAATATTTTATCGATATACAAATCTTTTATACCATCTTCTGCTGCTACAAAAACTCCTCTCATTAGATTTAAACTTTTAATAGGAAAGTAAGAATTAAACCTAAAATTTATTTTATTTTTTTCAGCAACCATCTTACAATCTCTAATCATAAACTTTGCTTTAGAAGGTATAAATGCAGGGGCTTTTATATCATGAAGGTTATGTAGCCCACCCAAAAGAATAGGCTGATAATTTATTTTAAACATATATTCTTTTTCAATTTTTTTAATCTTATTATGCGCAATGAAAGCATAAGGGCTTATAAAGTCGAAATAAAAATCAAAAGATTTATTCATTTAAAGAAATTTTTTTAGCAAAGAAAATTCTAATGACCCAGTATAAAAATATACCAAGCGGACCTGTAAAATAAGTTATGATCAAGGATAGCGCCGTTAAAATCCTCGGAATAGAATATCTAGTTGAATCCCGTGCGATCCATGCTCCAACAAACAGACTTAGTGAGAGAAAATGTAACCAAAATATTAGAAGAAAATTTTCGTCAGAAAAAACAGCATAAAGATTTTCAATACCCAAATACAAACCAAAACCATCTAAAAAATTATCGTTTAAAAAAATTTGATAAACAATAAATATGTAAGCAATACCAAGTAATAAAGGAATTAAAATTGAATGCACTAAAAAACGTGTAAAAGGACTATTTGGAAAAAATAATAAAAGCAACCAAAAAGGGATTACCCCCCAATTAGAAAAAAGAAATATATTTTCTACAGTTAAATATTCTTCAAAGTTATTTATCATTTTGAATAATATAGTATATTAGATTGATGAATCCCACATCTAATAAAAAAGATTTTGACGAACTAAGCACAGCCTTAAAAGACTTGGCCTACTCATATATTGAAAAATATAGTCCCTCTAAACAACAGTTAAAAGTCTATTTAATGAAAAAAGTTTTAATTAAATTTAAAACCACAAAGTCAAAAAAAGAAATATCAGAATTAATTGATAATGTTCTGGTAAGTCTAGAACAAAATAAATTTTTAAATGACGAATTGTACTCAGACTCAAAATCAAGAACTTTATTAAGAAGAGGCTATTCACTAAATAAGATTAATCAATCTCTAAGAATGAAAGGAATAGATCAAAAATTTATTAAACAAAGTATAGAAAAAATTAAGAATAAAGAAATAGAGCCAGATTTCGTATCTGCTCTAAAGTTATGTAAAAGAAGACGTATAGGAGCTATAAGACCAAATGCAAATAGGGAGTTATTTTATAAAAAAGATATGGGAGTTTTAGCTAGAGCAGGATTTGATTATGATTTATCAAAAAGAGTTCTAAATTTGGAGCAAGAGGAATTCCAAAAATTAATCAAAATTATTTGATTTTTCTTCTTCTTCAACCAATTGATCTATTTTTCTTTTTAATGCATTTTTTACTAAGACAAAAACAATTAAACCAAAAATTGCAACAGATATTATTATAATTAAAATTGTTTTAGTCATTTAAATTTTTGGACCTAAGTATTAATAAACTTGGATTTTTATAATCTTCTTTACCATACAAAAAAGGCTTATTATCTAAAGTAGTTATGATTGCCCCTGCATTTTTAGCAACAGCGTGACCTGCAGCATAATCCCATTCGTTAGCTCTCTCTCTTGCAGCATAAATGTCAAAAGTACCATCTGCAATTAGACAAAATTTATAAGAACTAGCGACTTTTGTGATTGAAGAAACTTTATACTCATTTAATTTTTTCATTATTATTTCTGGTGGTTTACTCATACTAGAAACTGCAATAATAGTATTTCTATCATCCTTTTTTTTACATTCTATTTTTTTATCATCACCATTTTGTCTTATAAAACTTTGACCTATAGCATAGGAATAAAATAGTTGTTTTTTTTTAGGGACTCCCACCAAGCCTAAAATAGGTTTTTTATCAATTACTAATGCTGCGTTTAAAGTGTACTCATCTTTCCCAGAAATATATTCTTTCGTTCCATCAATAGGGTCAATTAACCAAAACACAGAATTTTTATTTTTCTCCTCTAAATTAACAGTTTCCTCTGAAATAATAGGAATATCCGGTGTAAGTTGCTCAATCTTTTTACTAATGATTTCATTGACTTTTAAATCTCCATTACTAACTGGCGATCCATCCTCTTTAATTTCAATCTTTAATCCTTTATTATATAAATTTATCGACTCTTGGCCTGCTTCTTCAAAAATAGGAATTAGTTCTTCAGCAATTTTTTTATAATCAATTTTCATTTATTTTAACCTTTTCTAAAATTATATGATTTACATCAATAACTTGTTTACCACTATTCTGAAAATTTACTGTTATTTTATTTTTTATAACCGATTGTATTTGTCCTGTTCCCCACTCTTTATTCTTAGGGTTTATAACGAAATCGCCTGGTTCAAGATCAAATTGCATTATGGAAATTAAATAATATATATAATATATACTTTATATGATCAATTCACTAGGAATAAATAAACCGGAAAAAAAAACAAAAGTGGTTGTGGCTATGTCTGGAGGAGTAGACTCTTCTGTAGTAGCAGGCTTAATGAAGGAAGAAGGGTATAACGTTACAGGAATTACTTTAAAACTATACGATGAGGCCAAGCAATCCAAAGAGGGAAGGCAATGTTGTGCGGGACAGGATATTTTGGATGCTAAAAGAGTATCTGAGCAGTTAAATATAAATCATGAGATTTTGTATTATCAAAAAAAATTTAAGCAAGAAGTTATAGATAATTTTATAGAGAGCTATTCTTCAGGTGAAACTCCCATACCTTGCGTACAATGCAACCAAACAGTCAAATTTAGAGATTTGTTTAAATATTCTAAAGATCTAAAAGCCGACGCTTTAATAACCGGTCATTATATTAAAAGAATTCAAACTAATGGAAAAAGCTCTATGTATAGAGCTAAGGATTTTTCTAGAGATCAAAGCTATTTTTTATTTAATACAACTCAAGACCAACTTGATTTTTTAAGATTTCCTTTAGGAGACATTGAAAAAACAGAAACAAGAAATATTGCAAAAAAACTTAATCTTAACGTAGCCGAAAAACCGGATAGCCAAGACATTTGTTTTGTCCCTAACGGTGACTATAGCTCAGTAATAAAAAAATTTAGACCAGAGTCTTTCAATCCTGGAAAAATAATAGATATTAAAGGAAAGGTAATTGGACAACATGACGGAATTATAAATTATACTATTGGACAAAGAAGGGGAATTAAAATCTCTGATAAAGACCCTCTTTATGTAATAAAAATAGACAATAATAATAATACGATAATTGTTGGTCCGAAGGAGGCCTTAAAAGTAAATAAAATAATTTTGAGAGAATTAAATATTTTAGGAAGTGAGTATGAGCTTAAAAATGAAATCAAGATTAAAGTTAGATCCACTGGAAAGTTACTTAGAGCCAAAGTGAAAATAAATTCTAATAAGGCTGAGGTAAATATTTTAGATGGTGAAAGTGGCATTTCACCAGGCCAGGCATGTGTGTTCTATTTAAATGATGAATCTGGGGATAAAGTTTTAGGTGGGGGATGGATAGACAAGACATTTAATAAAAATTTATCCACCTAATCCACAAGTAAATTTAAGTCAACTAATAAGTGATACATATTTTTTTTTAATATGATTTAATGTAATTAATTAAGAGGCAACTCTTAACTGGCCAATTAAGGAAAAACCGAGAGGTTCAAGCTTAAGGGGCAGAAAGGTCAACTGAGTAGCGCTAAAATGGTTGATCGGGTGGGTTCGGCGGTAGCGCCTACAACGACGAACCAAAACTACTAAATTTCTGGGCGAAAGCCTAGAAATTTATGTGGTTCTCTTCCAGAAGAAAAATGTCAATAAATAAAAAGTAATCACCCCAACAAAATAATTCCATTCAAGGGCATGTTTAAAATGAGTATTACCTTTTGTAACTAATATTGGCAAACTAGCGAAAGCTACAATTACTAGAACTGAAACCAATATTATCTTTGCAATTAAAACTCTTTTATTAGTTATTTCTAATATTTTATTTTTTATATTGTATAAATAGTAGACAAGTATTCCTTGAGCCACTAACTCGAATATAATAAAAAGCAGCAAAACTACTCTTCTAAATAATTTATAAAGCTGAATATCAAATTTTACACCTAAAAATATTGAGTGAATTATCAAAAATATTGCCGATAAAATCCCGAACATTCGAAACTTGTATTTTTTATTTTCTGTGCCTCTTAGTTTACAAATTAAATTATTATTATAATTCCAATAATAAAATAAAAGTATACCGGTAATAATCATCGAAGGTTTAAAAATTAAATATTGCGGAAAAGTTCTTGAAGCCCTGCTAATTGAAACACTTCCATCAAAATAAGGTATTGTGAATCCGGATCTACCTATTTGATCTACCATAAATATTGTATTTTCTAAGAGATAATAATTTACAGATATAAATAAACACAGGTTAATAGCTATTAACGGTAAAAAAAATATCCATAAACTAAGTTTACGAATCTTAGTAGTTTCAGTCATGATAATTAGAATTATTTTCGTTTGTTTCTTTTTCTTGCTCTTCTTTTTTTTGATCCTATTTTTCGTCTACCTCTATGTTTTTTAGGGTAACCCATATTTTTGCCTCCTTTTTTATATCTTAATTAAATAAACTTATATAAAGTTCACTTATACTCTTTTTATGAAAAAGTCTATAAACACATTTCTAAAACACACCGCTAAGGACTTTCATAATCAGTCAGTCAATCCCCCGGTTGTGAGGGCATCTACAATTATTTTTAAATCTTTACAAGATATACGTAAGATGCAAAAAAAATATAAGAAAGACCCGAGAGGAGGTCACTTTGATTATGGTAGACAAGGGACTTCAACAACACATATTTTACAAAAAATTTTATCAGAATTAGAAGAAAGCTATCACACTTTTTTAACTCCAACTGGCTTTGGATCAGTCTTTTTAGCTATTTTTAGTGTAGTGCGTCCAGGAGATGAAATTTTAGTAGCAGACCCAGTTTACTTTCCAACGCGCCTTTTTACAGAAACATTTTTAAAAGATTTTCAAATAAAAACTAAATTTTACAATCCACATGATTTAAAAACTATTTCAAAAAATATAACAAGTAAAACAAAACTTATTTTTGTAGAATGTCCAGGTAGCAACACCTTTGAATTTCAAGATTTATCAAAAATAATTAAAATTGCAAAAAGAAAAAAAATTTTTACAGCAATCGACAACACATGGGCAACTCCGTATTTTTTCAAACCAATAAAATTAGGATTTGATATGTCGATTGTTTCAGCGACGAAATATTATTCTGGTCATTCAGACGTAATGGGTGGTAGTTTAGCTGTTAACAAAAAAACTTTTAAATTAGTTGAACAAACTAATAAAATAACGGGATTAAGACTTAGTCCCGATGATGCATACTTAATTTTAAGAGGCTTAAGAACTTTAGACGTTAGATTGGAAAAACATCAAGCAAATGCAAAAAAGGTTGCTGCATTTCTATCAAAAAACAAAAAAGTCACATTGCTTTACCCTTATAAAAAAGATTCTTTTAATTTTAGAATGTGGAAAAAATATTTTAAAGGAGCTTCGGGTCTTATGGGTTTAAGAATAAAATCAAAAAATAAAAATTCTATTAAAAAATTTGTTAATTCTCTCAAACTCTTTGGGTATGGTTATAGTTGGGGTGGATTTGAAAGTTTAGCACTACACCAAGAAATAGTTGAGAGAGGATACAGAAACTATTTAAATTTGAAAAAAGATGAACACATTGTAAGACTCCATATTGGTTTAGAAGACCCTAAAGATCTTATTGATGATTTAAAAAATGCGATGAAGCATATTAAATAAAATGTCAGAAAAATTCATACAAAATAGATTAACACTTATTGTACTTATTTCTGCTTGTGTAGTGATAATGATTTCTATGGGTCTAAGACAGACCTTTGGTCTTTTTTTTCAAGCTTTTGAAGAAGGACTAGGATGCACGCGTACAGAATTTGGTTTAGCAATTGGTATTCAAATGATTTTTTGGGGAATGTTTTCACCTTTGTTTGGATTAGTCGCAGACAGGTTTGGTGGAAATAAAGCAGTTTTCATAGGTTTTCTAATATTTGGTGCAGGTATATTTATGCTTTATTCTGGACCGAATACAGGTGTTTATTTTCAAATTAGTCTTGGAGTTTTAATCGGTATTGCTTTAGGAGCTACCGCAATTAGTGTACCCGTATCTGAAGTTAGCAAACATTTTCCAAACGAAAAAAGAACAATAGCCTCAGGTCTCGTTACTGCTGCAGCATCAGTCGGATATTTTATTGCACCTCTGTTTACAAAATATTCCTTAGGAGAATTTGGCTGGGAAGAAACTTTAAAATATTTTCTATATTTTATATTATTTGGCTCAATAGTTTCATTATTTATATTTTCCCCAAAAAACCTAGTTGATCAAAATCAGCCAGTTGTAAAAGATCAAACTTTTTTTGAAGCATTAAAAGAAGCTTTTTCTCATAAAGGATATCTTTTACTTAATGCAGGTTTTTTTGTTTGTGGGTTTCAAATAACGTTGATCGCTACACATATACCTGGATATATGCAAGAAAGGGGTATGGGAGGTTGGTCAGCAACTATTATTTTAGCACTTATAGGATTATTTAATATTATAGGAACATTGGGCATGGGTTATTTAGGAACTAAATATAGAAAAAAAAGTTTACTTTGTATTCTCTATGCCTTGAGAGCTGTATCGATAGCTATTTTCATTTTTTCACCTCCATCGAATATAATGTCTATAGTTTTTGGAATTTCTTTTGGACTATTATGGTTATCTACTGTTCCTCCAACTAATGGAATAGTGGCGCAAATATTTGGAACTAAATATTTAAGCTCCCTTTTTGGCATTGTATTTTTGAGTCATCAAGTTGGAGCTTTCATAGGAGCGTATCTGGGAGGATATTTTTATGATCAATTTGGTTCTTATGATTATGCTTTCTACATGGCTATTGCCTTATCGATATTTGCAACTATTGTTCATTACCCTATAAACGAACGGCCTATTCAGAGATTTGAAGCAACAATTTAAGGTTGTATTTTGAGTCTAAATTAGAATCAAAGGTGAATCAAAACGAGAACATCGCACCTTTTTTTGTATACTTGATGTGGATAAATCATTATTCTATTCCCTAAGATTAAACAGTTTAATAATGTTAATTAACCAAGGAGATATATGTTTTCACAAGATCTTAACAAAAAATTAGACCAGTACCATTTATTAAATCACCCATTCTATAAGTCTTGGAATGAGGGAAAGTTAACAAGAGAGATAATCAGAGATTACGCAGAACAATATTACCAACACGTAAAAGCATTTCCAAGATACATAAGCGCTACACATTCAATTTGTGAAGACATTGAAAAAAGAAAAATTCTTTTGGAAAATCTTCAAGATGAAGAAAATCCTAACGCAGACCATCCAAAGCTGTGGAAAAACTTTGCATTGGCAATGGGAGCTGACAAAGATAAAATCGAAGATGTAAAGAGAGAATGGTTTACTAATGATATGATTGAAAACTTTTTTCATCAAGCGAGAAAATCATATGCTGAAGGTTTAGCTTCTTTGTATACTTATGAAAGGCAAATCCCTGAAATTGCTGAAACAAAAATAAGAGGACTAAAAAATTTTTATGGAGTTACATCAAAAGAAGGTTTAGAGTTTTTTGAAGCTCATAAAGCTGCTGATGTAATACATAGAAAAGAGTGTGAAAAGCTATTGGACGCTTTAACAGATGAAGAAAAAATCAAAGCAGAAAAAGCTTCTATGCTGACAGCAAGATATCTTTGGAATTTCCTAAGCGGAATGTCTACAAAGCATAAAATACAAGCCGCTGCTTAAAGAATTTCTATGGCAGACCAAATGAAAAATGATGGTCATGTCTGGGATAATAAGAAACCGACCGCTCAAATGCTTGGAAGATGGCAACCGTGGCATGCAGGACATCAGAAACTGTTTGAAGAAATATTAAAAAAAACTGGCCAGGTAAATATTATGGTCCGTGATGTTCAAGGAGTTGATGACAATCCCTTTAACTTTGAAACAGTTAAAAAAAATATTTTAGAGGCGTTAAAAGATTACAAAGGTAGAATTCAAGTTTCTCTAGTGCCTAATATTACAAATATTTGTTATGGAAGAGGCGTTGGTTATAAGATGGAGGAAATTGTTCTTGACGAAAAGACGCAGCAAATTTCTGCAACAAAAATAAGAGAACAAATGAGAAAGGATGGAAAGTTAAAATAATTGCGAATTGTTCGCACTTGACCTGCATAGTTCAAACTAATAAAATTATTTATGTTATCAATTAATCCATTCGCGGAACTCTCAGTAATAATTCCTCCTTCTTTTTTGCAATTTTTTGTTATTGCAATGATATTGTTAATTATCATTGGAACTGGTTTGGATATGCTACACAAAAAGAATGTAGTTTATTTTTTTAGAAACGCCCAAAAAGCAAAAAAATCTGCTAAAACTGAATTAAGCACAGGAAAAAAAACAGCCGTAATTCTAAAAACAGTAGCTAGTGATATTGCAACGACATCCGAGCTAGGCTTTGGAAAGAGAAGACTGGCTCACGTTTTAGGAATGTACGGAACAATCTTTTTTTGGATTGCTTCTGTAGTTTTAATTTTTAAATATTCTGATGGAGTTGCTGCACCAACTTATATTCCAATTATTTGGCATGTTGGAGCGATTATGACATGTATAGGTGGATACTGGTTTTGGTTTTTTTTAAGAGTAGATGTTTCTGCAGAAGCACACCCTTGGTATAGAATTATAACTGCAGATCTATTTGTTTTGGCTTTACTTGCTTGTGCTACATTTGGACTCGCTTGGTCATTCACTCAGTCAGCAGATATGTTTGGATTGAGTTATTTATTTCTAACTTTATTTATTATTTCAAATCTAGTTTTATTTGGAGGGGTTTACTGGTCTAAATTTGCACATATGTTTTATAAACCAGGTGCTGCTATACAAAAAAATTTAGCAGAGGCTGACGGCTCTAGAGACAATTTGCCTCCACCAGCGGATGCACCTGAGCAATTTGGCCTTGGTATTAAAAGAGAACAACCAAAACATTATTAACATAATGATTAATAAAACTAGTATATTATTAAAAGCTAATATAGTAATTGAGGGGAAATAATTATGTCTACTTTTGTATATATGACAAGATGTGACGGATGCGGACATTGTGTTGATATTTGTCCTTCAGACATCATGCACATTGATGAAACCATCAGAAGAGCTAAAAATATTGAACCAAATTTTTGTTGGGAATGTTATTCTTGCGTAAAGGCTTGTCCAAACCATGCTATTGATGTCAGAGGATATGCAGATTTCGCACCCATGGGCCACAGTGTAAGAGTAAGAAGAGAAGAAGAAAAGGGGACAATATCTTGGAAAATTAAATTTAGAAATGGAACGGAAAAAGATTTTGTTTCTCCTATTACAACAAAACCATGGGGAAAATTTATTCCAAAATTAGCTGAGGGAGATAAACCTCGTCAAGGTGAAATGAATTCACAAGTTCTTTACTCAGAGCCTGAGGGACTAGATACTAAGAAAGATTTACCTACAATTAGTAAAGACTCTTTTAAAAAGGGAGTTTATTATTAATGCCAAAAAGAAAAACTGTTCACGAAAATTGCGATGTTCTTGTAGTAGGCGGAGGTATGGCTGGAACAGGTGCTACATTTGAAGCTAGACACTGGGGAAGAGATTTAAAAATAATCTGTGTAGAAAAAGCCAATATAGATAGAAGTGGTGCAGTGGCTCAAGGCTTATACGCTATCAACTGTTATATGGGTATGAGATGGAATGAAAATCAACCTGAAGATCATGTTAGATACGCAAGAAACGATCTTATGGGACTTGTGAGAGAAGATCTTGGTTACGATATGGCTCGTCACGTTGATTCCACAGTTCATATGTTTGATGAATGGGGTCTACCTATGATGAAAGATAAAAAAACTGGAAGATACCAAAGAGAAGGTAAATGGCAAATTATGATTCATGGAGAAAGCTACAAACCAATTGTTGCTGAAGCTGCAAAAAAATCCGCAGATAAAATTTATAATAGAATAATGGTTACACATTTACTTATGGATGAAAACAATCCAAATCGAGTGGGTGGTGCAGTAGGTTTTAATATGAGAACCGGAGACTACCACGTGTTTAAAGCAAAAACTGTTATAGTAGCTGCGGGCGGAGCTTCACATATTTTTAAACCTAGAGCAGTTGGAGAAGGCATGGGTAGAACTTGGTATGCTCCGTGGAGCAATGGATCAGCATATGCTTTACCAATTGCAGCAGGTGCTAAAATGACTCAAATGGAAAATAGAATTGTATTATGCAGATTCAAAGACGGTTATGGTCCTGTAGGTGCTTATTTTTTACATTTAAAAACTTACACTCAAAATGCTAATGGCGAAAACTATGAGAAGAAATGGTACGATAAGACAAAAGAATTAGTAGGTGAGTATATTGATCACCACCCAACTCCTACTTGTTTAAGAAATCACGCGTTTATTCAAGAAGTGATGGCTGGAGGAGGACCAATCCACATGGTAACAAAAGAAGCTTTCCAAGATCCACACCTTGAAACTGTTGGATGGGAAAATTTCTTAGGAATGACAGTAGGGCAAGCGGTTGTGTGGGCATCGCAAAATATTGACCCAAAGTATACTAATCCAGAATTAACTACATCAGAACCATATGTTATGGGATCTCATGCTACTTGCTCAGGTGCGTGGGTCAGTGGTCCCGAGGATATTGCGCCACCTGAATATTTTTGGGGTTATAATAGAATGACTACAGTTGAAGGTTTATTTGGCGCTGGTGATACTGTAGGAGGTAGTGCACATAAATTTTCATCTGGCTCTTTTACTGAAGGAAGGCTAGCAGCCAAAGCTGCAGTAAAATATATCGAAGACAAAAAAGCAGACGATATTAAAGTTAGCGATAACCAATGTGAAAACTTAAAAAATATAATATATAAACCATTAGATAATTACACCATTGGAAGAAATGAGATAACAGGAGGCACAGTTTCACCAAGTTATATATCACCTATCCAAGGATTACAAAGACTTCAAAAAATAATGGACGAATATGTCGGAGGTATAACAGCAAATTATATGACTAACGATAATTTGCTTAAAAAAGGTTTAGAATTATTAGATTGGTTGCAAGAAGATTTAGAAAATGTTGGAGCAGAAGATTACCACCAATTAATGAGAGCTTGGGAATTAAAACACAGAACTTTAACTTCACAATGCGTTACTGAACATACTCTTTATAGAGAAGAGACACGTTGGCCTGGATATTATTACAGGGGTGATAAGTTAAAGCTTGATGATGAAAATTGGCATTGTTTAACTGTATCAAGAAGAGATCCTAAGACCGGCAAATTTACATTGGAAAAAATGCCTGTTTATCACATAGTTGGCGACGACAAGAAAAAAAAGGCCTCTTAAATTTATAAAAATGAACTTGTTAGAGAAAAGCGATGATGAAATCATTAAGATCGCTAGTCCTATTTGGTCTAATTTAGTTAAATCTTCTAATATTAAAGACTACGGAGGTTTTACAAAGGATTTCTCATCACAGATGCTTTACGGTGCAAATGAGGTAGAGCTAGGAAAGCAATGGGCTAGCAATAAACTACTAACAAGTCTTTCTGAGCAACAAGAAGTTTTAGGCTGTATAAGAAGAGATAATTTTATTACTGTTTTGTATAAGCAAAAAAGCGATACCGTTAAAGGGGAATTTCTAGGTAGATTAGTTTTGGGAGTTGAAGGCGACTTAGTAAAAGTATTTGGAGCCACAATTTATTAATATTGACAAGGTCAATTTTCAAGCATACTTAGACTTATGCTGGAAATATATCTTCCAATAGCGCAGGTCAATATAGACATCTTTCTATTATTATTCTTAAGTTTAGCCGTTGGTGTATTATCAGGTTTATTTGGTGTAGGTGGGGGTTTTTTAATGACACCATTTTTAATATTTATGGGAATACCCCCAGTTTATGCTGTACCAAATGAAGTTAATAATATATTAGCAACATCCGTCTCTGGATCTCTAACACATTGGTACAAAAATACTTTAGATTACAAAATGGGGTTAATGATTGTTTCTGGCGGTGTAATAGGAACAATTTTAGGAATAACAACGTTTACATTTTTTTCTGATATAGGAAAAATAAGCATAATAATTTCCTTATTATATATGTATCTACTCGCAATGGTTGGAACATTAATGTTAATTCAAACCTATAGAGAAAAAGTTCTTCAAAGAAAAAAAACTTCAATTAAACAAAAACTTCATGAACATAATTGGCTACAAGGATTACCAATAAGAATGAGATTTCCGAAATCAAAATTATATGAAAGCGCTTTAACTCCAATTTTATTAGGTTTAGTTGTTGGTTTTGTAGCTGCAATGATGGGTATTGGTGGCGCATTCTTAATGGTTCCAGCTATGATTTATATTGTTGGAATGCCAGTTAAATTGATACCAGGAACTTCATTATTTGTTACTATTTTTATAAGTGCAATAGTAACAGTGCTACATGCATTCAACTATGGGTCTATCGATTTATTTTTAGTTGTCCCACTCATACTTGGTTCTATAGTTGGTGTTCAACTTGGTCAAAAACTTGGTCAGTTTTTAGATAGCACAGAATTAAAATCTTTATTTGCAATGCTTTTGATTTCGGTAGCAATTGCAATTGGTTATGACTCTTTCTTTAGAGACAAATCCAATTTTAATGGAGAAAAAATTATAAAAACAGATTTAAACGCTTTAGCAGAATTTACTGTAAACTTTGCAAGTGATGCGCCTTTCTTATACGGAACTCTTGCAATTTTATTAGCTGTAGCTCTTGGGGCATTAATAGCATTTATGAGAAAAGTTTTAAGTCCAATCATTAGGAAAATGCTAAGTGATTTTAGAAAAAAAGAAGTTAAAAAAGAAGACGAAGTTAAATTTCCGGAAAAATAATATACTTTTATTGTTATGCGCTTCTGTACAACTTAGTCATCACAAATTCCCTATGACCTAAAGCCTCAGCGCAAGTTAATCGTCCGTTAGCAACTCTTAGCATAGTTTTAATAAGTTCATCTCCTGCTTGAGATAAGTTCATCTCTCTAGATAAAATTTTTGAAACGTCGCAATCCACGTGCTCTTTCATAAGTTTTGCTGTTAGAGGATTAGCTGTTAACTTTACTACAGGCTCAATAGGATTACCTATAATGTTACCTTGTCCTGTAGGGAACAAGTGTATATTAAATCCTCCTGCAGCTTGTAAAGTTACACACTCTGCTGCAGCTGACGAAGTATCCATAAAATATAATCCCTTACCTTTTTTAGGTTCTTCAGCTGGCTCCAAGACATCTATAAATTTTAAATTTCCAATTTTTTGAAAATTTCCAAACGCTTTTTCCTCTATAGTTGTTAAACCTCCAGCAATATTTCCAGCTGTTGGTTGACTTTCAGAAAGATCATTAGTTGCTTCTTTTAAAATAAAATCGTTGTAAGCGCTCCAAGTTTTCATAAATTTTTCTTTAGCCTCAGGAGTTGCCCCTCTAGCTGCACAAACCTTTTCAGCACCTGTTAATTCTGAAGTCTCTCCGAAGCACAGATGAACTCCAAAAGGCTCTAGTTTTTCCATTAAATTTCCTACCGTTGGGTTTGATGCTAAGCCAGATGTTGTATCAGACTCTCCACATTTAACAGAAATCCATAAATCGCTTAAAGGACATTCTTCTCTTTGTTTTTCCGAAGCCCATTGAGAAAATTCTTGTGCTTTTTTTGAGGCCTTCATTATTGTACCTATGTCTCCAGTTCTCTCTATATGAAACCCTTCCACAGGTTTTCCTGTTTTTGCTATCTCATCTACAATTCTTTTTGTCCATTTAGGTTCAATTCCTATTACAATTACTGCTGCAACATTAGGATTTTTTCCAGTTCCAATCATTGTTCTAAAATGTAATTCTAAATCTGCTCCAAACTGCAACCTTCCATATGAGTGAGGTAAGGCAATCGTGCCTTTGATATTATTGGCCACAGCTTCAGCACATGCGTTTGAAATATCGTCAACTGGAAGAATAATTACGTGATTTCTTGTTCCCGCTCTGCCATTCTCTCTTTTATAACCTAAAAAACTCTTTGGGATATCCATCTAATTACCATTTTTTTGTTTTTACATTATGAACATGAACATGTTCACCTTTTCTTATAGGCTTTACTACTTTGCCTATATCGTGACCATATTTAAGTATGGTATCGCCTTCTTTTAAATCCTGTAGAGCAATTTTATGACCTAATGGAACTTCATTCATCGAGCTAACTTTAACAGTTTTATCATTTTCCATGATCCAGGCACTGCAATCTTGGCCTTTTTTTGTGGTTTCAATTACAACTACACCAACATTATCTTTCTCATCGTGTATAATTAAATCAGGCTGTGACATAAAATATTTAATGGATATAGACTAAATTTTGATATATTGGAAGAAAGATTAATTATATATTTAAAAGGATTTTTATGGCTAAAATGACCACAGAAGAAGCTTTTGTAAAAGTTTTACAAATGCACGGTATTGAACACGCGTTTGGAATTATAGGTTCAGCATTTATGCCTATTTCTCATATCTTTCCAGATGCTGGAATAACTTTCTGGGACGTCGCTCATGAAACTAATGGTGGTCTTATAGCCGATGGATACACTCGTGCTACTGGAAAAATGTCTATGGTTGTTGCTCAAAATGGACCAGGAATTACTGGATTAGTAACTCCAATCAAAACTGCTTACTGGAATCATACACCATTACTTTTGGTAACACCTCAAGCAGCCAACAAAACTATGGGACAAGGTGGTTTTCAAGAAGTAGAGCAGATGAATTTATTTAAAGACATGGTTTGTTATCAGGAAGAAGTTAGAGATCCTTCAAGAATTGCAGAGGTTTTAAATAGAGTAATAGAAAAAGCGATAAGAGGATCTGCCCCTGCACAAATTAATGTTCCAAGAGATTATTGGACTCAAGTCATTGATATAGAATTACCACCAATCGTTAGATTAGAGAGGCAGGCAGGTGGAGCAGAAGCAATTGATAAAGCAGCACAATTATTATCTGACGCTAAGTTTCCAGTAATTTTATCTGGAGCTGGAGTCGTAATAGGTGGAGCTATAGAAGATTGTAAAAAATTAGCTGAAAAATTAGACTCTCCAGTTTGTTCAGGCTATCAACATAATGATAGTTTCCCAGGAAGCCATCCTTTAGCCGTTGGACCTTTAGGATACAATGGATCGAAAGCAGCAATGGAATTGATATCTAAAGCAGATGTAGTTTTAGCTTTGGGCACAAGATTAAATCCATTTTCTACTTTGCCTGGATATGGAATTGATTACTGGCCAAAAAATGCAAAAATAATTCAAGTAGATATGAATTCAGATAGAATTGGTTTAACCAAAAAAGTAACAGTTGGTATTTGTGGTGACGCTAAATTAGTGGCACAACAACTACTAAATAAACTTTCTAAAAAAGCAGGTGATACTGATAGACAAAAACGAAAAGATTTAATACATCAAACTAAGTCTGCATGGCTTCAAAAGTTATCAAGCTTAGATCATGAAGAAGATGATCCAGGAACTGTGTGGAATAAAGAGGCTAGATCAAGAGATAAAGATAGAATGTCACCTCGCCAAGCTTGGAGAGCAATTCAAGCAGGAATGCCAGAGGATGTAATAATTTCAAGTGATATTGGAAACAATTGTGCTATTGGAAATGCTTACCCTACTTTTGAAAAGGGAAGAAAATATTTAGCACCAGGTTTGTTTGGTCCTTGTGGTTATGGGTTTCCATCTATACTTGGAGCAAAAATTGGTTGCCCAGATGTGCCGGTAATTGGATTTGCTGGGGACGGAGCTTTTGGTATCAGCATGAACGAAATGAGCTCTTGTGCGCGAGAAGAGTGGCCAGCAATAACAATGGTAATTTTTAGAAATTACCAATGGGGAGCAGAAAAAAGAAATACGACATTATGGTTTAACAATAACTTTATAGGCACGGAGCTTGATCCAGAGTTAAGCTTTGCCAAAGTTGCTGATGCATGTGGTTTAAAAGGTGTAACAGTTAAGTCAATGGAAGAAACTACTAAAGCAATTAAACAATCGTGTGAGGATCAAAAAAAAGGGATAACTACTTTTATAGAAATTATACTAAATCAAGAATTAGGTGAGCCGTTCAGAAGAGATGCTATGAAAAAACCTGTGAGGGTAGCTGGTATTAAAAAATCTGATATGAAACCTCAAAAAAATCTTAATTAATTTAATTTTAAAACACTAGCTGGATCTAGTTTTACATTAAACCAATTTAATCTTATATCTAAATGTGGCCCGGTTGATCTTCCTGTTTTTCCAACCGTTCCAATTTTTTCACCTTGTTTTACTTTTTGCCCAATTTTTACATCTACATCTTTTAAGTGCATATATAATGTACTAACCCCATGCCCGTGATCAAAGATAATTGTACCTCCAGTAAAATATAGATCGTCTTCTGCGAGAGTAACTACACCGTCTAACATAGCTTTAATTGGGGTACCCTCTGGTGAGGCAAAATCCAATCCGTAATGTGGTCTTCTAGGTTTGCCATTAAGTATTCTTTGACTTCCATAAACTCCGGTAACAATTGAATTTTTTAATGGAGCTTTAAACTTATTTTTGAAGAATGTTAAATTACTATTTATAGATCTAGCTTTACCAATCAAAACATTATCAGCTTTAATTCTATCATAAACTTCTTTGGGGGGTGTAACTTGTTTAGGAGGCAAACCATCAATTCTTTGAATGATATATTTTTTTTTAAATATCTTTTTTTCTATAATCTCTGTTTTTCCATTATTTATTACTTTAATTATTACATTATTTTTTCTGTCTCTATCTATTCCAAAAGCAAAGTACCCATCTTTTGTTACTCTAACTTTTTTTTTATCGATATAAACCTCTGAATTTTGATTAGTTTTTCCTAGAATAAACGAACCTTGTTTAAAACTTCCTTGAAATTCAGTTGCGTTAGAATTTATAGGTAGTAAAAAAAAGAAGAATAGTAATCTTATTATCTTGCTGTCCATCCACCATCTACCAATAATGAAGTTCCAGTTACCATAGAAGCTGCATCTGAAGCTAAAAAAACTGCCGCAGAAGATATTTCAGATAATTCTGCGTATCTTCCTAAAGGAATATTGCCCAAAACTTCTTTTCTAAAATTTTTATTTTTAAAGAATTTTTTTGTCATTGGAGTAACAACAAATGTGGGTGCAATACTATTTACTCTTATATTATACTTGGCCAAATCTATTGCCATCCCTTTTGTTAACCCTTCAATTCCAAATTTTGTCATGTTATAAACACTTCTTATGGGACCTCCTACATGGCCCATTTGAGATGACATATTGACTATTGCTCCTCCAATTTTTTTTCTGTTTTTTGTTTCCACCATTTTCAATGCAACTAAATTTGCAACGTTAAATGCTGCAATTGTGTTTATCTTAACAACCTTTTCCATATCTTGTTTACGAATTTTTAAAAAATGTTCAGGAATATTTGTCCCTGCATTATTTATTAAAACATCAATTTTTTTTTGTTCTTCAACTATTTTTTTAAGCTTCATATAATTTGTTAAATCACATACATAGGTTTTACTTTTTACTTTGTATTTTTTGGCTATTTTCGATACCGAGTCTAAGTCTTTTTGTGTTCTACTAATTAAAATCAAATTTGAACCCGCTTCGGCCAAAGCTATGGCGCAAGCTCTTCCTAGACCTTTACCAGCTCCAGTTACTAATGAATATTTTCCCTTTAAATTATATTTTTTTAGATACATACTTATAAAATCAATTTTAAATCAGTGTATATTAAATCTATTGCTACAAATAGTATAGCTAATAAACCCAACCATCCAATCCATTTATATTTTTCAATCCATCTAGCTATCAAATTAGCTGCGAATGCCATTAACGCAATAGATAAAGCTAAGCCAAATATCAATAACATAAAATGACCTTTTGCTGCTCCTGCAACACTCAATACATTATCAAGACTCATTGTAACGTCGGCCATAATAATTGTAAAAATTGCTCTGCTAAATGAACTATTATCAACTTTAATATCTTTCTTTTCAATTTGGCCCTTAATTACATCAATGTATAATTTGTAACAAATATAAAGAAGTAAAATACCTCCAATTAATCTAAGGCCGGTGATCATTAATAAATAAGTAGTAATTAATGTAAATAATATTCTTAAAATGACTGCAGCACTAATACCCCAAAAAATTATTTTTTTTCTTTTGTCAGGGTCAAACTTTGAGGCAACCATACCAATAATAATTGCGTTATCACCAGCTAAGACCAGATCAATAAATATTATCTGTGTTAAAATTATTAATTCTTCTGTCATTGAGTTTGATTATTCAAAATAAATTCTGCACCTTTTTCAGCAATCATTATTGTTGGAGCGTTGGTATTTCCTGAAGTAATATTTGGCATTATTGAAGCATCTATCACTCTTAAATTCTTAAGTCCATGCATATATAATTTATCATTAACAACTGCATTATCATCTTTACCCATTTTACACGTACCCACGGGGTGAAAAATAGTTTGGGTAAACTCGCTACCAGCTTTTACCAATTCTTCATCGTCAGTAATATGAACACCAGGTCTATACTCTTCTGGTTCATATTTTTTAAAAGTTTCAGTCTCTAACATAATTTTTCTTACAAGTTTTAGTCCTTGAGCCGCAACTATTCGATCATCTTGTGTAGACAAATAATTCATTTTAATCTTGGGATTTACTCTACTGTCGTTACTTACTATTGAAATTTCTCCTCTGCTTGAAGGCCTAATATTTGCAACAGTTGGAGTAATACCGTCAAAGTCATGAAGTTTTGATGCTCCTAAAATATCTGTACTAATTGGTTGAACATGAAATTGTAAATTTGGAGTTTCTTTTGATGGATCGCTTTTAGCAAATCCACAAACTTGGCTAGCTCCCATTGTCATGGGCCCACTTTGTTTAAACAGATACTCTAAACCAATTAAAAAATTACCAAATAAACTATTTATTTTACCGTTTAACGATTTTAAATTTTTAACTTTATAAACCGGTCTAAACATTAAGTGATCTTGCAAATTTTTACCAACACCTTTTAATTCGTGAATAGTTTGTATACCGTTTTTTTTAAGTTTACTTGAATCTCCTACACCAGAAACCTGAAGTATATGAGGCGATCCTATTGAACCTGCCGATAATATAATCTCTCTTTGGGCTTTTATCGTAACAACTTCATTACCTTGATAAAAACTTACACTTTCCGCTTTTTTTCCGTCAAAGTTTATTTTTTGAACGTGCGCATTAGTTATTATTTTTAAATTGTTTCTTTTTTTTACAGGATTTAAATATCCCTTTGCAGCACTACATCTTAATTTTAGTAAAGACTTGTTATGATTTGTAGTAAATTGAAAAAAACCTATCCCAGTATTATCTCCAGTATTAAAATCATTAGTTTTTGGAATTCCACATTCTTCTGCTGCATTTTGAAATTCATCTAACATTTTTAGATTAATTTTTTTATTAGAAACCATAATTGGTCCGCTATCGTTATGAAATTCACTTTTACCTAATTCGTTATTTTCAGATTTCAAAAAATAAGGCAGAACATCATTCCATCCCCATCCGCTATTTCCCATTTGTCTCCAATTATCATAGTCATTACTTTGACCTCTAATCCATAAAAGACCATTAATAGAAGAACTTCCGCCTAAAGTTTTACCTCTTGGATATCTAATTGACCTATTATTCATGGTTTCATCTTTTTCTGTATGAAAACACCAATCTACTTTTGGGTTATGCATTGTTTTATAATATCCAACAGGAATGTGTATCCACGGATAATTATCTTTACCTCCAGCCTCGAGTAGCAAAACTTTATTCTCTTCCTTACTAGTAAGTCTGTTTGCTAAAACACATCCTGCTGATCCTGCACCAATGATGATATAATCGAATTCCTCCATGATATTTATCTTATAAATTAGAAAATTTAATATTACCAATAAGTCTACTACAACCTATGGTTTAAAGACTAGTGTTTGACTCTATCATTTCAATCCAACATACTACCGAAAAATAAACAAACCTAACGGGGGATAAATGAGAAGACTATTATCAATTGTTTTAGGTTTAGCTGTATTTGTAGGTTTTTCTATAACTTCAGCAAACGCTAAGACATTAAAATGTCAGACCGTTCTTAACACTAAAGCTGATGAAGTGAAAATGTTAAAGGACTTTACTGACACTGTAACAGAATTAACTGATGGTTCATTAAAATTTGAAATTTTACCAGCAGGTGCTGTTGTAGGAGTAAAAGAAACATTAGACGCAGTTGATAAAGGATTAATCGATTGTGGTTTTGCCTGGACACACTATTGGTCAGGTGACCATCCAGCAGCTATGTTATTTGGTTCGCCAGTAGCAGGTGGTGGAGTAGGTATAGACAATTTAGCATTTTTATCATGGTTTCAGTACGGTGGTGGAAAAGAGTTGTACGACCAATTATGGAAAGAAATGGGAAGAGACATTAAAGGATTTATGCTTCAACCAGTTGGACCAGAAGCTTTAGGTTGGTTTCCAAAACCAATTAAAGATATGGCTGACTTTAGAAAATATAAATTCAGAACTCCTCCAGGAATTCCTGGTCAAACATATAAAGATATCGGTATTGCATCTGTAGCAATGGGTGGTGGAGATATTTTACCAGCATTACAAGCAGGAACTATCGATGCAGCAGAGTGGTGTTGCCCTAAACCAGATTTAACATTTGGTTTCCAAAAGGTATTAAAACACTACTATCTACAAGGCTTACACCAAGTAGTAGTAAATGCTGACTTTTATATTACTGGAAAAACTTACAAAAAAATGACTGCTCATGAGAAAAAATCTCTTGAAGTAGCTGCAAATGCTTCATTAGCTAAATCTTTAAGCTACAGAATCTATGAAAATGGAAAAGCTTTAAGAGAATTAACTACTAAGCACGGAGTAATTTTAGAAGACACTCCTACAGACTACTTTAAAGAATATATGGCAGCAGCGAAGAAAACATTGAACAAAAACGCAGCAGAAAATAAATTTTTCGCTAAAGTTTACAATTCAATGAAAGAATTTGCTGATATTGCTGTTCCATTCTGGAGTGGTGCACAAATGTCAAATGCTAAGCTAGGAATGGCTCACGCAGCGACATTAAAGTAATAAAATAATTAAAGAAGTATTAGAGCGGGCTTTTAAAGTCCGCTCTAATTGTTTAGGATGAACTATGAATGACAAGCCACCAAAAATAGACATCTCAGATGAAATGATTGCTGAAAGGCGCGGCGGTTCAGGTAAAATGCCAGCCGATATGCCAGCATGGATGGCGAGCACTATAACTTCAATAGATAAATTCAGCAAACGTGTAGGTAATATAGTTTGTTGGATCCTTGTGCCTTTAATTTTAGCAATGACTTATGAAGTTATAATGAGAAAATTATTTTTAGCTCCAACAATTTGGGCTTACGATATGAGTAGATTTTTATATGGGGCTCTATTTATGTTAGGAGCAGGGTATGCTCTCTCTAAAGGAGTTCACATAAGAGCAGATTTTTTATACAGAAATTTCAAAACTAAAAATCAAGGTCTCGTAGATTTTTGGTTATATATTTTATTTTATTTTCCGGGACTAACCGTCTTTCTTTACATGACTATAGGATATGTCGAAGAATCAATTCGTAGAGGCGAAAGGGGAATGGATACAACTTGGATGCCATTTATGTGGCCTATAAAATCATGTTTATTGATAGGTATAATATTTCTTTTAATTCAAGGTGTATCAGAATTACTTAAAAGCTATTGGGCTGCTAAAAAAGGTGAGTGGCCTGGAGAAGAAAAAAAATGATAGCAGAATTAATTGATCCAGCAGTATTAGGCATTATTTTAGTTGGAGTAATGCTTTTTGCTATCTTCGTTGGATTTCCAATATCTTTTACATTAATTTTTTTAGGTTTTGTATTTGGATATCTAGGATTTGGTAAACTAGTTTTCTATTTGATGACCTTACAATTTTCGATGGTCATGACCGAACAAACTCTGGCCGCCGTACCGCTCTTTGTCTTCATGGGAATTATGATGGAGCAAGCTGGTTTAATGGAAAGGTTGTTTTCATCATTCCAACTTATGTTAGCTAGAGTTAGAGGATCACTTTATTATGCTGTTTTATTTGTTTCTGTGATTTTTGCTGCAGCGACAGGAATAGTTGGAGCTTCAGTAACGATTTTAGGAATTATGGCTGCTAAATCTATGAATAGATCTAGTTATAATGTTCAGCTTGCTGCGGGAACAATTACGGCAGGTGGTACTTTAGGAATTTTAATACCACCAAGCATCATGCTTGTTGTGATGGGACCAATTATGGAAATTCCAGTTATAGATTTATTTGCAGCTGCAATATTACCAGGAATACTTTTAGCTTCGTTGTTTGCTGCATACACAACAATTAGATGTATGTTAAATCCTGAACTAGGTCCACCATTACCTGAAGACATGAGACCTACCAGTATGAAAACTGTTTGGATTGAATTTCTTTTAGGATTAGTTCCTCCAGCAGCATTAGTTTTTGCAGCGCTTGGAAGTATATTATTAGGTTTTGCAACACCAACTGAAGCTGCAGGCTGCGGTGCAATGGGTGCACTTTTATTATCACTTGCTTATAAAAAATTAACTCTCCCTAAATTACAAGAGGCTCTTGTGAAAACTTTAGAAATAACAGCTCTAATAATGGTTCTTGTAGCTGCCTCAAACTTCTTCGGAGCTGTATTTGCTAGATTGGGTACACCTACTTTACTAACTGAGTTTCTACTTGGTCTTGAAATGAATAAGTATTTAATTTTAGCAATGATTATGGCGATGATTTTCTTACTTGGTTGGCCTTTAGAATGGGTTCCAATAGTTATGATTATAATTCCAATTATTTTACCTTTAGTTGAAGCACTTGGCTTTAACTTAACTTGGTTCGCCATACTAGTCGCAGTAAATCTCCAGACCTGTTGGCTCTCACCGCCAGTAGCACTTTCTGCTTATTTTTTAAAAGGCGTTGTGCCTGAATGGGATTTAAAGGATATTTATTACGGAATGATGCAATTTATGGTCTTGCAATTAATTGGATTAGTATTAATAGTACTGTTTCCACAAATTGCTTTGTGGTTACCAACTTTACTTTATGGCAACTAAATATATTAAAAAAGCTTCTAAAACTCCGGAAACGGATGATCACAAAACACAGGCAGCTGTGCAAGATATTCTAAATGATATTGCAAAACGTAAAGAAGAGGCAATTAAAGAGCTTAATAAAAAATTTGATAAATACGATGGAGAAGTAATTGTCTCTAAAGAAAAAATTGAAGAAGCAATCAAAAAAGTTGATCAAAAGACAAAAGACGATGTTAAATTTGCTCACGAACGAATTAGAAAATTCGCGGAGCATCAATTGAAAAGCATGAATAACGATTTTGAAGTTGAGCTGTCCAAAGGATTATTCGCTGGACAAAGATTAATTCCAGTTGATACAGCAGGTTGTTATATTCCAGGCGGAAGATACGCGCATATTTCATCGGCTGTGATGGCCATTACTCCTGCTAAAGTAGCTGGTGTTAAAACTATAATTTGTGCAAGTCCACCAAAAGATAAAGATGGAGCTAATCCAGGAATTATTTTTGCTGCTAATCATTGCGGCGCTGATGTAATTATGAATTTAGGAGGAGTTGCAGCAATAGGTTCAATGACACATGGTTGTTTCAAAAACCCTCCAGTTGATTTTCTTGTTGGAGCTGGAAATCAATATGTAGCTGAAGCTAAAAGAATTGTTTATGGAAAAGTAGGAATCGATCAATTTGCTGGACCTACTGAAATTGCAATAATTGCAGACAAGACTGCTGACAAAGAAATTGTTGCAGTTGATTTAGTTGGTCAGATGGAGCATGGATATAATTCTCCAGCATGGTTATTCACTACGGATAAAGAGTTAGCAGACTTTACGATGAAAAGAGTACCAGAGTTGATTAATGAATTACCTGAACTTGCAAAAGTAAATGCTACTGCTGCTTGGAAAGATTATGGTGAAGTAATTCTTTGCGATACTAATGAGGAAATGGCAGAAGTGAGTGATAAATATGCTTCTGAACACTTAGAAGTTCATGCAGAAAAATTAGACTGGTGGTTAAAGAGATTAAGAAACTATGGTTCGTTATTTTTAGGTGAAGAGACTACAGTAGCTTACGGAGACAAGTGTTCAGGAACAAACCATATATTACCAACAAAAGGTGGCGGAAGGTATACTGGCGGACTATTCGTTGGAAAATTTATTAAAACATTAACTTTCCAAAGAATGACAAAAGACGCAACAAAAGTTGTTGGAGCAACAGCAGCAAGACTAGGTAGAGCTGAAGGAATGGAAGCTCACGCGCGAACAGCTGACATAAGATTAAGGAAATACGGTTTCTCAAATTAATGCATGCATTAGTTTACACTGGAACACAAAAAATAGATTACAGAAAAGAAAAAGACCCAACACCAAAACCTGGTGAAAGTATTATAAAAGTTCAGGCTTCAGGTATTTGTGGATCTGATATGCATGCTTTCCATGGACAAGATGAAAGAAGAGTTCCACCATTAATTCTTGGACACGAGATAAGTGGCAAAGCTTTAGATGGCAAATTAAAAGATAAAAATGTTGTCGTTAATCCACTTATAAGTTGTGATAAATGTGAATATTGTAAAAATAATAGAGAACATTTGTGCCCTGAAAGAACAATGATTGGTATGAGCACACCAATTAAAAGAGAAGGTGGATTAGCCGAATTAGTTTCTGTTCCAGAAAAGAATATTTTTCAGATTTCAGAAAAACTAAATATTAAAGAGGCGGCACTAGCCGAACCAACAGCAGTTGCTCTTCATGCTGTTCTATTAGCTGAACAAAATCTTAAAAAACCTTTATCGGAAAGTAAAATTTTAATTCAAGGAGCAGGGGCTATAGGTCTTCTTTGTGGTTTAATTCTTAACAAAGAAAAAAATTCCAAAAATATCATTATGTCTGATCCAAATAAAAAAAGACTTAATGAGTGCAAAAAATACCTTTCGGCAAGTTTTGTTTCTCCTGATGACAAATCTATAAAAGAAAATAACTTTGATTTAATATTAGAGTCTGTGGGTTTAGAAGTTACACGTCTGCAGGCAATAAAATCAATCGCTCCGGGGGGTACTATAATACATATTGGATTAACTCAACCGACAGGAGATTTTAATTTTAAAAAATTAACTATTCAAGAGGTTACTCTTGTTGGAACTTACTGCTACACAAACAAAGATTTTAAAAATACTTTAGATATTCTCTCTAATAAAAAACTAGGTGATCTAGGTTGGATAGAATATAGAGATCTTAAAAAAGGTTCTGAAGCATTCAACGAAATACATAACGGGACCTGCGTAGCACCAAAAATCATTCTTATTCCATAGTTCATCTTATAGTTGTAGACAAATTGCATACCTGAAACCACATTTAAACATAGTTAATCTATCGTTAAATTTATTAAAATTAGTTATGAAAAAAATTATTTTACTACTGACTTTTTTAATCTTCACCTCTGCTAATGCAGGAATGAATGATAAAGATAAATCAAAAGCATTGGATTGTGTTGGGATTTACATGGCTAATTACTTTCTACCTTCAGGAGAAAAATTTGAATACGGCATGAAAGAAAAATCCATCTCAACTGTAAAGGTCTTGAAAGCATATGCTTTAGAAATAGGAATACCAGAAAAACAATGGGATGACGAAGTAAACAAAGCAGTTGATAAACATTACGGTTCAAAATACGATAAAACCAAAACCGAAAAATGCCATTCTTTTGTTGAAGCTTTAATTCCTAATGGAGCTGAAAGAATTAAAAAAGTAATTCAAACATTATACTAAAATAAAGGAGTTTAAATGACAAAAGCCTATTTAGTAGCTATGCCTACAATAAAAGACAATGACATGTTTGCAAAAGAATATGCAAGTAAAGTAGCTGATACTTTAAAACCATTTGAAGGAAAATTTCTTGTGAGAACTCCAAATAAACTAGTTAAAGAAGGGGATGAAAAATCTCTCACAGTAGTTATTGAATTTCCTAGTAAGGACAAAGCTCTTGGATGGTATAATTCTTCAGAGCATCAAAAAATAGTAGTTCATAGAAGAGCTGCAACAGACCCATCAAGTCCAATAGTGATCTGTGAAGAGTCTGATACATATTAAAAAGAGGAAGGCGAATGGCAAAATTTATGAATATCGTTAGATGTAAAGTAAAACCATCTAGCAGAGATGAATATTTAAAAAAAATAAATGAAATGCCAAACTTTGATGGACAAATTTCTGCAAAGTACGTTGAGACTAAACCCAATGAATTTTTTATGATTGGTGAATGGAATTCTGAAGATGATATAGCTAAGGCAAGACCAAAGATGATTGGTTTCTTGGATACGCTAAGACATACTTTAGATGAACTGTCTCCCGAATTAGGTGTTACAGATCCTCATTCTGGAACAGTAGTAGTTGAAAAATAAGAAAGGAGAAACAATGGCTAAATTTTATACATTAGGATGCTACACAGCAAAAGGTCTTGGTGGGTTTGTAAGTAACCCGTCAACAGATAGAAAAGCTGCTACATCTGCACTTGCTGCCTCAGTAGGAGCAAAAGTTACTCGATATGCCGGTCTAAGAGGAAAATATGATTTCATGGCAGAGATAGAAGGAACTTTTGAACAAGCAGCAGCTGCTGCAATGGTTGCTGTATCAAGTGGTGCAGTATCAGATTTTACTATTTTAGAAGATGTCGATCTAAACGGAATAGCTAAAACTGCTCAAAAGATGGCTAGTTCTTATAAAGAACCAGGAAAATAGTTATTTTAAATTTATCCAACATGGTTTAAAAAAAATCATGTTGGGTAAAATATTTAACAAACTTCATATACTTCAAAACATTTATCTAAAAAATAAATATTTTTTAAAGAAGAAATCTTATTCTATGGATGGAGAGGATATTGCAATTGAGCAATATATCAAAAAAAAAAGTAAAGGTTTTTATGTTGATATAGGAGCCCACCACCCGATTCAACGGAACAACACCCAACTATTATTTCAAAAGGGGTGGGAAGGAATAAATATTGATATTAATAATTTTTCCATAGATTTATTTAATTTTTTAAGACCAAATGATTTAAATATATTGACTGCTATTTCAGATAAAGAAGGCGAAATAATTTTTTATTATCAAAAAAATTTCAGTCAGCTAAACACTACAAATAAACAACTTGCTATCCAGCACTTTAATGGAATTTTTAAAGAAAAATCTATAAAATGTAATTCTATTGACAATTTGTTAAATAATTCAAAATATAAAGCAAGAAAAATAGATTTTTTAAATATTGATGTAGAAGGAGCTGAAATGAAGGTCTTAAAAAAATTAGATTTTAAACAATATGATCCATCTTTAATTTGTGTTGAAATTTTGGGTTATGGAATGCTTGAAACAGATGATAGAGAGAAAAAGATTAAAGAAAATTATATATATAAGTTTTTAGTGGAGAAAGGTTATAAAAAAGTTTGGTCTGGATCGAGTTATTGCAGTCATTTATTTTCTAAATGAGATACATAATAAAGTATCTATAAATTGAATTTTTCTACTATATCTTAAATTAATTTCACTTATACCATTTTTAATATCCTGATTTGAAAATTTCAATAAGCATGAAATATATCGGTCTTTAATCATTCTTAAATATCTTTTTTTTGTAATACTTACTTTAAATTTGAAATAGGATAATTTGTAATTTGGTAGATTTTTTTTAATAAAATCTATTAATTTTTTATCTTTTTTTAAACTTTCATTTAACTTAAGTTTCATCTTTTTAAAGCACGGAATCCTGTTATTTTTTATTTTAAGTGATAAAATTAAAAGTTTACCCCTTGGATTTAAACTTTTTTTAATTTTCTCAAGTAAGAAAGTTATTTTTTTTTTATTAAAGAAATGAACAGTTTGTTTAATAATGATTAAGTCAAACCTTTTATTTTTTTTTAAATATTTATTTGCGTCTGTTTTTATAAAAGTAATGTTTTTTTTTATATTTTTGTTTTTTATTATATCTATACCGATAGGTTGTTCTTTAAATTTGTATTTTCTATGTAAAAAACTTATTATATGTGCTCTACCACAACCTATATCTAAAATTTTAGTATTTGAATTAAATTTAAATTTTTTATTTAAAAATTTGTGAAAATATAAAATATATTTTTTAGATGATAACCAAGTTTTATTGTCCCAATTTTTTAAAGGTTGCATTAAAGTGCTACTACAGCAGCCGCCATCGAGGCTAATCTTGCTTGAGTATCATCTGCTCTACTTGTAATTACAACTGGTACTTTACCGCCCACAACTACTCCCGCAGCACAAGCGCCCATAAAAAATATCATCATTTTAACTAATCCATTACCCGCTTCTACATTAGGCACCAATAGAATATCTGTTTTTCCTGCAACAGCATTTTTTATTCCTTTTATTTGGGCAGCTTTTTCAGACACCGAATTATCAAATGCCATAGGACCAAAAACATCAGCTTTAATACCTTCCTCTTTAGCTCTCTTTGTTAATTCTTTAGCTTCAACAGAACTTGGAACACTTTCTAAAACTTCTTCTGTGGCAGATAAAATTGAAACTTTAGGTTTTTCAATACCTATCCTATTTGCAAAATCTACAGAGTTTTTTAGAATATGCATTTTAGTTTCTAATTTAGGTAACACGTTTAACGCACCATCAGTAATAATGAATGGCTTATCATTTTTTTCTAATGTCATATGCCATACATGGCTCAATCTTTTTTTACCTATTAGATTTAAATCTCTTTTAAGTACTGCTTTCATTAAAACATCTGTGTGAATATGACCTTTAACTATTATTTTTACTTTTCCTTCACTAGCTAATTTTGCAGCAATCGGAGCAGTACTATTTTCATTAGGCTCATGAACAATTTCATATTTTGAAATATCCCAATTAATTTCTTTTGAAATTTTTTCGATTATTGACTTATCTCCAACAAACAATGGTGTTATTAAATTTGCCTCAACTGCTTGCTTAGCCGACTCTATTGCAACTTTTTTTACAGCGTTTACTATTACAGCTTTTACTGGACCTTTACCTTTTGCAATGTTTAAAAGATTTTCAGGACAAACTATGTTTTTATTCGTTAGCATCAAGGTCTTCCATTTCTTTCAGTATTTTTGAAGGTATAGATATATCTTTATTTATATTTTTTTTATATATCTTATTTTTTCTTTCTCCAGGATACATTATTGAGCTAAATCCTTTTGCTTTAGGAAGTTTTTTAACTAATTTGATATTTTTTTTCATCTCTTTTAAAAAACTATTTCCCGAAAAAACATTAGGATTAATCGTAATAAATAGATGTCCTACGTTTTGTGGTCCTGAAAAGTCATCAAAAGGATCTTTTGTTTTTCCACCATGGCTGCTTCCAGTCAAAACACCACTTAGTATATCAACCATCCAAGCTAAACCTGAACCTTTAAATCCTGCCATAGGTAGTTGCGTACCTTGCAAGGCTTGTTTAGCATCTGTCGTTATTTTTCCTTTTTTATTAAGAGCAACGCCGAAAGGAATTTTTAAACCCAACTTTTCTGCTCTTCGTATTTTACCTCGATTAATTAAAGAAGTTGAAGAGTCGAATATAAAAGGTGTATTACCTGTTGGTGCTCCAAAGCAAATAGGATTAGTTCCAAACAAAGATTTTTTTGCTCCATATGGCGCTAACGCAGGAGGAGCATTAGTAAAGCAAAATACTATTAAATTTTTCTTTACAGCTTGCTCGGCATAAAAACTAGATAATCCGTAATGACCACTTTTTTTAATAGCCACAAGACCAATTCCAGTTTTTTTTGCATTTTTAATAGCTACCTTAATACCTATATCAGCAGCAACAAAACCAATACTGTTATCTGCATTAATGTGCGAGATAGATGAACTGATTTTTTTTATTTTTATTTTTGGTTTTGAATTTATAAGACCTTTTTTCAGTCTATCACAATACATCTTTAATCTTGCTAAACCATGGGACTGTGCATTTATTAATTCAGCTTTAAGTAAATAATCAGCACAAATCCTGGAGTGATTGTTTGGAAGATTATGTTTTTTAAAAATTCTCTGAAGTTTTGAAAGTATTACTTTTTTTTTCACTTAATTATTTTAGAACCTTTTTGTTCCCAGTAATTTGTTCTTTGCTCTGGATTCTCAACCAAACTCTTACACATGAGACCATATTTTTTAGCTAAAGATGAAAAATCTTTGTTTGCCATTTTCACAAACGTATCTATTTTTGTCTTAGTCATCTCAGCCATAACTTCAGGATTTAACCCCATAATTTCCCCTAAATCATAGTTATACTTTAATGAAACATCTGCACTATTTTCTAAATTTTTTATAATTCCCTGATCTTTCCCAGCCTTCTTAAAGCTCTCTGCTGCAACCTTATAGAAACTGTAACAATTTAAATAATCTTTTTGAATGTTTTCCATGATATATTTAGCTACTTTTTTTTCTTTTATCTTTTCATCAGCTAAGAGAGATGCTGGAAGAAGAAAAATAAATATTATGATCAAAAGCCTTTTCATTAATGACTAACCTTTTCCTCGCCAAGGAATAGTTTTATCAATAATTTTTCTTATTGTAATATCAAATAATAAACCTAACATTCCCATAATAAATATAGTTATCCATATTACTTCATATTGGAAATATTTTTTAGCGACATTTTCTACAAATCCAACGCCAGTCGTTCCTGCTAAAAATTCTGCAGCTACTAAAGTTCCCCAACACATTCCTGTTGCCACTCTTATACCAGTAAGAATTTCTGGTAAAGAATTTGGGAAAATAACATGTCTTAATATTTGCCATTTAGATGCGCCAAGAGAATGTGCGGCGTGAATTTTGGATAATTGAGTTCCTGAAGCCCCAGCTCTAGCCGAAATAATCATTATTGATAGCGAGACCATAAATAACAAGAACACTTTGCCAAGGTTATCAATACCTAAAACTGAAATAACTAAAGGTGCCCAAGCTAATGGTGGCACAGGTCTATAAAGTTCAATTAAAGGATCAAAAAATCCTTTTGCAAATCTATTTAAACCCATGAACAATCCTAATGGCACGCCTACAATAATTCCCGCTACAAGACCAAGGAAGACTCTTAAAAATGAGTCCCATATATGACCAGTTGGAATTGGAATTTTAAATAAATTGAAGTCTCCTGTAACAAAACTTAATACTTTACTTTTAAAGTTGGGTTTAACTTCTCCCTGCTCGTTATGAACTGGGTATTCACCAGGTAAAATATCTGCAAACCAATCAGGAATTAAGAAACCAATAATCTTACTCACGTCCATCATTTCATACCAAATTAATGGAATTTGTTTGTAACCAACACTAGGGTTAAGCATTAATGTAAATTTATTAATTGTATCTGAAGGCTTCGGTAGCCATCTACCTGAACCTTGCTCTGAACAACTTGGTCCGCTAGAAATAATGGTACCAGACGGAAACAAAAGTATATCGACCCATCTTAAAGTGCCTTGTTCTTTTTTCTGCGCTTTATCAAAATTAATTATTGAAAGCTGCATGTCTTTCAAAGTATTTGGTGGAAAAATACTTGCGTATTCAATTCTTCGTGCAATTTTTAAGATATCTTTTGCGAACGAGGAAGAAATTTCCTCTGAAGAGCCAAGATTAGTTCTGAAATCCTTAATCTCTTTTTTTAGTTTTTCTAATGCTGAAGTATATTGACTATTATGGTTTCGGAGTTCAAAGAACTCGTCACTAATCAAATTAAGCTCCTCAGCAGCTGCTTGAAATTTTAAACCTCGTTTTGTTTTTGGTATCGAGGGAATTTCAATAGTGTTTTCAATTGATGTACTTGAAGCTTTCCAACTGCCTTCCTCTTTAGCAGCTTCAATTCTTTCTGTTTCTTGTTCAGCACTCTCATTTGGATAATCCTTTTTTCTAAAATTTTTAGTTAAATCTATAATTTTATTATTAATTATTTTAATTTGCTTTTTTGTTTCATTATTTAAAAGCTTTTCATTAGTCAGTAAAGGAATTGTGTTTTTAGTTTGTGAAACAAAATTTAATAATTTGTTTCTATCTTGACTTTTTACTTCTTCTGATTTTTTAATTTCAATAATTATTTTATTTAAATTTTCTTTTTCAGTTTCAATTACAGAAGTACTTTTTAGTTGACGCTCTTCAATTGGAAAAAGATACTTAAGAGAAAGAAGGGATTCGTTTACCTTTCCAACTTGACAAAGTTCATTAGCCGATCTTGGAAAGAAAGATTTTGCAATGTCCCAAGAGTAGTAAAGCCAAACTAATAATAAGAAACTACTTCCAACAATTACCCAATGAATTCCACCCTGTGCTCTTTCTGGATTTCCAAAAACAGCGTCTACTTTTTCTGTTTTGATTAATTTTCTACCGTATAAAACACATCCAACGATAGCAAAGAAAAATACAAAAGTTAAAAAAGCTGTGATCATTAATTATCTTTACCCATTATTTCTTCTTCCATATCCCAAATCATAGAGAGAATTTCCTCTCTTTTTGAAACGAATTCTTTGTTATTTTTAATTTCTCTCAAGTCTCCATTAAGACCCATTGATGCAAATGGTAACTTGTATTCTTTATGAATTCTTCCAGGTCTTGGAGCCATAACGTAAACTTTTTCTCCAAGCAATAATGCCTCTTCAACCGAGTGAGTTATTAAAATAATTGTTTTTCCTGTTTCTTTCCAAATTTTAAGAACTAACGACTGCATTTTTTCCCTCGTTAATGCATCTAAAGCTCCTAGAGGTTCATCCATTAAAATTAAATCAGGATCATTTATTAAACATCTAGCCAAAGCTACTCTTTGCTGCATACCCCCAGATAATTGGTAAGTAGGTGTATTACCAAAACCTTTTAAACCAACTATATCCAACCACTCATCAACCTTCTTTTGTGTTTGAGCAGCGTCTTCTTCCTTCATTCTCAATCCAAAATTTACATTCTCAGCAACAGTTAACCATTCAAATAATGCACCTTGCTGAAAAACCATTCCTCTATCAACACCTGGTCCATTGATTTCTTTATTATTAAGAGTAATTTTTCCTGAAGTCGGTCTTATAAATCCTGCTGTTATATTTAATAAAGTTGTTTTTCCACATCCTGAGGGACCAAGAACAGTTAGCAATTCCCCTTTTTTTATTGTGAAATTTAAATCTTTGAGCGCATGGACAGTCTCTCCTTTTGGAGTTTTAAAAATCATATTTAAGTTTTGTGAAATTAAGTCGCTCATAAAATAATTATATTAGATATTTTGTTAAAAAAATAGGCACCAATTATATAAATTGGCGCCTATTAATTTGATTTCTTAAACTACGGTAAAAACTTAGTAGTTACCGTACCTCTTGGAGTGTCAAATCCTTTTAAAAACTTAGCAAGGTTTCCACTCTTCATAGATTTTTTTGTTTCTTTTGGTGTTAAGAATTTAAAGCCACTTAAAGTATCTTTCATGTCAGCAACTTTCATTTCTGACTCTTTAGACATAGCTTTCATATCACTTCCACCTTTTCTGTATCTTTCGTTAGCTTCATGAGTTAACTCAACGAATGATTTTAACATTCCTGGGTTTTCTTTCATGAACTTGTTAGTAACAGAAACGATATCAATACCCATAATTCCACCAGCACGTGCTTCATCAACTGTTAGAAGTCTTTTTCCAACTGATGTTGCAGACTTTATAGAATTACCACCAAATAAACATGCCATCACTACATCACCGCTTACTAATGCAGCTGCACCCTCTTCAGGATCCATAGCAATAATATTCATTTTTTTTCTGTCAGCTCCAACTATTTTCATACTCTCAGTAAAAACATACTCAGCCATAGTTCCTAATGGAACTGCAACTTTTTTACCTTCAAGCTCTGAAGCATTTGCTTTTGTAATACCAGATTTATTAGAAGTAACACATGTTGTTCCCCCCATACCGTATTCCATAGCAACGTCAACTAAACTGATAGGTGCTTTTGCTTTAACAGCGTTAATGTAAGGCATTAAACCTTGTGAGTAAGAGATATCAATATCTCCTGCTAACATAGCATCTGTCATAGCTACACCATTAGTAAAATTAGTCCATTTCACTGGCACACCTAGTGCTTTTGAATATGCTTTCTTATTCATGTCCTCAAGATTTGGAGATGGCCACTCTAAAAAGTACGCAACTCTAACTTCCTTAGCAGCAGAATTTGCAACTGAAGAGTAAAGAGAAAAAGCCAAAACCATTCCAAGAACTGTGCTTATTATTTTTTTCATAGTTCTCCTATATATAGTTTGTTAATTAATGAAGATTAAAAATGAATTTTAATCGTAAGTAAATACCTAGAGTGTTCAATAATAGGCGGTGTTTGAACAATTAATCAATTGCAGGTTGCAATTAAAAATAATACTAATTTTTTTAAATTTTTTTGAATTTTCTTAAATTCATCGAGGTATTTGAAGGATAAGATTTTCCAAAAAACTTTTTACATGAAATTTTTTTAATTTTTGGATTATATTTTTTTGCAAATTTAAAAACACTTTGAGATTTTCCACCAAAATTTATTATTCCTTTTAGATTTAATATTTTAAAAACCTTAGGAGCTATATCTTCATGAAAAATAAAATTAGTAAAAAAATCACCAA
>CACPFY010000008.1 GCA_902633335.1 uncultured Pelagibacteraceae bacterium | reverse complement strand
CAAGGATACTGGCAAACGACTATTGGTTATGAACTAAAAGGTAAAAGATTAGGAATTATAGGTCTAGGTAAAATCGGAAGCCAAGTAGCTAAAATTGGTCAAGCTTTTGGTATGGAAGTTTCTGCATGGAGTGAAAATTTAAATTTATCCGAAGCTAATAAATTAAATGTTTTACCAATGAGCAAAGATGACTTGATTAAAACTTCAGACGTTTTATCTATTCATGTTGTTTTAGGTGATAAATATAAAAACTTAATTACAAAAAAAGAATTTAAAGAAATGAAAAAGTCCTCTTTTTTAATCAACACTTCTAGAGGCGAGATAATAAATGAAAAAGATTTAATAGAAGCTTTAGAAAACGATGAAATCGCTGGTGCAGGTTTAGACGTTTATAATCAAGAACCTTTACCCCAAGATCATAAACTTAGATTTTTACCTAATGCTTTCTTATTGCCGCACTTAGGATATGTAACTGTGGAAAATTATTCTAAGTTTTATTTTCAGATGATAGAAAACCTCAATTCATGTATTAATAATAAGCCGATTCGAGAAATTAAGTAAAAATGCTTTACAATTTCTGGTTGTTTTTGATAAGCTCAATGTGAGCAAATAAATGTTTTTATGAGAGGCAAATAACATATAAGCATTAAAAAATAAAAGAGGGAAAATTGAAGAAAATTTTTATTAGTTTATTACTAACTATATTTGTCACTGGGTGTGCTGAAACTGTTGCATTTCTGGGACCGGTATCTTCAGCTGCTGGCGGGGGAAATATAGCTAGATCTTCTTTCACTTCTGCTCTTGATTACGGAATTAAAAAGTCGACAGGAAAATCTAGTATAGAACACGCTATTGGCTTCGCAGAAAAACACAACCCTGAGAGGGAAAAAATCAAATGTGTTAATTTTCTTGAAATCACAGAAACTGAAGTTTGCTCAATTCTTAAAAAAAGAGTTTCTGAATTAAAAAGCCAAATAAATAAAAGTTCAAAAATTAAGATCTTAGATTAATTCACTGGCTGATATTAAATTTTTTTGGTACTTTTAGTTGTGAAAAAAAAATATTCTATAGCAAGTATAGTAAAAAACTCACTCTCAAATAATGAGAATTGGGGAAAGATGTGGCGAAATCCAAATCCAAAAAAACATTATGATGTTATTATAGTTGGAGGAGGAGGTCATGGGTTAGGAACCGCTTATTATTTAGCAAAGCACCACGGAATTAAAAATATAGCAGTTATAGAAAAAGGTTGGCTAGGCAGTGGCAATACTGGAAGAAATACTACAATTATAAGATCTAATTATTTATGGGACGAAAGTGCATATCTTTACGACCATGCTGTTAAGTTATGGGAGAATTTATCAGAAGATTTAAATTATAATATGATGTTTAGTCAAAGAGGAGTTTTAAATTTGGCACATAATGAGCATGACATTAAAGAGATCAAACGAAGAGTTTCTGCTAACAGATTAAACGGACTAGATACTAAGTGGTTAGACAAAAAGGAAGTTAAAGATTTAGTTCCAATTATGAATACTGATAACTTAAGATATCCAGTTCTTGGTGCTGCTTATCAACCAAGAGGAGGAGTGGCTAGACATGATGCTGTTGCCTGGGGGTATGCAATGAGAGCTGATGAATTAGGTGTTGATATAATACAAAATTGTGAAGTAAAAGGAATTAGAACAGATAATTATAAAGTTGAGGGTGTAGAAACAACAAAAGGCTTTATTAAATCAAAGAAGATTGGTGTTGTAGCTTCAGGTCACACTAGCGTACTTGCAGCAACAGCTGGAGTAAGGTTGCCTTTACAAAGCAGACCTTTACAAGCTTTAGTATCTGAACCAATTAAGCCTATAATTAATACAGTTGTAATGTCTAATGCGGTACACGCCTATGTCAGTCAGTCCGACAAAGGAGAATTAGTTATTGGAGCAGGAACAGACGGTTATAATTCTTTTACGCAAAGAGGTGGATATGATGTTATTGAAGAAACTGTAAGAGCTATAGTTGAACTTTATCCAATATTCGGAAAAATGAAAATGCTCAGACAATGGGGAGGTATTGTTGATATCTGTCCTGACGCTAGTCCAATAATCAGTAAATGTGATGTTGAAGGTTTGTATTTTAATTGTGGTTGGGGCACTGGTGGATTTAAAGCTACTCCGGGAAGTGCAAATGTATTTGCACATACTATTGCTAAAGATGAACCACATAAAATAAATGCTCCTTTTGCTTTAAGCAGATTTTCTGATGGAAGATTAATAGACGAGCACGGTGCTGCAGCAGTAGCACATTAGTTATGATTTTAATAAAATGCCCATATTGCGGAGAGAGAGATCAGTCAGAGTTTGCAAACGGTGGTGAGGCTCACGTAGTTAGACCTAAAAATCCAGAGAGCTTATCCGATAAAGATTGGGGTGAGTATGTTTTTTATAGAAATAATCCTAAAGGTATTTTTTATGAGAGATGGGTACATTCACATGGATGTAAAAAATGGTTTAATGTAGTTAGGAACACCTCAACGGACCAGATTTTAAAAGTATATAAAGTTAATGAAAAAAGACCTGACCTTACCGAGTTTGAAAACACTTTAAAGTCTCCATCAGGAGAACCCTCTGTAGGCTCAGGGAATTTTGCGGTAAAGAAGTAAAATGACGGCGATTAATAACGAGTGTCCATATATATCAAAAAATAAAATAAACTTCACTTTTGATGGCAAAAACCTCCCTGCATATGAAGGAGACACTATAGCATCAGCTTTGTTAAGAAATAATATTAGATTAGTTGGAAGAAGTTTTAAATATCATAGACCAAGAGGAATTTATACTTGTGGCATTGAAGAACCTAATGCTTTAGTGCAGATTTTAAGTGAGCACAATGAGCCCAATACACGAGCTACAATTAAACGCGTTTACGATGGTATGGAAATTTCAAGTCAAAATCGATGGCCTTCTTTAAAGTTTGATTTAGGGGCTATAAACAATATTTTATCACCAATTTTTTCGGCAGGTTTTTATTATAAAACATTCATGGGTCCAAAAGGATTTTGGAAAAATATTTACGAGCCACTAATTAGGAAATCAGCTGGATTAGGAAAACCTCCGAAAAACTTTAGATCAAAAAGTATTCACCAATATCATAATACAGATATCGTTATAATAGGTGGAGGATTAAGCGGGTTAATTACTGCAAGAAAATTTGTTAATACAAAATATAAAGTTTTATTGATCGAGCAAGATAGTTTTTTGGGGGGTATATTAAAAAATTCAAATAAAGTGGACAGCATAAATGGTATTAGTCCATTAGAATGGATAAAAGAGACAGAAGAATTATTATCTGATTCAAAAAATATTACTATCCTGAAAAATACATTAGTAACAACTTATAATTTTACAAATCACTTAGTAGCTCTTGAGGACAAATATTCAGGTAGAAAAATTGATTTAAAAAAATCAGAACTTACTCTTCATAAAATAAGAACTTCTCTTACCATTTTATCTAATGGACACATAGAAAGATTTATTTCATTTAGAAATAATGACTTACCTGGGGTCATGCTAGCGTCATCTTTTGAAAAATATATTCATAGATATGGAGTTATACCTGAAAGTAAACCAGTAATATTTACAAACAATTCTTCAACTTTTAGTTTACTAAAGTCTATGACAAGTTTGGGATACAAACCCGAAGCCTATATAGACTCAAGAAAAAAAGATGAAATCGAAACCGAAATAAAAAAATTTTTAAAAAATAATAACATAACTTCTTATTTTGACTCCGAAGTCGAGGGATGCGATGGAAATAAAAAAGTTGAAAAAATTACTATAAGAAATGGAAAGAACTATTTTAAATTAAATTCTTCAATGCTTTGTGTTTCAGGTGGGTTCAATCCTGACATTCATTTATTTACTCAATCAAAAGGTTTAGTAAAGTGGGATAAGCTAATAGCCTCATTTAAACCAGATACATCTTTTCAAAGAACACTTACATTGGGATCTGTAAGCGGTAATTATAATTTTAAAAAATTATGTGATGAAATTAATCAAAAGTTATCATTTTTAAAAACAAAAAAAGCCAATTTAGAAATTAAATGTAATGTAACAAATAAATTTTCTCTTAGAGAGTTATGGGAAACTAAGAAGAAAAAAAACTCTAATTGGTCTAAGTCATTTATTGATTTACATAATGATGTGACTATAAATGATTTAAAACAAGCAATTACAGAGGGGTTTGATCGTATAGAGCATTTAAAAAGATACACGACTAACAGTATGGGAACTGATCAAGGAAAAATTAGTAGTATTAACTCTCTAGCTCTTGTCTCTAAACTTCTTAAAAAAGAAATAGCTGAAGTAGGCACAACTACTTATAGACCGCCTTATGCTCCTTTAAGTTTTGCAGCGATAGCAGGTAGAAGCACATATGAATTTTATGACCCTGAGAGAAAAACTTCTATTCATTCATGGCATTTAGAAAATAATGCTGTATTTGAGGATGTTGGTCAGTGGAAAAGACCCTGGTATTTCAAAGCAAATAATGATGAGACCATGCACCAAGCAGTCCAAAGAGAGTCAAAGATGTTAAGGCAAGGAGCTGGTATTCTAGATGGAAGCACACTTGGAAAGATAGAGATTAAAGGAAGAGATGCATTAGAATTTATGAATCTTATGTATACTAATGCTTTCACAAAAATGAAACCAATGACTTCGAGATATGCATTAATGCTTGGAGAAGATGGAATGATAAAAGATGACGGTATAATTTGTAAAATAAGTGATCAACATTTTATTGCCACAACAACCTCAAGTGGCGCACCTAAAGTTTTAGCAGATATGGAAGAATATTTACAGACTGAGTGGCCTCATTTGCAAGTTTATTTAAATTCAATTACAGAACAATTCTCTACGTTCAATATTAGTGGACCTAAAACAAGAGATATCATGGCCAGAGTGTTCCCTCATATAGATTTTAGCAATGAGGCTTTTCCATTCATGACATTTAAAAACTTCGATTATCAAGATACTAAAATTAGAATAATGAGAGCAAGTTTTACTGGGGAGTTGGGTTATGAAATTTATATACCTCCAAAATACGGATTAGAATTATGGGAAAAGATTTTTTCTTGTGGGAAAGTTTTCAACTTAATCCCTTACGGAACTGAAACAATGCACTTATTGAGAGCAGAAAAAGGATACATTGTTGTCGGCCAAGAAACTGATGGAACTGTAACTCCACTAGATTTAAATTATAATTGGATGATAGGTAAGAATAAAAAGGACTTCATAGGAAAAAGATCACTTTCAAGACCTGATACTGCAAGAAATGACAGAAAGCAACTAGTTGGTTTATTACCAATAAATCAATCAGATATGATTGAAGAAGGACAACATATTGTAGAAATTAATAAATTACCAAATAAGATTAAAAACCCTATTAAATATCTTGGTCACGTTTCATCAAGCTATCACAGCCCAAACTTAAATAAATCAATCGGTTTAGCGATGATAAAAGGAGGCAACAATTTACTTGGTCAAAGATTTTTTGTTACAGTGTCAGGAAATACAAAAAATATTCCTGTAGAGATAGTAAATCCAGTTTTCATTGATCCCGAAAACAAAAGGTTAACCTCATGAGTAAAATAGTTTCAATTTCTGGAATACAAGTAACACAAAAAGACTTTCATCAAATTATCATAAGAGGAAATGGCTCAGAAAAATTTAATAATATTATTGAAGAAAAAACATCTATTAAACCCCCATCCATAAATTTAGAAATAAAATATGATAGTAACTATTTATTTGGCAAAAATTCCCCAGATCAATGGAGTTTAATTTTAACTGGTAAAAAGAATCATAATCAAATTTTGAATTTAGTTTCCTCAATAAATGTAAATGAAGACTTATTAGCTTCGGATTATTCATATGGACAAGTTTATTTTGAAATACATGGAGAGAATAAAGACGAGTTTTTAAATAAATTGACACATTTTGATTTAAGAGAGGAAAAATTTCCAAAAGGGACTATGGCGCAAACTATTTTAGCAAGAGTTGATTGTTCAATATATAATCTTGGAAATAAATATTTAATTACTTGTAATAAATCATTTGAAGATTATTTTCAAAAAAGATTTAAAGATTCTGCGAATTTAAATTAATTTTTCTTATTTTCAGTATTAGACAAGTCTACTCCTGTTTCAGGATCTAGTTCAATACCCAATGGAGTAATATTTGTTGGTAAGGGTGTGAAAGTTGAGTCAGGATTATCCTCATATTTTCTTTGATTTAATCTGTAAAATCCAAAAATAATAATTGCAAAATAAAATATTAAAAAATGAATAAATAACCCATTAGGCCCAAGTAAATTCATCAGCGCTGAGCACATTATAGGTCCGGCTATTGCACCTAGACCAAATATAATATTTAGTCCTCCGCCAGCAGCAACAAATTTTTCTTTTGGTATTTGGTCATTTACTAAAGCTAAATTCAATGAGAATAGAGGAAGTGTAGTTCCAGCTAAAAGTATAATAAATAAAAAGAGTTTTGTTTTATCCATTGTTGTTGAGAAATAATTAAAACTTACTGTAGTCTCCACAAATAGATTAGGTATGGAAGCACCAGCACCAGAAACGATTACTGCAAAAATAGCAAATAACGAGGCTGCGATTGAAGATCCAATGATAATTATTCTTCTGTCATATCTATCTGACAAAGATCCAATAGGCCATTGAAACAAAGCGCCAGCTAACATCGTTCCAACAAGCAACAAAGAGGTTTCAAATATAGAAAGCTTCATTGTAATCGCGTACACTGATAAAAGCGTAAATATTGGCGCAAATATAAAGCCAGTGCAAATCATAGAAAAACTGCCAAAAGGTGAGATTTTAAACAACTCTTTAATTTTTATTGAGGTTGTTTTTTTAAATTTCGGAGGTTTTCTTTTTGTTAAAAGTATTGGAATTAAAGCTATAGAAAATAATAATGAAATTAGAATAAATGGTTCATAGTTTTTTGGATTACTTACATTAAGCAATAGGTTTCCAAGAGCGAGGCCAGCAAAAGTAATGAACATGTATAACGATAATACTTTTCCTCTTGTTTTATTATTTGCTCTATCATTTAACCAACTTTCAACAATAACAAATATACCTATCATGCTAAATCCTGTTAAAAATCTTGCAAGTACCCAAACTAAAGGGTCAACAAAAACTACATGCACCAAAGAACTTAATGAAGCCATCGAAGCAAATGCAGCAAATACTCTTATATGTCCAACTTTAGAAACTAGTTTTGGTATAATGTAAGCTCCCACAAAAAAACCAGTAAAATAACCAGACATCATTGTTCCAGTTGCTATATAATTAAAATTTTCTAAAACTGATCTAATTCCTAAAAGGTTTCCCTGAAATCCGTGAGAAATAATGATAATTGTAAAACCGGTGAAAAGAGCCCAGGAATTTTTTATGATCTTGTACATTACCAGCCGTATAGACCAATCCAATACAAAAGCAACAAGAATTATTTACATATTGCCATATTTGGGTCCACCGCCACCCTCAGGACAAACCCAAGTGATGTTTTGAGAAGGCTCTTTAATATCACATGTTTTACAGTGGATACAGTTTTGAGAATTAATAACAAACTTCTCTTTTTGGACCTCATACACTCCAACTGGGCAATATCTTTGAGCGGGTTCATCATATTTTTGAAGTGTATACTTAATTGGTAATTCGGGGTCCTTCAATTTTAAATGGACAGGTTGATTTTCAGTGTGATTTGTTCCTGTTAAATAAACAGAGCTTGTCTTATCAAAAGTTAGTTTACCATCAGGTTTTGGGTACTCAATCTTAGGCATTTCTTTTGCGGGTTTTAAAGCTTCATGGTCTGCATGCTTATGCTTTAAAGTAAATGGCAATTTTCCTCTAAATAAAATCTGATCGATACCTGTAAAAATTATACCTAATATCAATCCCCAACTAAAACTTGGTTTAACGTTTCTTGCTGCATGTAATTCCTTATATGCCCAGCTATCTTTAAATTTCTTTTCGTAAATTGATAGATCAGCTTTATTTTTTATATTTTCTACGATTGCTTCTGCAGCAACTATTCCGCTTTTCATGGCAGTGTGAGAACCTTTAATCTTTGGCATATTTAAAGTTCCAGCATCGCAACCTATTAACAACGCTCCAGGCATATACATTTTAGGCAAACTTTGAATTCCACCTTCAATTAAAGCTCTTGCACCAAAAGAAATTCTTTTACCACCCTCAAACATTTTTCTTATCGCTGGGTGTGTTTTAAATCTTTGAAACTCATCAAAAGGAGAAAGGTAAGGATTTTGATAATCTAAACCTATTACATAGCCTAAATATATTTGTCTATTTTCTGCATGATAAATAAAACTTCCGCCATAAGTTTTGCTATCTAATGGCCAGCCTGCTGTATGCATAACCAAACCTTCTTGATGTTGTTGTTCACTTACTTCCCAAATTTCTTTAAGTCCGATACCGTATTGCTGAGGGTTTTTTCCTTCATCCAAACTAAATTTTTTAATTAATTGTTTACCTAGATGACCTCTGCAACCTTCAGAGAAAACAGTAACTTTAGCGTGCAATTCCATACCTTCTTGATAGGTATCTTTTTTATTACCTTCTTTGTCTAAACCCATATCTAATGTAGCAACACCTTTTACTGATCCATCGTCATTATAAAGAACTTCACTTGCTGGAAACCCTGGAAAAATTTCCACACCCAGTTTTTCAGCTTGTTCTGCCAACCAACGACACAAATTAGCAAGACTTATAATATAATTTTTATGATTTTTTTGAACTGCTGGCAAAAGCCAAGTCGGCCAACTTAAAGATGATTTTTTACCTAAAAATAGGAACTTCTCATTTGAAACTTTTGTTTTAATTGGAGCATTTTCATTCCTCCAATTTGGAATTAACTCATCAAGAGCTTTAGTTTCAAATACATTTCCACTTAAAATATGCGCTCCAACTTCGGAACCTTTTTCAAGTATGCAAACACTTAAATTCGGGTCGAGTTGTTTAAGTTTAATCGCAGTAGTTAATCCTGCTGGACCTGCACCAACGATAACCACATCATATTCCATTGCTTCTCTTGCCATGAAATGACTATATCAAACTAATTATTTTTGGATAGTATTCAGTTTGTTCAACTCAGCTAAAAACTCAGGAAGAGCTTTAAATAAATCTGCTTCTAAACCATAGTCTGCAACACTAAAAATTGGAGCTTCACCATCTTTGTTAATTGCGACAATTATTTTACTCTCTTTCATACCAGCTAAGTGTTGAATTGCACCAGAGATTCCTACAGCAATGTATAAATCGGGAACTACAACTTTACCTGTTTGCCCAACTTGGTGATCGTTACTTATGTAACCTGCATCGACAGCAGCTCGTGATGCGCCAACAGCAGCATTAAGCTTATCAGCAATATCTGTAATTAATTTAAAATTTTCTCCACTTTCTAATCCTCTACCACCTGAAACAACTATTCTTGCTGTACCAAGTTCAGGTCTTTCAGATTTTGTTTCCTCTCTTTTAATAAATTTTGATGTATTTGGCACGTCAACAGCTTCAATTTTTTCAACTTGCGCAGAGCCACCATTTTTTTCAGCAGGGTCAAAAGAAGTTGGTCTTATTGTTACGCACTTCTTTTTGTCATTGCTTTTGACTGTAGCAAAAGCATTCCCAGCATAAATAGGTCTTATAAAAGTATCAGGGCTAGACACTTTTATAATATCACTTACTTGTGAAATATCTAACGCAGCAGCTACCCTTGGCATAAAATTTTTTCCAAATGTATTTGCAGATGCAACGATGTGATCATATTTTTCTGCAGTCTTTGTTACTAAAGGTGCTAAATTTTCAGGCAAATAATTTTGATAATTTGGGGAGTCACACCATAAAACTTTTTTAACAAGCGGAACACTTCCCGCTTCTTTAGTAACATTTTCACAATTTGCCCCAGCTACTAAAACATGAACATCACCATCAATTTTTGATGCAGCTGTAATAGCATTCAGTGTAAATGGTTTTAATTTTGAATTATCATGTTCTGCAATTAATAATACTGACATTATAATACCTTAGCCTCATTTTTAAGTTTACTTACTAACTCAGCAACGTTTGCAACTTTAATTCCAGCTTTTCTTTTAGGCGGTTCTTCAACTTTTATTTGCTGAATTCTATTCGTAAGATCTATTCCTAAATCTTTTGCATTTATTTGTTCCATTGGTTTCTTTTTTGCCTTCATGATATTCGGTAAAGATGCAAACCTTGGTTCGTTTAATCTTAAGTCACAAGAAACTACAGCTGGTAAATTAACTTCAATTGTTTCTAATCCTTCATCAATTTCTCTAACTATCTCAACAGACTTATCTTTTAAATTTACTTTAGAAGTAAAAGTGGCTTGTGGCCAATTAAGCATTGCAGCTAACATTTGACCAGTTTGATTACAATCGTCATCAATAGCTTGTTTGCCCAAAAAAACCATATCCGGTTTTTCTTTTTCTACAATTTTTTTTAATATTTTTGCTATTCCTAAGGGCTCTATGTAGTTATCAGCTTTAACATGAATTCCTTTATCAGCGCCGACTGCAAGAGCTTTTCTTATTGTTTCTTGTGCTTTATCTTCACCAATTGAAATAGCGACAACTTCTTTTACTTTGCCGGATTCTTTAAGTTTTACTGACTCCTCCACAGCATTATCATCAGGTGGATTAGTTGACATTTTTACATTATCTGTATGAACACCAGAGCCGTCCTCTTTAACTCTAATTTGAACGTTGTAATCAATAACTCTTTTAACTGCTACTAAGATTTTCATTAGGCTCTGAGTAATTTATTTTCGGCATCGTAAGGAGAGTCTTCTACTATAGAAGCCTCATGCATTTTACCAAGAATATCAATTTTTAATTTTTTTCCTACTTTTGCTAGCTCAGGCTTAACCATTCCTAAAGCTATCGATTTATTTAACCTAAATCCAAAATCACCACCAGTAGCTCTTCCAACTACTGATCCATTATCGTAAATTGGATTATTTCCTAAAACATCGGCATCTGTAACACCATGAATCTCCATAGTTACCAATTTATTTGAAAAGCCTTTTGCCCTCCATTTGTCTAATGCCGCACGACCTATAAAATCTCCCTTATTAGGATGGATAAATCTATCTAAACCAGACTCATAAGGAGAATATTCAATTGATAATTCTGTACCCACTAGTTTGTAAGATTTCTCAACTCTTAAACTATTCATAGCTCTTATACCGTACGGCTTAATACCAAATTCTTTTCCAGCCTCCATAAGTTGATCGAAAATATGATTTTGATACTCAATCGGGTGATGCAATTCCCATCCTAATTCACCCACAAAGTTTACTCTCATAGCATTACAAGGCGCTAATCCAATATTAATATTTTGAGCACTTAACCATTTAAATCTTTCATTAGAAAAATCTGATCTTGAAACCTTTTGCATTAATTGTCTTGCTTTAGGGCCGGTTACTACTAATACTCCCATGCTATTTGTTAAATTTTCATATTGAACAGAACCATCTTCCGGCATCCATTTATGTATCCAATCATGATCGAGTCTTTGATACGCACCAGCGGAAACTAAATAAAAACTATCTTCAGCTTCTCTCATTATGGTAAACTCTGAATGAACCCCACCTTTTGTATTTAATGCGTGACAAAGATTAATTCTTCCTATTTTTTTTGGTAATTTATTAGCAACTAGTTTATCTAAGAACTCTTCAGCTCCAGGACCTTTGATTCTACATTTTCCAAATGCGGTCATGTCTAGCAGTCCGACATTTTCTTTAACATTTTTACATTCTCGCTCAACATTTTTAAACCATTTAGATCTTCTAAATGACCAGTCATCTTCTTGTTTCTCTCCTTTTTCTGCAAAAAAGTTTGCTCTTTCCCATCCAAACTTTTGACCAAAAACAGCTCCTAGTTTTTTTAATCTATCATAACAAGGCGCTTGTCTTAATGGTCGACCAGCTTCACGCTCTTCATCTGGGTAGTGAACAGTAAATACATTTGCGTAAGCTTCCTCATTTTTTTCTTTTAAATAAGATTTAGTTACGTAAGCACCGTATCTTCTTGGTTCTACACCTAACATATCTATTGTTGGTTCTCCGTCTATAATCCACTCAGCTAATTGCCATCCGGCACCACCTGCTGCTGTAATACCAAAACTATGTCCTTCATTTATCCAAAAGTTTTTTAAACCCCAAGCAGGCCCAACAATTGGATTTCCATCAGGCGTGTAAGCTATTGCTCCATTATAAACTTTTTTTACACCAACTTCTCCAAATGCCGGCACTCTTTTAATTGCTCCTTCTATATGTGGAGCTAATCTATCTAAATCTTCTTGAAATAATTCGTACTCGCTATCTTTTGAAGGTCCATCAACATAACAACATGGAGCGCCTTTTTCATAAGGACCAAGTAATAATCCGCCAGCTTCTTCTCTCATGTACCAAGAGTTATCGCTATCTCTTAAAACCCCCATCTCTGGTTTACCTTCTTTTTTTCTTTTTTGAATTTCTGGATGTGGTTCAGTTACTATGTATTGATGTTCGACTGGCATAACCGGAACTTCTAATCCTACCATACGCCCCGTCTGTCTTGCAAAGTTACCACTACAAGAAACCACATGTTCGCAAGAGATATCCCCTTTATCTGTCTTAACTACCCAACCGTCTTTGGTTTGTTTTATTCCTGAGACAGTTGTGTTTCTATAAATTTCTGCTCCATGATTTCTTGCACCCGTTGCCATAGCTTGTGTCAAATCTGCTGGCTGAATATACCCATCTTCTGGATGCTGAATTGCTCCGACTAAACCCTCTATATTACATAAAGGCCAAATTTCTTTTACTTGTTCTGGTTTTAAAAATTTTACATCAACTCCAATTGTTTTCGCTACACCTGCGTATTGATGATATTCATCCATCCTATCTTGAGTTTGAGCTAATCGTATATTTGAGACCACACTGAAACCAACGTTTTTTCCAGTTTCTTTTTCTAAAGATTTATAAAGTTGAACAGCGTATCTGTGAAGTTGACCAACAGAATAACTCATATTAAATAAAGGCAATAAACCAGCTGCGTGCCAAGTCGAACCAGATGTGAGCTCTTTTCGTTCAATAAGAACTACGTCTGACCATCCTTTTTTGGCTAAATGATAAAGCGTGCTGACGCCAACAACACCTCCACCTACTACGACTACTTTAGCTTTTGATTTCATAGAAATAATATGAAATCTTATTTTGAAGATGTTGTCACGTCAAGCAAATCTAATTCACAAAGCAATTATGCAGCTAAAGCTTGTTCAATATCTGCAATAATATCGTCAGGATGTTCAATACCAATGGACAATCTGACGTACCCTGGTGTTACTCCAGCCTCAGCCAACTGTTTGTCATTCAATTGACTATGAGTTGTTGATGCTGGATGAATTGCTAAACTTCTAGCGTCACCAATGTTTGCAACATGATAAAGCAGCTTTAAATTATCTATAAATTTAGCACCAGCCTCTTTAGTTCCTAAATCCATACCAACTAAAGATCCGTAGCCACCTTTCATATATTTTTTAGCTCTTTCTCTGATTTCACCCTGGTGATTAGTAGGATAAATTACGTTCTTCACTTTTTTCTGTGACTCGAGAAATTTAACCACTTTTTCAGCGTTCGAACAATGTTGTTTCATTCTTAATGCAACAGTTTCAAGTCCCTGTATAATTTGAAAAGCATTAAATGGTGAAAGCGGAGCACCTAAGTCTCGTAACAAAACTACACGAGCTCTAATTGCGAAAGGAATATTTGCTCCAGTAAGTTTCGGAACATCTTTTCCCCACACTGCTCCATTGTAACTTGGATCAGGTTCATTAAACAAAGGTTGTCTCTTTGGATCTTTTACCCAATCGAAATTTCCGCTATCAACTATTATTCCTCCAATCGAAGTACCATGTCCAGCGATGTACTTCGTTAAAGAGTGCATCACTACTGCCGCTCCATGTTCTAAAGGTCTACAAATTACAGGTGCCGCAGTGTTATCGATAATTAATGGGATACCATGTTTTTTACCGATGTCAGCAACTTCCTTAATTGGAAAAACTCTTAAATAAGGGTTAGGGCAAGACTCACCGTAATAAGCTCTTGTTTTTTCATCAGTTAATTTTTCAAAGTTTTTTGGATCAGCAGGATCTGCGAACCTTACTTCGATGCCCTGCATCCTTAAAGTATTTTTGAAAAGATTTACTGTTCCACCGTATAAATCTGTTGAAGAAACAATATTATCACCAGCCTGACAAACATTTTGAACACAAAAAGCTGACGCAGCTTGACCAGAACCTACTGCTACAGCAGCCATTCCGCCTTCTAAAGCTGCAACCCTTTTTTCTAACACATCACAAGTTGGATTCATTATTCTTGTGTAAATATTTCCAAATTCTTTCAATCCAAATAAATTCGCAGCTGTTTCTGCATTTTTAAATTGATAAGAAGTAGTTTGGTAAATTGGTACAGCTACAGATGTTGTTGCAGGGTCAGCTCTATATTCGCCACCATGCAAACCTATTGTTTCTGGATGTTTTATTTTACTCATTTTTTTTCTCCTTTTTTAGTACTTCGACGAAATGTCAGGTGTACAATATAGTTCAAATACCCGGTTTTAATTTTGTTAAAAAAAAACCACCGACTAAAGCGGTGGTCTGAGACTTAACGCTTTAGCTGGATTTGTTAAGCGCCCGCAATTTGTTTTAACTCGGCGCTATATATAATTATATCAATTTTAATGAATACTAGTCAATGACTAATTCTTCATCGTTTTAAGCTCTAAAACGTTACCGTGTGGATCTTCTATAAAGAATGTTTCTTGTTCCTCTTTTTGACCCTTAAACCTAGTGTAAGGATTATCAAGATAATTAACTTTATCGTGTTGTTCTATATTTTTCTTAATTTTATCGAATACATCTGAATTTAAATGAACTCCAAAATGAGGAACAGGAACTTTTCCCATATCTACGTCATGTCTCTCTCTTGGAAGCTTAGTTTCAGTTTTGTGTAGAGTAAGTTCATTGCCCCAAAAATCAACATCAATCCACTTATCTTTTTCTCCATTACCTAATTTGCACCCAAGAACGTTCTTATAGAAATCAATAGCGGTATCTAAATTACCTGCTGGGATAGCTAAGTGAAATGGTTTGCTCATAATTTGTGACTTTATAAATAATTCTTTAAATTTTTCAAGTAGTCATTATATACATAGTATGATCGATTATTTAGAATCTATAAAATCTAGAGATCCTGCGGCAAAATCTTTAGTGAGTATCATTCTCACTTACCCAGGTGTGAAAGCTGTATTTTTTCATAAAATAGGAAATTTTTTCTTTGTTGCAGGATTTGATTTAATTGCCAGAATTATTTCTCAAACAGCAAGATTTTTTACAGGGATTGAAATACATCCAGGAGCAAAAATTGGAAAAAATTTATTTATAGATCATGGAATGGGAGTAGTGATAGGTGAAACTTCAGAAATTGGAGATAACGTTACAATTTATCATGCCGTTACATTAGGAGGTATTTCACCTAGTATCGATAGCGAGAGACAAAGGCATGAAAAAAGACACCCTTCGATTGGAAACAATGTTGTAATAGGATCAGGTGCTCAAATTTTAGGTCCAGTAAAAATTGGAGACAACGCAAGAGTAGCTGCAAATGCAGTTGTTGTTAATGATGTAAAAGAAAATGCAACAGTGATAGGAATTCCTGCTAAAGAAATTAAAATTGGAAACAAAGGCACATTCAAACCTTACGGCGTTGATGACAAAGTAAAAGATGAATAGTAAAGATTGGGATAGCAATTTAACTCCTGAGCAAAATTATATATTAAAGCAAGAGGGTACAGAGCCTCCAGGATCAAGTCCTTTAAATAATGAAAAAAGAGAAGGCACTTATCATTGTGCTGGATGTGGAATAAAATTATTCGACTCTAGTATGAAATTTGATAGTGGAACTGGCTGGCCATCATTTTTTAAATCACTTCCGAATGTATTTGAAACAAAAACTGATAACTTAATTGGTTATCCAAGAACTGAATACCATTGTAAAAATTGCAAAGGACATCACGGACATTTATTTGATGATGGTCCAAAGCCTACAGGCAAAAGATATTGTAATAACGGCACATGTTTAGTTTTCAAACCTAAAAAATGAAAAAAATTTTCTTATTTCTAATTTTTTTTCAACTCCTAAGTTATCAAAATTTAAGTGCAAAAGATTTATGGGCTGAAGCAAAAGAGGGGGATAAAATAATATTAATTAGACATGCGTTAGCCCCAGGTGGTGGAGATCCACCGGGATTTAAAATTGAAGATTGTAAGACACAGCGAAACTTAGATAAGGTTGGAATTGAACAGTCAAAAGCTATAGGCAAACTGTTCAAAAAAAACAAAATTCCTGTAGATAAAGTTTTAAGCAGCCAATGGTGCAGATGTAAAGATACTGCAAAATATGCTTTTAAAAATTATTTTGAGTTTCCTGCTTTAAATTCAACCTTTCAATCATCTTTTGCAAAAAATGAACCAAAACAACTTAAACAACTTCAAACATTTGTAAATAACTGGGATGGTGATGGAGGCAATTTAGTTTTAATAACTCATTACAGCATAATAACTGCTATTACTAATGCAGTTCCTAGTTCAGGCGAAATAGTAATAACAGATAAAAAATTTAATGTGCTAAGCACTATTTCTACAGATTAAAAGAAAACAAAATATACAATAAAGACAATTAAAGTGTATTCAAATACAGTTTTTATTTTAAGAAGGTTTTCTTGTCCTATTTTTTTACTTAAATAATTAGATAAAAAGAAAAAACTTAGGTGAACAATTACTACTGCTGCAGCAATTCCAATTAATGTTGCTTTAAATGAAAAGTTTTTGTAACCAAAATAACACGCTGCAATAAAAGTAAACCACGATACTTTTGAAATAAAAACTTTAAACAATAATGCGGTTTTATTACTAAAAATTGATTGTGTTCTTATAAATGAGTAGGACCATATTAGCCCTAGTAAAAAACTTACATATTTAATAATCATTATGATAATTGTATCATTAAATTATGTTAATTAAATCTTTCTTAGCGTTCGGTGCAGGTTTTATCAGTTTCCTAACTCCTTGTGTTTTACCTATAATACCTGGTTATATATCCTACATTACAGGTAAAAAACTTGATGAAATAGATAAAGACAAAAAGATTGTTTTAATCAAAACAATTATTTTCGCATTAGGATTTTCTTTTGTTTTTATTAGCTTAGGAATGGCTGCTTCATTTTTAGGAAATGTTTTAATCTTTTTTGGCAAAGAACTAAGGATAGCTGCTGGAATTATAATTATTTTATTTTCATTAAATTTTATAGGTATATTAAATTTTAATTTTCTTAATCAAGATAAAAAAATAGACACGGGAAGTTACAAAGATAACTTCGTTTTCCCTTTTGTCGTTGGTTCCGCATTCGCTTTTGGCTGGACGCCTTGTATAGGTCCTGTATTAGGTTCAATTTTAGCTTTGTCAGCTACTGAAACAACTATAGTCAGTGGTGTGATATTACTCTCTTTTTATTCGCTTGGTTTAGCAATACCGTTCATACTTTCTGGATATTATATGACAATTTTTCTAAACTCCAAAAAGGGGTTTAGTAAGCATTACTTAAAAGTTAAAAAAGGTGGTGGAATAATTTTATTGATCACTGGTGTTCTAATTCTTACAAATTCAATACAGGTCATAAGCTATTATATTTTGACAACTTTTCCTTTTCTCACTAAGCTTGGTTAATGAGTGAAGTTACTGTTCTAGGTATATTTGTTGCAGACTTAAGTTTTTCAGCAAATAAAATTCCAACAACTGGTGAAACTATTCTTGGTGATAAATATAATATTGGCCCGGGTGGTAAAGGCTGCAATCAAGCAATAGCTTTAGCAAGGCTAGGATGTAATGTTAATTTTATTTCTAAAATTGGGGATGATGACTACGGCAAACTTGCTCTAAATTCTCTTAAACAAAATAAGATAGATACATCCAACATTATAATTTCAAAAGAGCATCAAACAGGAGTAGCAGGTATTCATGTTGATAGTAATACTGGACAAAATGCGATTACTGTTATCAGAGGGGCACCGGCGAGTTTTACCAAAGGCGACATAGACATTAATATAATAAAAAAATCAAAAATATTCTTAACACAATTAGAAATTCCAATAGAAGTAACATTGCATTGTTTAAAAGTAGCTAAAGAAAGTGGTTTAATTAATATATTAAATCCTGCTCCAGCATGTAAATTAGATAAAGAATTTTTTAGTTTAGCTGATTACTTTACTCCAAATGAAGCTGAGGCAGAATTTTATACCGGTGTTAAAATAAAAAATGAAAGTGATGCAAAAGAAAGTGCAAAAAAACTTTTAGCATTAGGGCTTAAAAAGGTAATAATTACTTTAGGCGAAAAGGGACTTTTTTATTCTGACGGTAAAGAAGAAATCTATATTAAGGCTCTACCATTTAAAAAAGTTGAAGATACAACAGGTGCAGGAGATGCCTTTAATGGTGGTTTAGCATATGCCTTGTCAAAAAATAAAAGTATTAAAGAGTGTTTAAATATTGCAAATCAAGTGGCAGGTTTATCAACTTTAAAACTTGGAGCAGGTAACTCGATGCCTTTATTGACAGATTTAAAATAAGATTAAGATAATAATTTATCTAATTCACCACTTCTATTTGCTAACTGAAGATTATCATTACCACCTATGTAATGGTCTCCAATAAAAATTTGCGGAATTGTTCTTGCCCCATTGGTTCTTTGCAACATTTCTTTTGCTTTTGCAGGATCTTTCCAAATATCAATTTCTTCAATTTCAACATTTTTTGTTTTTAAAAGAGCTTTTGCAGCTTCACAAAATGAGCATGGGTTTCCAGTATACATGGTAACTTTTTTCATAATTAACTTATATCACTTATCCTTATTTTTTCTCTGATTTTTTTTCTTTCAAACTTAAATTTTTTTCTATGTTTAATACTAGTGTTGTGAACTCTTTTTCTCCAAAGTCTAAATGCAGAAGGTTTTAAGTTTTTTCTCATTATTTTAATTACATCTGACTCACTATTTCCAGTTTTCTCCTTTATTTCTTCAAAAGTAATTCTGTCTGCCCAAGCAGCCCAAATAACCCAATCAGTGCCTTTTTTTTTAGGTTCAGGATTTTTAACTTTGGTTTGGGGAATAAAACTTTTCTTCTTCATATATTCATATATAGTCATAAAAATAATGTTTCCCACAGATTTTTTGATTTTTTTACAAATAATTTTATTTTTGTTTATTACTCCAGGGCCACCTCGTGTTGTCATAGTCTCTCATACTTTGAATTATGGAATTAATAAGTCAATTTGGACTGCGATAGGTGATATATCAGCAAACTTTTGTCAGGGAATACTTGTTGTATTTTTTATTGGTACATTTTTAAGTGATAACCCTAATATATTACAAATGTTGAAATGGGCGGGTATTCTTTATTTAATTTATTTAGCCTATGATACTTACACATCTAGGATTAGGATCGTTGAAAGCGGAAATAAAAACTTAAGATCTATATTTTCTTTTTACAGAGATGGTTTTCTAGTTGCTGGACTTAGTCCAAAATCAATAATTTTTTTTGGAACAATATTTACTTCTTTTATAGACTTTTCATCTAACTATTTCGCTCAGTTTTTAATTTTGATAATTACTTATGTCATTTTAGATTTTACTACTTTAATGATTTATGCTTTTGCAGCTAATAAAGTTTCAATTTGGCTTAAAGATAATCCTAAAGTTTTAAATACAATCTCTGCGTGTGTATTAATAATTATCGCAGTTTATGTCGCGGCTTCTCAAAACTATTAATAGATTCTAACTGTTGTTATTTTTATAAAATCTTGTTTTAATAATTTATTAATTAATTAATTAACAGAGAGGAAATAATGAATAAATTAACAAAACTATTTATTACATTTATTTCAGCTATCACATTAATGCTATCAAGCATGTCATCTTCTTTTGCAAAAGTTGATGGTGAGTACATAGTATTAGGTGCTGCAATTTCTCTAACTGGAAAATATTCTTCAAATGGAGTTCACACTCAAAACGGTTACAACTTAGCCGTTGACAGAATCAACAAAATGGGTGGAGTTGAAGTTCAAGGGAAGAAATATAAATTTGAAATCATTTATTACGATGATGAGTCAAATCCAAAGAGAGCCGCACAATTAGCTGAAAGACTAATTAACCAAGATGGCGTTAAGTATATGCTTGGACCTTACAGTTCAGGTTTAACAAAAGCCATCGCACCAGTAACCGAGAAATATAAAATTCCTATGGTTGAAGCGAATGGTGCATCTAGATCTTTATTTACAAAAGGATATAAATATTTGTTTGCTGTGTTATCACCGGCTAACCAATACCTTGAAGTAGCTATCGATTTAGCGGTAGAGAAAAACGGTGGTAAGCCAGTAAGAATTGCTCAGGCATTTGAACAGGATGCATTCTCACAAGACGTGAGATTAGGTATCTTAGATGCTGCAAAGAGAACTGGATCAGAGATTATTATCGATGATAAATTACCAAAAGAACTTAATGATATGGCAGCTACACTAGCTAAAGTAAAAGCTACTAAGCCAGATGTACTTGTCGTATCAGGTCACACAAAAGGTGCATTGACTGCAATCAGACAAATAGCTGAAATGAAAGTAGATGTCCCTATGTTAGCGATGACACACTGCGACGCTGCAAAACTTTCTAAACAACACGGAAAGAAATCAGAGTACGCGTTATGTGCATCACAGTGGCACAAAAACTTAAGCTATAAAGATAAGTTTTTTGGAACTGGTAAGAAGTATGACAAAGACTTTAAAAAAGAATTTGGTTATGCTCCACCATACCAATCAGCTGAATCTTCTGCTGCTTTATTAGTATTCAAAGATGCGTTCGAAAGAGCAAATTCTTTTGATGGAGATAAAGTAAGAGACGCTCTTAAAACTACTGAAATGCAAACTTTCTATGGAAATATTAAATTTGGACCTGGCGGACAAAACACTGCTAAGCCTATGATTTTATTCCAAGTAAGATGTAAAGGTGATACGTGTGAGAATAAAGTTGTTGCTCCAACAAAATGGGCTTCAGACAAATTCTACCACCCAATCCCTAAGTGGTCTGAAAGAAGCTAATATCTAATTAGATTTGAAATGCCCCCTAGTATTTAGGGGGCATTTCTTTTATAAGTTTTAGGTTTTTATGGACTTTCTTATTTTTAAAGCTCCAATCCTTATGGTCCAGGCTTCTTTGGACGGAATTCTTCTAGGTATTTTATTTGCTTTAATTGCCTATGGTATGGCTCTTCAATGGGGGGTAATGAATATAATAAATATTGCACAAGGAGACCTAGTAATTCTTGGAGGATATATTGCTTATACAATGTATCTTGCTGGAATTCACCCAGCGTGGGGAGTTATTGTTTCACCAATTATAATGTTTTTTGTTGGATGGGCACTATATAAATTAGTTATTAATAAAGTCGTAGATCGCGATTTATTTATCTCAATTTTAGCAACCTTTGGTATCGCTATTATATTTCAACAATTAATGAATTTTATTTTTGGCGCAGATGTTGTTGTTGCTCAATCAGAGTACGGAACAACAATGCTTTTTGATAATTCAGTAACATTACCTAACTCAAAAATTTTCTCTGCAGTAGTAAGTATTTTGTATGCAATCGCTTTAGTAATATATATGAAAAAATCTAGACTTGGACGAGCTATAAGAGCCACAGCACAAAATGCTAGAGCTGCAAAAATTTTAGGTGTTGATACAGAAAAAGTTTATGCCGCAACTTTTGGTATAAACGCAGCATTATGTGGAATTGCTGGTGCTTTAATTGCAATTACACTTACCCTGCACCCTTACGTAGGCCTTCCTTATACGGTTAGATCTTTTATGATAGTAATTGTTGCAGGTCTTGGAAATTTACCTGCGGTAGCAATTTCTGGAATGGGTTTAGGACTTTTTGAGGAATTTGCAGATTATATTTTAGGAACAGAATTTAGAATTGGAGCAGTGTTTATGCTGCTAGTTTTCATATTAGTTTATAGAAGATTTAAACTTTCAAAGAAAAGGGAGTATTTGAAATAAATGGACAATGTGAAACAAAAAGATTTAATTTTATACTCCGGCTTAATAATCTTAGGACTAGCTGCTCCATTTTTATTCCCAGGTTTTAAAGTTCAGCTTACAATACTTTGTGTTTTAATAGTATTAGCTATGACATGGAATCTGCAAGGTGGAGAAATGGGTTATAATACTTTTGGAAACATTCTTTTTTATGGTCTTGGAATGTATCTAACTGCATCGGTTCAAGTTGGAATGTTTTTTCCATTAGCTGAATGGACGGAAAGCGGTGGTGAGAAAACATTTGTACACACTACATCTCAATATTTTCAAGGTATGGGCGTTGGTTTATTAGTTGCTGCGTTAGTTCCGACTATTATTGCAGGCGCTATTGGTTACGCAATTTTAGGATTAAGAGGCCATTATTTTGCTATTTGTACTTTAGGCTTAGGTATTGCCGCAGGTGAAATTGCTGGAGGGATTGAAATCATTGGAGCAGGCCAGGGCTTTACTACACCGCCGTTCCCAAAAGATATAGTTGATCCTGGAGCTAGAGGAGATTTTTTCTATTTTTTAAGTTTTGTCTTATTAATTGGTACATTTGTTTTTATCAAATGGATTTATGGATCTAGATTCAAATTAATTTTAAATGCAATAAGAGACAATGAAGATAAGGCTGAAGCGATGGGTATTCAAACAATGAAATATAAAATTGTAGGATGGATGGTGTCCGCTTTTTTTGCTGGTCTTGCTGGAGGAATAATGGGTGGACTAATCGGTTACATAGACTCAACAGATGTTGCTTTTGATGGAAGAGAAATGGGAGTGTTCATGGTCTTAATGGCAATTCTAGGAGGTAAAGGAACTTTATGGGGACCGGTTATTGGTGCAACCTTATTCCATTTTTTAAAAGAGGGTTTCTGGACTTTAATCTTAGGTTGGCAATACGTTGCTCTAGGAGTTTTAATTGTAGTAATTGTAATTTATTTCCCTGAGGGACTAATGGGTTGGTTAAGAGAAAAATATCCTGAAAGATTTGGTGAAGTAATTGATGAAAAAGATCGTAAAGCGCAGGTGGAATTAAAATGAGTATTTTAGAAGTAAAAAATGTAAGCAAATCTTTTGGCGGTGTCCAAGCCAACGTTGACATTTCTGTTTCAGTAGAGCAGGGATCAATAGTTGGTTTAATAGGACCAAACGGTTCTGGTAAAACAACTTTATTTAATTCGATTGTAGGAACTCACCCAATAGATCAAGGATCTATTATCTTTGATAATACCGAGGTTTCTGAAATGCCTGTACCAGCAGTAGCAAAACTAGGCTTATTAAGAACTTTTCAACAAACACGAATTTATTCGAAACTTAATTGCGTAGAAAATATGCTTATTAGCCATAAAGCTAGTGACTCCGGATTTATATTTGCAAAAGTGCCTTTAGAGTTGACTGAAAAAGCGGAAAACCTTCTTAACTTTGTTGGCCTATATCAGAAAAGAAATTTAAGAGCAGGAGATTTATCATTTGGACAGCAAAAATTATTAGAATTAGCTATGGCATTAATGAATGAGCCGAAAATGCTTTTATTAGATGAACCAACGGCAGGAATAAATCCAACGTTAATTAATGGAATTATTGATAGGTTAATTAAAATAAACAAAGATTATGGAATTACGTTATTAGTTATTGAACATAATATGAGAGTCATAATGAGCTTAGCTCAAAAAATATTCTGTCTAGCACATGGAAAAATGTTAGCAGAAGGTTCACCAGATCAAATTAAAAATGATAAGCGAGTTGTTGATGCTTATTTAGGAGCACAGTAATGGCTAATCAATATGATGTTTTAGGAAAGGCTCCAGGGTTAGAAGAATTAAATAAACTTTCTCCTAACGATGTTCATTTAACAATAAGAGGGCTTAACGCAGGTTACGGAAAGATGGAAATTCTTCATAAATTTGATTTAACAGTGAGTAAAGCTCAATCGTTATGCTTAATTGGACCAAACGGTGCGGGAAAATCTACAATTCTTCACTCTATATATGGTTTCACAAATATCTTTGATGGAAAGATTGAACTAGAAGGCAATGAAATTACTAAGCTTACTCCTGCAGAAAAATTAAGTAAAGTTGGTATTGCGTATATTTTGCAGGATAATTCTGTTTTCCCTGACATGACAGTGGAGGAAAACCTTTTAATGGGAGGATATATTAAAGATAAACAAGACGAAGCTTACGAAGAAGCTGAAAGAATTTTTCAAAAATATGACAGACTAAGAAATAGAAGAAATCAACCTGCAAAAGTTTTATCAGGCGGAGAAAGAAGACTATTAGAAATCTCTAGAGCTCTAGTCATGAAACCTTCGGTGCTACTTGTTGATGAACCTTCAATTGGTTTAGAACCTAAGTATATAAGTATGGTGTTTGAAATTTTAGAGGATCTACAAAAAACAGAAAAGAAAACAATTATTTTAGTTGAACAAAATGCTAAAAAAGGTTTAGAATTTGCTGACATAGGATACGTTTTAGTTTCCGGTCAAACAGCGATTGCTGGCAAAGGCAATGATCTTTTAAAAAATCCTGACGTAGGCAGATTATTCCTCGGAGGATGATAAATTCAAAAATTTTTTTTAAAGGACTTAAATCATTAATCGGAGTAAGAAGTCCAGCGATACCATTAGCTGCATGCTTTATTGCACTTGGAGCTTTACTAAAGGATGCAGGTTTAAACATACATCAAAGCGCTGCATCAAGTTTTTTTACTTATGCTCTACCAGGTCAACTTGTTATGGCCGAGTCTTTATTAATTGGCGCATCAATAATTAATATTTTCATAGCTGTTTGGTTAGTAAATTTCAGACTATACCCAATGACCGTATCTCTTTTCCCTTTACTTAAACATAAGTCTCAACCTAGATGGAAATATTATTTGTCATGTCATTTTCTTGCAATCTCATCTTGGCTCATAGCTAAAGACACTTATAAAAAAATTGATCAGAAATACAGAATTGACTTTTGGATGGGTATAGGCTTTGGAACATGGACCACTGCAATTGTAACAACTTTAATAGGTTTTACTTTAGCAGACTATCTCAACAAAGATATTATTATAGGGTTAGCAATCGTAAATCCTGTTTATTTCTTTTGCATGATGATTGGAGCAATGAATAACTTAAAAATTTCTTTAGCTATTATATTAGGAACTACACTAGGACCTGTATTTTATTTATTTTCAAGTGAGTGGGCTATTCTTTTTGCCGGTTTAACAGCGGGCTCAATATCATATTTATTTGGAGTGAGAGATGGATCCAAATAAAATTATAATATTAGCAATAATTGCAACATCTGTTGCAACGTTTATATCACGTTTTTTAGGAGCAATAACTTCAGAGAGAGTTGATTCTAGTTCAAAACTTTTTGATTGGTTTAATCTAGTTGCCTACTCAACTCTAGCAGCTTTGCTTGGTAGAATTATAATTTTTCCTGCTGGAGTATTAGCTGATGCCGACATCATAATACGTTTGATAGTCCTTATTAGCTGTATATTTATTTTCATTATAATGAAGAAAAATTTGGTTATACCAACAATATTTTCTGCTATACTTTTATCTGTTTTGACAAGTATATGAGTTTAAAAATTGAAGATCATAAGAATTCTAAGAGAGTAAAGGTTATAAAAATACCCGAAGCAGATCTAGATAGATTGGTATTTCCATTTAAAAAACACTCCATTACATCATTAGAGTATAAACCTTTTACAAGGTTTACCATTGCTAAAAGTTTAGATGAATTATTTAAAAATGAATTAAGCAAACAACTTAATAAAATTCTTAGTGATAGAAATTCAGGAACAGTAATTATTGAACCTGAGATGAAAAATAATAAATTTGATAAAGAATTCTTAGTTAAACTATCAACATCTTTAGCCTATCTTGTAGGCAATCCTAATTTTGATTCAATGTCAGGAAAATACTACGCAAGATTTGAGGTGAAACATGTAGATCAACGCGACTCGTATTTACGAAAAGCGTATAACAATTTAGATCTTCATACAGATGGAACCTACGTAAAAGAAAAAACAGACTGGTTAATAATGACTAAGATGGAGGAGCAAAATGTTTCAGGAGGAGAAAGTGTGATACTGCACTTAGATGACTGGGAATATTTAGAAGACTTAAGCAAAGATCCAATAGGTAGACAAAATTTTATTTGGAGTTCACCCAAGAGTAAAAACGTAGATTATAAAGTTGAACACCCAGTATTTTCTAATGATGAGAAAGGTAAACCTATTATTTCTTATATTGATCAATTTCCTGAGCCCAAAAATATGCAACAAGGTTTGTTCTTACAAAAATTATCTGATGCATTGGAAGAGAGCAAAAACAAAATAGTTTTTCCTTTACCAGTAGGTTCTACAATTTTTTCAAATAATTATTTCTGGCTCCATGGGAGAAAAGCTTTCAAAGAGCATTCTGGGTTATCTAGAGAACTATTAAGAATTAGAGGAACTTTTTTCCATTAAATCATATTGACTCTTACTCATTAATTATTTTTAATCATAATAATTAACAAACAATGGGGGAAACAAATGTTAAGTAAATTTAAAAAACTTATCAGTCTTGTATTTGCTACCGTTCTTTTAACTTCAATCTCATCAACTAGTTTTGCTATTGACAAATTACACTTTGTAATTGGCGGTGGAGCTGGTGGTGGTTGGGATGGAACTGCTAGAGGAACTGGAGAAGCGCTTACAAAAGCTGGTTTCTTAAAGAGCGCGTCATTTGAAAATATGTCAGGTGGTGGTGGAGGTAAAGCTTTATCATTCATGATTAATACTAAACCTACTGGTACAGTATTAGTTCAATCAACACCTTTAGTATTAAGATCAATCACAAGACACAAAGGTTACGTGAGTGGTAGTGGCGTTCTTTCATACAAAGATGTTGTACCAATAGCTGGAGTAATAGGTGACTATGGTGCAATCGCTGTTGCAAAAAATTCACCGTATAAAAACTTTAAAGATGTAGTTGCTGCTTATAAATCTAATCCAAAATCTGTTAAGATGGCTGGTGGATCTGTAAGAGGAAGCATGGACCATTTGATTGGTGCTTTAGCTTTCCAAGAAGCAGGAGCCGATCCAAATAAAGTTGTATACGTACCTTACGATGCTGGCGGAAAAGCATTAGCAGGTTTACTTTCAGGAGAAACTCAAATTCTTTCAACTGGTTTGGGAGAAGTAATGGGAGCACGAGACCAAGTAAGAATAATTGGTATCACTGCACCTAGTAGAGTTGCAGATGCTCCAGAAGTACCAACGCTTAAAGAACAAGGCTTTGATGTTCAGTTCGTAAACTGGAGAGGATTCTTTGGTCCACCAAACATGAGTAATGCAGATAAAAAGAAAATAGCAAAAATGTTAGGTGATGTTCAAAAAACTCCAGAATGGGAAGCTGTTAGAAAAAGAAATGCTTGGGTTAATATCTATAACCCAGACAAAAAGTTTGTGAAGTTTTTAAAAACACAAACTAAAGAAATGACAGCTCTAATGAAAAAACTTGGAGTAATTTAATTACTTACTAATTAGGAGGAGCAGTGCAAATAAGTCCAGTTAAGATTATTTCACTGCTCTTCTTTGTTTTTTCAGGATTTTATTTATATCACGCATATCAAATTAGAGTTTTTGCCTTTGATGAAAACGCTCCTTTTAATGCGAAAACTTTTCCAATTTTGTTAGGTTACGCTGGAATTTTCTTTTCAGGTCTCTATATTGCTTTACCTGAGAAAAGACCTGCAAATGTTAATCTTTCAGTCTTAGATTATAAAAGGACAATTACACTTGTCGTTTTAATGATCATTTACGGAGTTACAATTTTGAAGGCAGGTTATTTTCTTTCAACCTCAATTTTTTTGGTTCTGTCTTACATAACACTTGGCGAAAAAAGATGGTTTTGGGTTTTTGCACTCTCCTTTCCTTTTGTGGCTATTTTTATGTTTCTTTTACATGGCCTATTAGACATTTATCTACGTGACCCACTTTTAAAATATTTAGGAATAATAGGATGATTGAAGGAATTCTTATCGGTTTAAATACCGCGCTATCAATAAAAAATATCATTATGGTGATGATAGGGTGTTTTGCTGGAACTATAATTGGAATGCTTCCGGGATTGGGACCGATGACAGCAATAGCTTTAATGATACCGATCACTTATGGTTTTGAACCTTCAACCGGATTAATTTTGATGGCGGGAGTTTATTACGGTGCAGTTTTTGGTGGTTCAACATCTTCAATATTAATCAACGCTCCCGGAATTCCAGGAACTGTAGCCACATCTTTTGATGGTTACCCAATGGCTCAACAAGGAAAAGCTGGTAAAGCTTTAGCGATCGCAGCTTATAGTTCTTTTGCTGGAGGAACGATCGCTGCAATTTTCTTATTATTTGCCGCACCTAGTTTATCAAAAGTAAGTTTAGCTTTTAGATCACCAGATTATTTTGGTCTAATGATTTTAGGTTTAACCGCAGTATCAGCATTTTCTGCAAAAGGACATTTTTTAAAAGCAATGATGATGGTTGTACTGGGACTAATGTTAGCTTCAGTTGGACAAGATACCTTATCGGATATACCAAGATTTGTTTTTAATAATATGAATTTGGCAGATGGTATAAGTTTCGTTCTTGTAGTTATGGCTACATTTGCAATGAGTGAGGCTCTTTCAATTATTTTTAAAGGAAGCGACCCGACACAAGCTGCAAAACAAATTTCATTATCAAAACTTGGGTCAATAAAACTTGATAAAGAAGAAACAAAAAAAATGGTTACAACAATACCTAGATCTTCAATAATCGGCTTCATTGTAGGTGTATTACCAGGAGCTGGTTCGACTATTGCTTCTTTTTTAGCCTATGGAATGGAAAGAAATTTCGTTAAAGATGAAGAGAAACAGAAATTTGGAAAAGGTAGTGTCAACGGTTTATCTGCACCAGAGACTGCAAATAACGCAGCTTGCTCTGGTTCTTTTGTTCCTTTATTAACACTTGGTATTCCTGGCAGTGGTACCACTGCTGTTATGCTAGGAGCATTACTAGGTTTTGGTATACAGCCTGGACCAAGACTTTATCAAACCAATCCTGAAATTTTTTGGTCTGTAATAATGTCAATGTATATCGGAATGGTAATTTTATTAATTCTAAACTTACCTCTTATTCCATACATAGCTAGAATTTTAGCAGTTCCAAGAGCTTTTTTAATTCCTCTTATTCTATTTTTTTCAGTTACTGGCATTTATTTAATGTCTTTTAACAATTTTGATATTTATTTAATGATAGGAATAGCTGTTGTAGCAACAATTTTACGCTTATACGAATTTCCTATGCCACCTTTAATATTAGCGTTTGTATTAGGAGGTTTGATGGAAGAAAACCTGAGGAGATCATTACTGATAAGTGATGGATCATGGGCGTTTCTTTGGGATAGGCCATTAACGTTATGTATTATGATAACTATTTTGTTTATTGTTTTTTGGCAAATATATAATAGTTATTTTAAAAAAAAATAGATTTTTTATAAACGAACGTATTTTTTTTTCTTCTCCATAGAAAAATCTTTAGCACCATGAACTACCAAAAATAACATTCCACCAGCAAGACCAATATTTTTAAGGAATGCAATTACCTGCATTTGGTTAGAGAAATCTAAGTGAAAAATAAATGCAGTTAATAATGAAAATAGCAAAAGACCTCCTGCAGCAATTCTAGTGTAGTACCCAACAATAACCATTAGCGGGAATAATATTTCAACTATAATTGCTGGCACTAATAAAAATCCTGGTATACCGAAACCTTCCATCCAGCCTACAGTGCCATCATAATTAAAGATTTTATTAATTCCGCTAAATAAAAAAATAGCCGAAATCATTATTCTTCCAATCAGATCAAAAAAATTTGCCATAACAAATTTAACTCTAAATTTTAATTAATGTCAAAAATGAGAGGTTAAAATTAGGTTTTTTTTTGCATTAACCGCAAGATTACTGGCACAATGAACAAGATCATTAATAATCTAATAATGTGGTGAAAAGATACAAATTCTGGGTCTAGATCAAAAAAAATAGCAATTACTGCAACTTCATAAATTCCACCGGGGCAATAGGATAATAGTAGAGTAAAGAAATTTTTATCTATCACTAAACTAGCTACAAAAGCAGCTAAAAGACCTAGAACGACTAAAAAAAAAGTAGCGACAAAACTATGTAATGCATTTTTTCCAATTTCACCAAATGTTTTATTGGCAAATCTACAGCCTACTGATGATCCAAGTATTAATAAACAAAAATCAATTATACCAGGAGACAGTTTATAGCTTGCAACTTCAGTAATCTGTAATAGTCCACTAGCAACAAGTGTGCCAGCCAAAAGTGCTGCTGGGACTTTTATTTTATCAAAAATAAAAATAATTAATAAAGATAAAACAATTAAAATTATTAATTCGTAAGTGTTTTGATCAAGAACTTCATCTATCTTTTCCATTCTATTTTGACCATAAAGACTATCTACAATAAATGGAAACACTGTAATAATAATAATCAATCTTATTAAATGAGATGTAGCAACTTGACTGAGATCAGATTTTTCATCCTCAGCTAAAATTAGAAGCGGACCCAAAGCTCCTGGAGCTGCAGAAAAAATTGATGTTTTTTTTTCATATCCAGAAAATTTTTCCAAGTATTTTGAAACTAGTAAAACACTTAGAATGATGTATCCCAGCATTATTAAAGAGGTCCAAATCCATTGATGCATTTGTGAAAATAAATTTTTGTCGATGTAGTTTCCAATATAGAGACCAAGTAAAATTAGTGTTATACTTAGGACTAATCTAGGCATTATGAGTTTTAAACCAAAAAGAGACATTAATGACGTAATAATCATTGGACCCAAAAACCACGCTAATGGAATATTAAAATAATCTGCAGTAAATGCTGCAGGTATTGAAAATACTATTACTAGAATAAATTCTTTTGAAAAAATCAGTTTAAAATTTTCTTTATTAATTGGTATAGACTGGTTATTCTGCATTATTTATGAATATAGGATTTTTAGGCTCTGGTCATATTACATCTTCAATCATAGAAGGTATTTTTAAATCAAAACTAAAAATCAAAAAAATTTACATCTCCCCTCGAAATAAACTGATATCAAAAAAATTAAGTAAAAGATTTAAAAAAGTGATTGTTTCTAATAACAATCAACAAGTAATAGATAGCTCTTCTTGGATATTCTTGGCTGTTACTCCAAATGTAGGAAATAAAATACTGAAAAGTTTAAGATTTAATAAATCTAAGAAGATAATAAGTTTAATTTCAACAATAAATATAAATCAATTAAAAAAAATTACAAAAAACAAAAATATTTCAAGAGTAATTCCTTTGCCTTTTATAGGAATGAGAAAGGGACCAATTATAATTTGTCCAAACGATAATAAATTAAAAAATTTTTTTAAATACTTGGGGAAAGTAATAGAATTAAAAAGCGAAAATACATCCAAAAGTTTTTGGGCAACTTCGTCTTTTATGGCTTCTTTTTATAATTTGTTAAATGAGACTAGTAGCTGGTTAGTCTCTAAAGGAATAAAAAGAAATAAAGCAGAGAATTATACTAGAGAACTTTTTTTAGCTTTATCCGAGGATGCAATGAACAAAAATAAAATTTCACTAAAACAACTGGTGCTAGAATCTCAAACCCCTGGGGGAACCAATGCTTACGTGCTTAAAGAGCTCAAAAAAAAGAAATTTTACAAAGTCCAACAAAAAGTCTTAAATAGCATCTTTAAAAAATTTTAAATTTTTTATGGATACAGCGTATTTCTTACAACAGTTAATAAACGGTGTAACGCTAGGCTCGGTTTATGGCTTGATAGCAATTGGTTACACCATGGTTTACGGCATAATCGGAATGATAAATTTTGCTCATGGAGACATCTTTATGGTAGGAGCATTTATTGCTTTAATTTCTTTTATTCTTTTTGCACTTACAAGTATTGCTCTACCAATAGTTTTGTTACTTACTTTACTAATCGCTATGGTATTTACAGCTTGTTATGGCTGGACTGTTGAAAAACTAGCTTATAAACCACTGAGAAAATCTTTTAGACTTGCTCCACTTATTTCTGCTTTAGGAATGTCGATTGTGTTGCAAAATTATGTTCAAGCTGCACAAGGAGCTAGAATTAAAACGTTGCAACCTGTTATTCAAGGTGGATTTACTTTTATGGAAGATACAGGATTTACAGTTTCTTTGAGTTATCTTCAAATATTCATAGTGTTAGTAACAATAGTTTTAATGGCAATCTTTACCTTACTAATTACTAAAACTGCTTTAGGAAGAGCACAACGAGCTTGTGAACAAGATAGAACAATGACTGCATTAATGGGAATTAATGTAGATAGAACAATTTCAATTACATTTATAATCGGTTCTTCCTTAGCATCGGTAGCTGGAATGATGTTCGTCATGTATTATGGCGTAATAGATTTCTACATAGGGTTTTTAGCAGGCATCAAGGCATTTACTGCTGCAGTATTAGGAGGAATTGGATCTGTTCCTGGTGCTATGCTTGGTGGATTATTAATAGGTTTAATTGAAGTATTTTGGTCAGGATATATTTCAATTGAATATAAAGATATTGCAGCTTTTACAGTTTTAGTTGTTGTATTAATCTTTTTCCCAACTGGTTTTTTAGGAAAACCAGATATTGAAAAGGTTTAATATGGAAAAAAAATTTTTTCAGACGTCAATCAAAGACAGTTTATTCACAGGCTTAATAGCTCTAGCACTTTTTGGTCCGATTGTAGGTTTAAGGACAGTTGCAAAAAATGAAGTTCTTGAAGTTCATCCTAAATGGTTTATTGTTTTAATTATTGTTATAGTTTGCGCTGTAGGGAGATTTCTTACAAATCTTTACGTTTACAATCGAGATCAAAAAACTGGAATTCAATCAAGCATTGGTAAATCAATTAGTAATTTTTTAGATACAAAAGGTTATCAAATAGCTTTAACAGCAATTATATTTTCAGTAATTTTTCCTTTTCTTCCTTTTACAGACAGGTACCTAATGGATATCGCTATCATGATGTTAACTTACATTATGCTTGGGTGGGGCTTAAATATTGTAATTGGTTTAGCAGGTCTATTAGATTTAGGATACGTAGCTTTTTATGCAGTAGGTGCATATTCATACGCATTATTTGCAATTCATTTTGGCTGGTCATTCTGGATTTGTTTACCAATAGCTGGAATATTTGCAGCAATGTTTGGAGTTCTTTTAGGTTTTCCAGTTTTAAGATTAAGAGGTGATTATTTAGCGATCGTAACACTTGCATTTGGAGAAATGATCAGAATTTTGCTTTTAAATTGGTATCAACTTACTAAAGGTCCTGACGGACTGACGGGAATACCAAGACCTTCTTTTTTCGGCTTACCTTTTAAAAGTTTTCCAGATGAGGGGGAGCAAACATTTCATACTTTTTTTGGCATCGAGTATGATCCAATGCAAAGAATTATTTTTTTATATTATTTAATTCTGGTTTTAGCTTTAATTACTAATCTTTTTACAATTAAGATAAGAAGACTGCCAATTGGAAGAGCTTGGGAAGCTTTAAGAGAAGATGAAATCGCATGTAAATCATTAGGCGTTAATCCAAGAAATACAAAACTTACTGCTTTCGCTATTGGAGCGATGTTTGGAGGATTTGCAGGATCATTCTTCGCAACTAGACAAGCGTTTATAAGTCCAGAGAGTTTTACTTTTATTGAGTCAGCTATAATAGTTGCAATAGTGGTTCTTGGAGGAATGGGTTCACAGACTGGAGTTGTACTAGCTACTGTTTTCTTAATTGGACTAATTGAAGTTTTTAGGGACTTCGAGTCTTATAGGATGATTGCATTTGGTGGCGCCATGGTTCTAATCATGATTTTTAGACCAAGAGGAATTTTAGCAACAAGAAAACCAACAATAACATTGGAAAAGAGTTCATCAAAATGAGTCAAAAATTATTAGATGTAGAAAACTTAACAATGAAATTTGGAGGTCTAGTTGCTATTGATAATTTATCTTTTTCTGCTGATAAAGATAAAATTACTTCAATAATAGGTCCAAATGGTGCAGGCAAAACAACTGTATTTAATTGCTTAACAGGTTTTTATAAGGCTACTGCTGGCTCAATGTTTTTAAATAAAGAAAATGAAAGATTAAACCTAAGAAAATTTTCTGATTTTAAAGTGGCACAAAAAGCTGGAGTTGCCAGAACTTTTCAAAATATAAGGCTTTTCCCACAAATGTCAGTTTTGGAAAACCTTATGGTTGCTCAGCATAACAAATTAATGGATGCTTCTGGTTTTACTATTCTTGGATTATTCAACTCACCTTCTTTTGTAAAAAAAGAAAAAGAAGCGGTAGAAATTTCAAAATACTGGTTAGATATTATTGGTTTAACGCACAGAGCAGACGACGATGCTGGTGATTTACCTTACGGAGATCAAAGAAAATTAGAAATTGTAAGAGCCATGTGCATTAATCCACATTTGTTATGTCTAGATGAACCAGCTGCAGGGCTCAATGCTAAAGAGTCCGCTGAGTTAAACAAATTACTTTTATTTATAAAAAATGAAAAAAAAACAGGCATTCTCCTAATAGAGCACGATATGAGCGTTGTAATGGAAATATCAGATCATGTTGTAGTTTTAAATTACGGGAAAAAGATTTTCCAAGGATCTGCTAAAGAAACAAAAAATAGCCCTGAAGTTATCGAGGCTTATTTAGGTACGGAGGAATAATGTTATCAATTTCTAATGTTGAAACATTTTATGGAAATATACAGGCCTTAAGAGGAGTAAATGTTAAGGTGAATAGCGGAGAAATCGTCTCACTAATAGGATCTAATGGAGCGGGTAAATCAACGTTGTTAATGACAATTAGTGGAGTAAATAAAGCTGCTACAGGTGAAATTAAATTTGATGATAAAAATATTGAAAGTTTGCCACCACATGACATCGTTAATCTCGGCATTTCACAAGTTCCTGAAGGAAGAAGAATATTTTCAAGATTATCAGTGGAAGATAATTTGAGATTAGGCGCTTCGTCAAATGATAAAGGAAAAAACTTTGATAACGACGTAAAAGATGTTTACGATTTATTTCCAGTTTTAAAAGACAGACTTAGTCAAAGGGGAGGAACATTATCAGGAGGTGAGCAACAAATGTTAGCGATAGGTAGAGCCTTGATGGCCAAGCCAAAAATGCTTCTTTTAGATGAGCCTTCTTTAGGTATAGCTCCAAAACTTGTTAACCAAATTTTCGTGGCAATAAAAAATATTAATAAAGAGAAAAAAGTTACTATTTTCTTAGTAGAACAAAATGCCAAAAAGGCTTTAGAGTTAGCGGATAGAGGTTATGTTTTAGTCAACGGAAATGTTACATTAGAAGGAACCGGTCAAGACCTATTGAAAAATAAGGATATTCAAGCCGCTTATTTAGAGGGTGGTGGAAAAAAATAACATTTTTCCATATTTACAAAAAACTAAAGGTAGTGTTGAATAATCAAAATTAATTAATTAATTAACAACAAAAAGAGGAACATATGTTTAAGATTATGAAAAATATTCTTTCAATTATTGCTTCAATCTTTTTATTAGGATCAATAACTGCAAAAGCTGACGTTGTTGTAGCTTCTGCTGGACCAATGAGTGGTCAATATGCATCTTTTGGTGCTCAGTTAAAAGCTGGTGCTGAAATGTGGTTAAAAGATACTAATGCAAAGGGTGGTATTTTGGGAGAAAAAGTTAAATTAGTAATAGGTGATGACGCTTGTGATCCAAAACAAGCTGTGGCTGTAGCAAACAAATTTGCAGGTCAAGGAGTAACTTATGTTGCTGGACATTTCTGTTCAGGATCTTCTATACCAGCTTCTAAAGTTTACACTGAAGAAGGTATAATCCAAGTATCTCCAGCATCAACTAATCCGGCGTTCACAGACAAAGGTGGACCGAATGTATTTAGAGTTTGCGGTAGAGATGACCAGCAAGGTGAAGTTGCAGGTGCATTCTTAGCAAAAGAATACAGTGGAAAAAAAGTTGCAATTATTCATGACAAAACTGCTTACGGAAAAGGTTTAGCAGATGCTACTAAGAAAAACATGAATAAAGGTGGATTAAAAGAAACTATGTACGAAGCTATTACAGCAGGTGAAAAAGATTATTCTGCTTTAGTTTCAAAACTTAAATCAAACGGTATCGAAGCTGTTTATCTTGGAGGTTACCATACTGAAGGTGGTCTAATCGTAAGACAAATGAGAGACCAAGGTATGAAAACTAAATTGATCAGTGGAGACGCACTAGTAACTGCAGAGTATTGGCAAATTACTGGTGATGCTGGTGAAGGCACTTTAATGACTTTCAGTCCAGACCCAAGAAATAATCCAGAAGCTGCACCATTAGTTAAAAAGTTCAAAGCTGCAGGAATTGAGCCAGAAGGTTACGTGCTTTATTCATATGCTGCGTTACAAGTATTTGAACAAGCTGCAACTCAAGCTGGATCTCTTGATAGAAAAAAAGTTCTTAAAGCAATGAAAAAAGGAAAATTCAATACAGTGCTTGGAACTTTAAGCTTTGATAAAAAAGGTGACGTAAGTTTACCAGGTTACGTTTTTTATGAGTGGAGCAAAGGTAATTATAAACAATTATAATTATTTAACTTAAAAATTTAAAAGGGGGCGTAAGCCCCCTTTTTTTTATAAGGAGATAAAATGGAAATTAACTATGAAGATTTTAAAAAGGTCTCAATCAAAGTCGGTACAGTTTTAGAAGTAAAAAAAAATGAAAAAGCAAGAAAACCATCTTTAATAATAAAAGTTGATTTTGGAAAAGATATTGGCATTAAACAATCTTCAGCTCAAATCACACATTACTATAACGCTGAAAATCTCATCGGAAAACAAGTTATTGGAGTATGCAATTTTCCAAACAAGAATATAGCTGGTGTTGTATCAGAAGTATTAGTGCTTGGTGCGATAGAAAAAGATGGAAAAGTTGTCCTAGTGCACCCTTCTCAGAAAACTGATAATGGTTTAGATATAGCTTAAATTAAATCTGAGGTATCAAATGTTATTAAAAAAATTTGTTAAGCCAATAATTGTATTAATCTTATCAGTATCACTTTTTTATTCTTTTAATTTTATTGAAGATAAAAAATATGCTTTGGCTAATATAGATAATAAAAAACTGAGTGTTGAGGTTTTTAAAACTCCCTCTTGCGGATGCTGTTACGGATATGTTTTGTTTTTAGAAAAAGAAAAATTTAATGTTAAGCAGACAGATATGAGAAGTCTTCATTCGATAAAACAAAAATATAATATTCCACTAGAAATGCAGTCATGCCATACTACTATTATTGGCAAATATTTTATAGAGGGACATGTCCCACTCGAGGCAGTAAATAAGTTATTAAAAGAGCAACCTAATATTGATGGTATAGCTTTACCTGGAATGCCAATAGGGACACCAGGAATGCCTGGAAAAAAAGAGGAGCCTTTTGTTGTTTATCAATTAATTGATGGGAAATTCTCTATATTCATGACAATATAAAATATGAAAAAAAATAATTTTGAATTATTGTTTATGAATTAATGATAGAATAAGAATTCCACAAAAACAAAATGCAAATTCTTCCATTAATATTATTTGGTATTGCTACAGCTTTTTCACCTGGACCTAATAATATCATGACATCTTATACAGCGTTTAACTTTGGCTTTAGAAAAGCTATACCTACAATGCTTGGTGTAATAATTGGATGGACACTTTTAATAATACTCTTGCAATTAACATCTGCTGCAGTTTTTGAGAAATATCAATTTATTCAAACCATAATTAAAATTCTTGGATCAATTTATCTATTATATATGGCGTATAAACTATCTTTTGGGGGGCAAACAAAGAATCAAAAAATTGATCCAAAACCAGTAACTTTTCTGAATACTTTCTGGTTTCAATTTGTAAATCCAAAAAGCATTATTGTTGGACTGACTTCTATTTCTCTTTTTATAGATACTGAAAATAATTATTTAAGAGACTCAATAATTTTGACATCAGTTTGGTTTTGTATGGCTGTTGGAAGTCAGACAGCGTGGTGTTTAATGGGAAAATACATGAGAAAATTCGCCACAAGTGATAAATTTATTAAGAATTTTAATTACTCAATGTCTTTTTTGCTTATCGTTTGTGTTATTATGTTCTATGTATAGCGCATGAAATTTAATAGTAAAAATTCGTTTAACTCTTTAGAAACTATCAATTCATCAGGTAAAAATTATAAAATTTTCAATTTAAAAACTGCAGAAAAAAATGGTTTAGAAGGAATATCAAAACTTCCTAAATCTTTAAAAGTTTTATTAGAAAATCTTCTAAGATATGAAGATGGCTCAACGGTAGACAAGAAGCAGATTCTAGCAATTAAAGAGTGGCTTAAAAATAAGAAATCTAATACAGAAATAGCTTATAGACCCACAAGAACTTTACTACAAGATTACACTGGCATTCCAGCCATTGCTGACCTTGCAGCAATGAGGGATGCAGTCAAAGAAAAAAATAAAGATCCCAATCAAATTAATCCACTATCTACAGTAGATTTAGTAATAGACCATTCTGTCATGGTTGATGAGTATGCATCTGTAAAATCATTTAATCAAAATGTTGAAAAAGAATTTTCTAGAAATGGAGAGAGGTATGCATTTCTTAAGTGGGGTCAAAAAGCTTTTAATAATTTAAGGGTTGTTCCACCAGGAACAGGTATTTGTCATCAAGTAAATTTAGAATATCTAGCTAAAGTAGTATGGTCATCCAAAAGCGGTAATGATCTTTATGCTTACCCAGACACTTTAGTTGGAACAGACAGTCATACGACAATGGTTAATGGATTATCAGTTTTAGGCTGGGGAGTAGGTGGAATAGAAGCAGAGGCAGCCATGTTAGGCCAACCTATTTCAATGTTAATTCCCGAAGTTGTTGGAGTAGAAATTAAAGGAAAACTACTTGAGGGATTAACAGCTACAGACCTAGTATTAGCAATTGTTGAGATGCTTAGAAAAAAAGGTGTGGTAGGAAAATTTGTTGAGTTTTATGGCGAAGGTTTAAAAAATCTTACATTAGCTGATAGAGCTACAATAGCAAACATGGCACCTGAGTATGGAGCAACATGCGGATTCTTTCCAGTAGATGAAGAAACATTAAAATATTTAAAACTCTCTGGAAGAGATAATGAAACGATTGAACTTGTAGAAAAATATTCAAAAGAACAAGGTCTGTGGGCAAGTGAAGGTATGGAATTCACTGATACTTTGTCTTTAGATATAAGCACCGTAGTTCCAAGTATATCTGGTCCCAAACGACCACAAGACAAAGTTTTATTAACAAATTCTGCCAAGAGCTTTGCTAAAGCTTTTAAAGAAAATACTAAGAGAGAAAAACCCTCTGAAGCAAATGTTGATGGTGCTGATTTTAAAATCAAAGACGGAGATATAGTTATAGCAGCTATTACGTCTTGCACTAACACTTCAAATCCAAGCGTAATGATTGGTGCAGGATTACTAGCAAAAAAAGCTATAGAAAAAGGTTTAAAGATTAAGCCGTGGGTAAAAACATCTTTGGCTCCAGGATCTAAAGTAGTTACTGACTATTTAGAAAAAGCAGGGTTAAATAAATATTTAGATGAACTTGGATTTAATTTAGTTGGTTATGGTTGTACAACATGTATTGGAAATTCTGGTCCGCTAAATAAGAATATTTCCGATGCAATACATAAAGAGAATTTATATGCGGTTTCTGTTTTATCTGGAAATAGAAATTTTGAAGGAAGAATAAGTCCAGATGTCAAAGCTAATTATCTTGCTTCGCCACCTCTTGTAGTCGCTTTTGCTTTAGCTGGAAACATGAATTTTGATATATATAAAAGCTCCCTTGGTGCTGATAAAGAAGGTAAAGAAGTCTTTTTAAAAGATATTTGGCCGAGCAATAAAGAAATTGAAAACATAATGTTAAAATCAATTAATGCTAAGATGTTTATCGATCGCTATTCAAACATTTCTGAAGGACCTAAAGAATGGAGATCTATTAAAACAGTCGATAGTAGTATTTATAATTGGGAAGATAACTCTACATATGTGAAAAAACCTCCTTTTTTTGATGATTTACCAGATGAGCCAGAGGGATTTAAACCAATTAAAGATGCAAGAATATTACTTTTACTAGCTGACACGGTTACTACTGATCATATATCTCCAGCTGGTAACATAAAAAAAGATAGCCCCACAGGTGATTATTTTATGAAAAACCAAGTACAACAAAAAGATTTCAATTCTTATGGAGCAAGAAGAGGCAACCATGAAGTAATGATGAGAGGCACCTTCGGAAATATTAAAATAAGAAACGAAATGGCTCCTGGAACTGAAGGTGGTTTCACTACTCTACAACCTGATGGAAAAGTTATGAGTGTTTATGATGCAGCAATGGAATATAAAAAAAGAAATAATGATTTAGTCGTTATAGCTGGAAAAGAATACGGTACCGGATCTTCTAGAGATTGGGCTGCTAAAGGTACAAAACTTTTAGGCATTAAAGCTGTAATAGCTGAGAGTTTTGAAAGAATTCATAGATCAAATCTTATTGGTATGGGTGTTTTGCCTCTTCAATTTAAAGAAGGTTTTGATAGAAAAAAATTGAATATTAATGGTTCTGAACTCATTACAATAGTTGATATAGATAAAGGTGTTAAACCAAGAGACGAGTTATCTTGTGAAATAAAATATAAAGATGGAACAAGTAAAACCATTAAAGTTCTTTGTAGAATAGATACTCAGAATGAAGTTGAGTATTATAAGAATGGCGGAATTCTTCAGTACGTACTTAGAAATATGTTGAATTAATATGCAAGAAATAAAAGTCAAAACTCATCCCTCTTCAGCCTTGCTTAAAAAAGAAGATCAACTAGCCTGGAAAATTGCTGAAATAGCAGCTGATAAGTCTAGACCGTCAGCTGAAACAATAGAAATGGTTATAAATAGAATAATTGATAATGCATCAGTAGCAATAGCATCTTTAAATAGAAAACCTGTAATTTCAGCAAGAGATATGGCTTTAGCTCATCCAAAAAAAAATGGAGCAACTTTATTTGGGGTTGATCCTAAATTTAAAGTTCATTGTGAATGGGCTGCTTGGGCAAATGGAACTGCTGTAAGAGAGTTAGATTATCATGATACTTTTTTAGCAGCTGATTACAGTCATCCAGGAGATAATATTCCCGCTATTTTAGCTGTAGCGCAGCAAAAAAAAATAGATGGAATTAATCTAATTAAAGGAATATTAACTGGATATGAAGTTCAAGTAAATCTTGTGAAAGGCATTTGTCTTCATGAACATAAAATTGACCATATAGCTCATTTAGGACCTAGCGTTGCAGCCGGCATTGGTACTCTTTTGAAATTAGAAAAAGATATTATTTATCAATCTATACAACAGGCTTTGCATACAACAATATCTACAAGACAATCTAGAAAAGGAGAAATTTCTAGCTGGAAAGCTTTTGCACCATCTCATGCAGGGAAAATGGCTATCGAGTCTGTCGACAGATGCATGAGAGGAGAAGGAGCTCCAAGCCCCATTTATGAAGGCGAAGATAGTGTTATTGCGTACATACTATCTGGCCCTGATAAAGAATACACAGTACCTTTACCGAATATAAATGAGGAAAAAAAAGCTATTTTAGAAACGTATACAAAAGAACATTCTGCAGAATACCAATCTCAAGCTTTAATAGATTTAGCAAAAAGTTTAAATAAAAAAATAAAAGACAAGTCACTAATATCTAAAATTGAAATTCATACAAGTCATCATACACATTTTGTTATTGGCACCGGTTCAAACGACCCACAAAAAATGGACCCAAAAGCAAGCAGAGAAACTTTAGATCACTCTATAATGTATATATTTGCTGTTGCACTTGAAGATGGAAATTGGCATCATATTAAATCATATACTCCTGAAAGGGCTAATAGAAAAAGTACAGTTGAACTTTGGCGAAAAATAGAAACATTTGAAGACGCTGAATGGACAAAAAAATATCACGATCCTGACCCACTAAAAAAATCATTTGGTGGCAAAGTAATTGTTAAAATGAGAGATGGATCTGTTATTTCTGAAGAAAAAGAAGTTGCTGATGCGCACCCAAGTGGACTTAGGCCTTTTAGAAGATCTAATTATATTGAAAAATTTAAAAATTTAACAGAAGGTATTATTACAAAATCTGAGTCTGATAAATTTTTAAAACTGGTTCAAAATCTTAAGAATCTAAAGGCTAGAGATTTAGTAAATTTGAACCCAAAGATTAAAAAAAACTTGATAAATAAAAAGTATCAAAATAACTCAATTTTTTAGCAAATTAACTAATTAGTGTTGCCTTTATATCACACAAAAAGTCAACAAAATAGGCATTTTTTGTTGATTTACTCAGTTTTTTTACAACGTTTAAAGTAGACACGAATAAATTTATGTCATAAAGAAGATCTAGTTAATTGTACAATTTACTAAGGAGAATTATGAAAAAGATCAAAGCAATAACTCTAGTGTTTTTACTAGCTTTATTTGGTTCAAGCCAGTCGCTTGCCGAATACGGTGTTACAGTAGGAATAACAGGGTCTATGGCCATGATTGACGCGAGCGGTACAGAGACAGAGGGTGGAGAATCTACTTCAGCAGAAGTAAGTAACACAGCTGGTGTTGGTTCTATATTTGTAGAATACAACAACATCATGGGAACTGCATTCTCAATAGGTCTTGACCACGTTCCAGGTTCAGCTGACGTAAGTTCATCTTTAAGACAAAGAGAAGATGCTAACGGAGAAGGTGATAGCGGAACAAACAAAGCTCAAGCAGAAATTAGCGATCACACAACACTATACGTAACATACGGTTTCGGTAACGGAACATATGCTAAATTAGGTTATGTTGAAGCTGATCTTAATACTCTTGAAACCTTATCTACTGGATCTACATACGGCAACGTAACAGTTGACGGTATTGAAGCTGGCTTAGGCGTAGAATTTGATGCTTATGCTGGAACAGTAGGAAGAGTGGAACTAACACACATCGACTATGATGATGTTAGCATAAGATCTGGAGTAGCTAGAGCAGGCGTATCTACGAATAACTTAATCGAGGCAGATTTAAATGTCACGAGAATTTCGGGATCATTAGGCTATAAATTTTAATTTAATTAAAATTTAAAAAAAATTAAACCCGCTTAAAATTTTTTAGGCGGGTTTTTTTTATTTTTTGATATAAACTATTTGCGCTCATCCAAGCTGCGTCAGCTTTAGGTCCGATAAACCAATCACCACAGATACCAATTCTTAATTTTTTATCCCAATAGCATGTTTTTCCAGTATCTATTTTATTCCATGAATATTTCCAACCATGTATTTTAATTACCTTTAAACTTCTGATATCAAGATTAAGTATTTTACAAAATTCTCTAATTATTTGTTTTGAATAAAAAGTTTTTTTATTTTTGTAAACATTGATTATCTTCGTGGAATAATTCTCAGAAGTTTGAACCGTCCAATGATTTTCTTTACTTAAAAATCTTTTTTTACTATTTTCGTTACTTATCCAAGAAATTATTCTATTATTTAACCTAACACTGCTAATTGGAATTTTAAGTTTACTTTTTTGTTTAAGTAATAAAGTAATATTGGGTGTCATTTTGACTTTCAATTTTAGGAAATTTTTATTTAAATATTTTTTTACAAGTTTTTTTGTTTGTTGGAAGGGAAAAGTAATAATTATACTTTTAGCTTTAAATTTTTTATTTTTTCCGTATATATCCCAATGTGTTTTATTGAATCTAACATTAGTGATTTGTTGATTGAAATTTTTTTTTATTTTTTTTAATAAAAATTTATTTAGATCATTATTTCCTTTTGCTCCTATAATTTTGCTAGAGCTCTCTTTATTTTTGAATGTAAAATCTAAATGATCGCCGTTCCAAATCTTTAATATTTTTTTTTTAATTAATCTGTTAACAAACTTTTTAAATTCCAAATCTTTTGGAGAGTAATATTGAAGACCGTGATCAAACCTAACAGTATTACCCATTTTGCTTGTTGATGACCTTCCACCAATGCCTTTTGCTTTTTCTAAAATTTTAATTGAGTATCTTTTGCTTAAGAGATTAGCAATTGTAGACCCTGAAAGACCGGATCCCAAAACGCAAAAATCTATCATACGCTAAACAAAACTTCGTATTTTTCATTAATGGTTAAAACATCTAAATTTACAAGTCCACCTATTATGAGCTGTAACGCTACAATTATAATTACAAATATACCAACATAACCCAACCATTTATGCTCCTTGATATAGTTAGCAAAATAAGTAGCAAGTGTAGCAACTAAAAAAACTGATAAAAGCAATCCTGTTATCATTAAATAGTAATAGTCTTTAGCAGCACCAACTACTCCTAAAACGTTGTCAAAACTCAAAGTAATATCTGCTATTAAAATTCTGTAAACACCAGTCTTAAAAGAAACTGGCTCTTTTGATTTGACCTCCGGTGATCTAATCTTATTTTTTCCAAATAAATCTTGTCTAATATTATAAACTATCCATAAAAGAGCTAATCCACCGACTATTTTTATCCATGCATATTCCAACATATACTCGGTACCAAATGCAAAAAATATTCTAAAGATAAATGCTCCAGCAACTCCCCAAGCGATAATTTTCTTCTTATTTTGCGGAGCAAAATTTGCAGCTATTAAACCTATAATGATCGCGTTATCCGCAGCCATTACGATATCAATTAGTATGATCTGTATAGCGATTATGAACTGTTCAACCATTTTATTAATTTCTTATATAATTTAATTGTTTCTATATAAAGAATAATTTATTCATTGATATGGCCGCTATGAGGTTAACTGTTAATATTACAAAATGGCAGATATTAAGACTTTCAATACCCATTTTCTTTTCTAATTTAGCTATTCCGCTTGTTGGTATTGTGGATACAGGTCTAATGGGTCATTTAGAAAGTGAAAAATTTCTTATAGCGGTAAGTATATCTGCTACTTTTTTAACAATGATTTTCTGGAGTTTTGGGTTTTTGAGAATGGGAACTGTTGGTCTTATATCCCAGGCACTTGGAAAAGCTGATTATAGAGAATTAGTTTATATAATATTAAGAAATATCATCATCGCAACTTTTATATCATTGTTAATCATAATTTTTAAACCATTATTAATACATGTTTTAAGAGAAATCTTTCAAACATCTGTTCAAACAAAAAATCTAATAGACGATTATATTTCCATAAGAGTACTTTCTGCTCCTGCTGAATTAGTGATCTATGTTTTAGTTGGTTTTTACTTAGGGATACAAAGAACATTCATTTCAAGTTTATTAATCATAATTTTAAGTTTATCAAATATATTATTTAGCATTTATTTCGTAAAGGAATTAAATTTAAATGTTACAGGTGTAGCTCTAGGCACATTTATAGCTGCATATCTTACAGCTATCTCTTTTTTAATTTATACTTATTATTTCATAATTAAAAAGTTCAACGTAATACCAAGGTTTAATAGTAAAAGTGTTTTTAACCATAAAAAATTATTTAAACTTTTTAATATAAATTTTAATATATTTGTAAGAACTATTCTTTTAACTTTTTCTTTTTTTTGGATAACCTATTTAAGCTCAACTTTAGGAGAAAAATACGTAGCAATAAACGCAATTTTGATTCAATTAGTCATTATTTCATCTTTTTTTCTTGATGCATATGCTTTTTCTACTGAAGGCATAATTGGTTATTCAGTGGGAAAGAGATCAGAAAAAATGTTTTTATCTTGTGTGAAAAATTCAATTATACTTAGCTTCACTACTGGAGTAGCGATAAGTTTAGTATATCTTTTGTCGTTTAAAGAAATTATAAACTTAATCACTGATATAGAGCTTCTAAGATATTTATCATATAAGTATGCTTTGTGGGTAATTATAATACCCCCTATAGCATCTTTTTGTTATCAATTAGATGGAATATTTATAGGCGCTACTCAAACTAAAGAAATGAGAAATAGCATGATAGTATCTGTAGTTATTTATCTTACTCTATCTCTATTTATTATTAAAGAGATTCATAATTATGGAATTTGGTTTGCTTTAACATTATTTATGATTTTGAGAGCAGCAACTTTACATTTTTACTTTCCACAAATTTTGAAAAAGTTTAAATGAATTCAATTTATAAAATTCCTGGGTATATATTATGTTTGCTAGGTGGCTTTTTTTTAAGTTGGGGCGGTTTGATAATTAGATCTTTTGATACTACAGATATTTGGCAAATACTTACTATTAGATCCTTTTTTTTTATAATTGCTTTAATAATCTTTTTAGTTTTTACATATAAAAGAAATACAGTTGAAGTTATTAAACAATCAGGTATTCCAGCTGTCACTGCAGGATTATTCTTATCTTTAAGTTTCGTTGCTTATATTGTTGCCATGTCCAAAACTTCAGTAGCTAATGTTGTTTTTATTATAAGCACTCAAACAATTTTTTTAGCGGTTTTTGGTTTTTTATTTCTTAAAGAAAAGATAACATTAAAAGGCTTTATCTCTATCGCTCTGGCTTTTGCTGGTTTAATTGTGATGCTAGGAGACTCAATTAATCAAGGCACTTTATTTGGAAATATCGTTGCATTTGCGATTCCTATTAATTTTACAATATTAGTAATGATTATTAGAAAATTTCCTGAGCTAGATATGGTTCCTGCAATTTTTTACTCTGGGATATTTAGTGGCTTGTACGGAATAACTTTAGCAAGTAATTTATCTTTTTCACCAAATGACATATTAATGGGTTTTTTTCTAGGTGTTCCTCAATTAGCCTTTGGTTTTATATGTGTGACTATCGGTTCTAAAACGACACCGGCCGTTACAGTTGGATTGTTAATGTTATTAGAAACAATTTTTGCACCGGTTTGGGTTTGGCTTTTCCTTAATGAAGTACCACCAATTAGTGTATTTGTGGGTGGAGCAATAATTATTTCTGCTGTGATATTAAAAAGTTCAGATAAACCAAAGAAAATAAACAACAAAAATAATTGACTTTTTCTGAATAATGGACGAGAGTCCGTTTGTAACGGGAGAGTCTACTTTTTGTAGCGCCGAAGGAGCAACCACCCCGGAAACTCTCAGGCAAAAGGACCGTTGCCGTAATAACTCTGGAAAGCAGGCTTAGCCTCACCGAAGGAGTAAATCTCTCAGGTTTCAAAACAGATGGGGTACAAAAAAGGGTTATTATGGGTGTACAAAAAACAGCTTTATACGATTTGCACAAAAGTTTGGGAGCAAAATTTGTTCCATTCGCCGGCTATGAGATGCCTATACAATATAAGGACGGTATTGTTAAAGAGCATATCTCGACTAGAACTCATGCTGGATTTTTTGATGTTTCGCACATGGGGCAATTTTTTTTAGAGGGAGACGAAACATTAGTAGAAGCTTTAGAAAAAATTATTCCCTCAGATTTAAAATCATTAAAAGTCAACCATTCAAAATATTCTTTTTTACTTAATGACGATGGTGGAATAATAGATGATTTAATAGTTACAAAAACAAATAAAGGTTTCTGTATAATTTTAAACGCGGCTTGTAAGGAAAATGATATCAAACATATATCAAAATTTTTAGGTAAAAATCATAAACACCTTTTAAACAATGATTTATCTTTGATAGCTTTACAAGGACCTAAGTCAGTAGAAATTTTGGAAAAACTCATACCAGGTGTTTCTGAATTAAAATTTATGACAGGTAATAATTTTAATTATGATAGCGAAAGTCTTTACATTACAAGATCTGGATACACGGGAGAAGATGGTTTTGAAATCTCAATTTCAAACAAAAAAGTTAAAAAATTAATTGATTTTTTAATTAATAATGGAGTGAAGCCTGTAGGTTTGGGTGCAAGAGATACATTAAGATTAGAAGCCGGATTATGTCTATATGGTCATGATTTAAATGAAAAAATTAATCCTATAGAAGCCAATCTTAAATGGGCAATTGCAAAAAAAAGGAAAGAGGTGGGCGGTTTTAATGGTTGGAATAAAATTAAAAATTTATTAACAAACGGAAGTGAAAAAATAAGAGTAGGCATTAAACCTGAGGGAAAGGTTATAGCGAGAGAAAACACAAAAATTTTCTCTTCTAATGGTGAAGAAATTGGTTTTGTAACAAGTGGAACTTTTGGTCCAAGTGTAAACAGGCCAGTAGCCATGGGTTACGTTAAATCGGAATTTTCTGAAATTGGAACTTTAATACAACTTGAAGTCAGAGGGAAAAAATATGAAGGTAAAGTTTCAGAACTACCATTTTATAAAAAAAGTTATGTTAAATAATTATGGGAGGTGAAAATGAGTGAAAAAAAATTTTCAAAAAAACATGAATGGGTCTCTTTAGAAGGTGATATAGCAACAGTAGGAATAACCAAACATGCAACTGAAATGCTTGGAGATATAGTTTTCGTTGAAGTACCAGACGCGGGTAAAGCTATAGAGAAAGAAGGGCAGGCCGCTGTTGTAGAGTCAACTAAGGCAGCTAGTGATGTTTATTCACCAATTTCAGGTGAAGTTACAGAAGGAAATAAAACTATAGTTGATGATCCAGGAAGTGTTAACGGAGATCCAGAGGGAGCGAGTTGGTTTTTTAAATTAAAGATTAAAGATAAAGGTGAACTTGAGTCATTAATGTCAAAAGATGAATACGATAAATTTTGTAAGGAGAATCCAAATTAAATGATTGATGATAATTCAAAAGAATTCATAAAAAGACATATTGGGCCTTCAGTTGACGAACAGTCAAAAATGCTCCAACACGTAGGGTATAGTTCGCTTGAAGATTTAATGAAAAATACTGTTCCAGAAAAAATTTTATTAAAAGATGATCTTAATATAGATGAGCCGTTGTCCGAAAATGATGCTTTAAAAAAATTAAAATCTATATCTAAAAAAAATAAAATTTTTAGAAACTTTATTGGTATGGGATACTATAATTCTATTACTCCAAATGTAATCTTGAGAAATATCTTAGAAAATCCAGGATGGTATACTTCTTATACACCTTACCAACCTGAAGTGGCTCAGGGTCGACTTGAAATGCTTTTAAATTTTCAACAAACAATAATTGATCTTACGGGCATGGATATTGCTAACGCTTCTTTACTTGACGAAGCAACTGCTACAGCAGAAGCAGTCGGCTTATCCCAAAGATTAGATAAAACAAACGCAAAAACAATATTTATTTCAAGTAATTGTAACCCACAGACAATTGATCTTATTAAAACTCGTACAAAGCCTTTTGGATTAGAACTTATTATCGGTGACGAAAAAAAGGAGTTATCAAAAATTAATCAAGACATAATTTGCGGGGTTTTAGCTTATCCTGGAACTCTTGGTGAAATAATAGATCCAAGCGAAAGCATAAGTCAAATACATAAAAAAAATGGAAAAGCAATTTTAATATGTGATTTATTATCTTTAGCTAGGTTAAAAACTCCTGCAGAACTTGGCGCTGATATAGCTGTTGGTAGTGCTCAAAGGTTTGGAATTCCTATGGGCTATGGCGGTCCTCATGCAGCATTTTTTGCTACTAAAGAAGAATTTAAAAGATCTATGCCAGGTAGAATTATAGGTGTATCGAAAGATAGACATGGAAAAAAAGCATACAGACTTTCTTTACAAACAAGGGAACAACATATCAGACGAGATAAAGCAACTAGCAACATATGTACAGCGCAAGCATTATTAGCAATAATATCTGCAGCCTTTGCTATTTATCATGGACCTGATGGAATACTTAAAATAGCTAACAGGACTTCAAAATTAGCAAAAATATTTGCTGATGAAATTAAAAAAGGTGGTTTTCAAATTTTGTCAGACCATTTTTTTGATACAGTAACAATTGAAACAAAAGACAAGACAAACTCTATTTATCAAAAGGCCTTAAGTGAAAATATTAACTTAAGAAAAGTTGATGACAAACACATATCAGTAGCATTTGATGAAGCAAAAAAACTTAACGACGTTAATACATTGTTAAAAGTATTTGGAGTTTCTAAAATAATAAATCAGGATGTAAAAGTTGAGCTTAATAATCTTCCTAAAAATCTTTTAAGAACATCAAAGTATCTGACTCATCCTGTTTTCAATAAATATCATTCAGAAACAGAGATGCTAAGGTATTTAAAAAAACTTGAAGATTGTGATATAGCACTTAATCGATCAATGATTGCCCTAGGTTCTTGCACTATGAAACTTAATGCAACAGCAGAGTTAATGCCTATTACTTGGAAGGAATTTTCTTTGCCACACCCATTTGTGCCAACAGATCAAATGGAAGGGTATAAAATTTTATTTGATGACCTAATAAATGATTTAAAAGAAATCACTGGATATGATGCAGTTTCTTTACAACCAAATTCTGGTGCTCAGGGTGAATACGCAGGGTTAATGACAATAAGAAAATTTCACGAAAGTAACGGACAAGGTACCCGAGATGTTTGTTTAATTCCAAACTCAGCGCACGGAACTAATCCAGCAAGTGCTCAAATGAGTGGGATGAAAGTGGTTGTAGTAAACTGTGATGAAGACGGTAACGTGGACCTAGACGATTTGAAAAACAAAGCAGAAAAATATTCAAAAAATTTAGCCGCTTTAATGGTTACTTACCCTTCTACTCATGGAGTATTTGAAGAAAAAATTATTGAAATTTGCGATGTAATTCATAAACATGGTGGCCAGGTATATATGGATGGAGCAAATTTAAATGCTCTAGTTGGCATTGCAAAACCAGGAAAATTTGGACCAGATGTCTGTCATATTAATTTGCACAAAACATTTTGCATACCACATGGAGGCGGAGGACCAGGAATGGGACCAATTGCGTGCGCAAAACATTTAGCTGATTTTCTTCCAACTCATGAAATAATTAAAGACGCAGGACCAAAAAATGGAATGGGGGCTGTTTCGGCTGCACCGTGGGGAAGTTCAAGCATTTTACCTATATCTTGGATGTATATAAAGATGATGGGGGCTGAGGGTTTAAAAAAAGCTTCACAAATTTCAATTTTAAACGCAAATTATATTTCAAAGAAATTATCTAAAGACTACAAAGTTTTATACACTGGTAAAAATGGTAACGTGGCCCATGAGTGCATAATAGATATTAGACCAATTAAAGCTAGTTCAGGAATTTCAGAAGAAGATTTAGCTAAAAGATTAATCGATTTTGGATATCACGCCCCAACTATGTCCTGGCCAGTTGCAGGAACGATAATGATAGAGCCCACAGAAAGTGAAAATTTAGAAGAAATAGATAAGTTTTGTAATGCATTAATTAAAATAAAAAAAGAAATTGATCTAGTGGAGTCATCAAAATTTGATAAAATTGACAATCCATTAAAAAACGCTCCTCACACTTACATTGAACTAGCTTCAAATGACTGGAGTCACAAATATACCCGAGAAGAGGCGGCTTTTCCAACCGAGTTTGTAAAAAATAATAAATATTGGCCTCCGGTTGCAAGAGTTGACAATGTTTATGGAGATAGAAATCTTGTATGTTCTTGCCCATCTATGGATGAATATAAAGATGAAGCTGCTTAATAAATGAAAATAGCAGTAATTGGCTCTGGGATATCCGGACTATCTTCTGCATACTTTTTGTCAAAAAAATTTAAAGTTGATTTATATGAAAAAGCTGATCACTTTGGCGGACACTCTTTTACCTATGATATCAAAGAAGATGATAAAATTGTTCCAGTTGATTTAGGTTTTATTGTTTTTAATGAAGTAACTTACCCAAATTTAATTAAATTTTTTAAAGATCTAAATGTTCCGTATGAAAAAAGTGATATGTCTTTCTCTGTTTCAATAAAAAATACTAACATAGAATATAGTGGAAGTGGTCTTAGTGGAATTTTTGCAAATAGAATTAATTTATTAAATTTTAAATTTTTAATTATGATAAAAGAGATAATTTACTTTTATAAAACTGCACCACAAATACTTAAAAATAAAATAACAGAGCAAACTTTAGGGGATTTTTTAAATAAAAAAAAACTTTCAGAATATTTTATAGATTATCACATAATACCTATGGTTGCTGCTATATGGTCGATGCCGTTTGAAAAAGCAAAAAAGATGCCAATAAAATTTTTTTTAAATTTCTTTATTAATCACGGGTTATTTAAATTAAAAAATAGACCGCAGTGGTATACAGTTACAAATAGAAGTAGATCTTATGTTAAAAAAGTTACTGATAAAATCAGTGGTGAAATATTTAAAAATTATAAAGTGAGCAAAATAGTTAGAAGTGATGATAATATTCGAATTATAATTGGAAATGAGTATACAGATTATGATCACGTAGTTTTAGCTTCACATGCTGATGAAAGTTTAGAAATGCTAGAAAAACCGACTACACAGGAAAAAAATATTTTGGGAAAATTTAAGTATGTTGAAAATGAAGCTATTTTACATACTGATGAAAGTCTAATGCCTCAAAAAAAAAGAGCCTGGTCCAGCTGGAATTCTATTTCAGATGGAAAAAGAACATGTATAACTTATTGGTTAAACAAACTTCAAAATTTAAAAACACCTAGAAACTATTTTTTAACTTTAAATCCTATTCATAATGTTCAAGATAACCTTATTGTTAAAAAAATAAATTTTACTCATCCATACTTAAACACTGAGAATACGCTACTTCAAAAAGATTTACATAAGATTCAAGGTAAAAAAAGAACCTGGTTTTGTGGTAGTTATTTCGGTTACGGTTTCCATGAAGATGGATTAAAATCATCAATTGAATTAATAAACAATTTTAAAATTTAATGAACTCTTGCATTTATAATGGTGAAGTTACCCATACAAGATTTAAGCCTGTTAGGCATTTTCTAAAATATAAAACTTTTTCACTTTTAATCGATTTAGATGAGATAAATATTTTGGACAAATCAATAGGTATTTTTTCACATAACAAATTCAATATTTTTAGTTTTTATGACAAAGATCATGGAGATCGAGATGGAGGTAATTTGAAGGATTGGGTAATTTCAAATCTAAAAAAATTCCGGATAAAAGAAAATATAACAAACATTAAATTGCTTTGTTATCCTAGAATACTCGGATACGTTTTTAATCCTTTGAGCATTTTTTATTGCTATGAAAAAGATAAATTAGTAGCAATTTTTTATGAGGTAAAAAATACATTCAATGAACAACATACGTATATTTTTAAAATTAAAAACAATGAGGAAATAATTCAAAAATGTAGAAAAAAGTTTTATGTATCTCCGTTTATGGATATGGAAACTTTTTACAACTTTAAATTAATAGATCCAAACGATAAACTATCAGTTTTTATAAAACAAACAGATGCTGATGGAACAATTTTAACTGCAACTCAAACGGGAGATAAAAAAGAATTTTGTTATAAACAGCTTGCAATTAATTTTTTAATGTATCCATTAATGACTATAAAAATTATTAGTTCGATACATTATGAAGCATTACTATTATGGAAAAAAGGAGCAATATATCGGAAAAGAGATGTTAAACTAAAAAATAATTTGAGTTTTGAGGAAAACTAATGAGCTTAACTAAAATTTCTGAAAAATTTGTTTTAAATAAATTAAAAAATATTTCACAAGGAAATTTAAAATTAATTAATTACGATGGAAAAGTTTTTCATTTTGGGGATTTAGAAAGTAAACTGTCTACAGATATCAAAATTAATAACCCAAGTTTTTACTTAAATGTTATACTAGGCGGAAGCTCAGCTTTAGGCGAAGCACATATAAAAAGAGATTTTTACACATCAAATTTAACTAATTTAATCGAACTTACTGCAAGAAATATTAACACTATTTATTCTTTTTCAGGAAGTTTAAAATTACAAAAAATAAAGAATTTTTTAAAAAAAATATTTGCGTCCAATACCAAATCTAAAAGTATAAAATATATTTCAAAGCATTATGACTTAGGTAACGATTTTTTTTCATTATGGTTAGATAAAACTCTTACTTACTCTAGTGCAGTTTATAAAGACGAAAAAGATGATCTAGAAAAAGCACAAAAAAATAAATTTCAAGAACTTATTAATTTACTAAATATTAAAGAAGGAAATAAGATATTAGAAATTGGCTGTGGCTGGGGCGGTTTTGCTGAATATTTAGCAAAGAAATATGATGTAAGTGTTGATTGTATAACGATTTCAAAAAACCAATATGATTATACAAAAAAAAGAATATTTAAGTCAGGCCTGAATAATAAAGTTAACGTTAAATTTTTAGATTATAGAGACTTAAAAGATAAATATGACCATGTTGCTTCAATAGAGATGATAGAGGCTGTAGGTGAAAACTATATGGACAAATATTTTCAAACTATAAAAAAAGTTTTAAACAATAATGGTACTGCTGCACTTCAAGGTATTGTTATAAAAGATGAGTTATTTGAAAGGTATCGAGCAAATGAAGATTTCATTCAAAAATATATTTTTCCTGGCGGTTTTTTACCCTCAATAAATTTTATGGAAAAACTTATAAAAAAAAATAACCTCAAACTTGAGAAAATAAATACTTATTCTGATGATTATGCCAGAACCCTATCTGCTTGGAGAAAAAATTTTTTAGGTGTCTGGGACAAAATAAGCCCACTTGGTTTTGATGATTATTTTAAACGTATGTGGGAATTTTATCTATCTTATTGTGAGGGTGGCTTTAAGTCTAGAAACATTAACTTGATTCAATTCTCTATGTCGAATAGATATTTTTCATGAAAAAATTTATAGGACTTTTTTTACTAATACTTATAACAGGATGTGCAAATAAAATGAAACCAACTGATTTTAAAGACCAAAAACCTAGATTAGTCATAGAAAATTATTTATCAGGCAATGTAAAAGCCTGGGGAGTATTACAGAATAGATCTGGAAAGGTTACAAGGCAATTCAAAGCAGATTTAAACGGAAAGTGGGATGGTTCGAAATTAATTTTAGACGAGGTATTTAATTGGAATGACGGAGAAAGACAAACCCGACAATGGACAATCAATAAACTAGACGAACATAATTATGAGGGCACCGCTTCGGATGTAGTTGGAACTGCAAAAGGCTATTCATATGGCCCTGCTTTTAAATTTGAATATGTTTTACTTGTACCAGTAAAAGGTAAAAATATTAAAATTACTTTCGATGATTGGATTTTTATGCAAGATGAGCGAGTAGCAATAAACAGAGCTACAATGACTAAGTTCGGAATTAAAGTTGCAGAGTTAACTGTAATGTTTGTTAAAGATTAGCGCTTTACTAATTTATCTACTAAGAATAAATATAGTCTATAAGGTAATATTCTTAAAAATTTTAAGGTCAAAGTTAATCCTTTTGGAAAATGGATTTCAAAAGCACTACTTTTTACTAAGCCATTAAAAATTTTTTCTGCTGCATACTCAGGAGTTTTTAAAAATGGCATCGGAAATTCATTTTTATCAGTCAATGGGGTTTTTATAAACCCGGGTGATACAACTGAAACCCTCACTCCAAATTTTTTAAAATCAAAATAAATGCTCTCAGTAAAGTTAGTTAAGGCAGCTTTAGATGGTCCATATCCGCTTGAATTTGGTAACCCTCTATAACCTGCAATAGATGAAACTATTGAAATATGTCCAGACCTCTTATCTTTAAAATATCTTTCAACAGATTTTACACAATCGATTACACCTAAAAAATTTACATTTATTACATTTTTAATTTTGTCAGGATCTATATTTTGTTCGTCTTTTGGCTCATATGTGCCGCTAGAAAATAAACATGTATCTAAGTTGCCAAAATTATCTAAAATATTTTTAAAAACTTCATTAATTTGATTTCGATTTGTAACATCCAGAGGAAAAGATACTATATTAGGATTTTTAGCTAATTCATCAAGAAGTTCTTTTCTTCTAGCTGATACTGCAACTTTCCAACCCTCATTAGCGAATTTTTCAGCAACTGATTTTCCTATCCCGCTACTTGCTCCAGTTATCCAAATTTTTTTCTGTTTTTCTGACATATAAAGTTTATATTTTAATAATGAATAATAAATATTTATCATTATTTATAATATTAACCATTACTTTTTTAGCCTCTGCAATTGGCGGTTTTACTACTTCGGCTTTTAAAGAACCTTGGTACTCACAATTAACACTAGCACCTTTTAATCCTCCAGCATGGGTTTTCGGACCTGTTTGGACAACGTTATATATTTTAATGTCAGTAGCAATATGGAAAATTT
>CACPFY010000007.1 GCA_902633335.1 uncultured Pelagibacteraceae bacterium | reverse complement strand
AATGTCATTTTCATTAAGGGAAATATTATTTATTGAAACCCCAACACTAAATTTTTTACCATTTAACTTATTTTTTTTAATAACATCTAAAGAATTCTGAGATGAAATTTGATTGATATGGTATCTGCATGGGAATTCACTTAATAAAGAAAGATCTCTTTCAATTATAATTTTTTCTGCAATTGGTGATATTCCACTTAAACCAAGTCTATTAGATACTTCACCTTCATTAATACATCTATTTTTTGATAATTCGTAATCTTCAGCATGTTGCATGATTAAAACACCAACATCAGATGCATAATCCATTATTCTTGCCATAGTCTCAGTATTTTGAACTGTTTTGTTTACATCACTAAATCCAATAATTCCTTTTGCTGACAATAAACCAAATTCCGTCATCAGCTTACCTTCCATTTGTTTTGTGAGAGAAGCACATGGATAGAGATTAATTTTTGATTTATCTCGTCCACGTCTCATTATAAAATCAACCATGGAGACATTATCTATAATTGGTTTTGTATTAGGCATCGTAACAATTGAAGTTACACCACCTGCAAGAGCTGCTTGACTTAAAGTTCTAAAATTTTCTTTGTATTCAAATCCTGGTTCTCCAACAAAAGCCTTCATATCTACGATACCAGGTATTATTAGATTTCTTTTAGCATCAATTATTTCAGCGTTTGGACAGTCTTTTTTAGTTACTTTTTTCCCTATAGCTTTTACTTTTCCATTTTTATCAATAATAACCGAGCCCATTTCATCTAATTTTTGAGACGGGTCAACAATTCTAGCGTTTATTATAATTTTTTCATTCATTTACAATATAATTTTAAACATGCCATTCTAACAGCTACTCCAAGTTCAACCTGTTCTTTTACTAGACTTACATTAATATCGTCAGCCAATTTAGTATCTATTTCTACTCCTCTATTCATTGGACCAGGATGCATAATCAAAGCATTTTTATTCGCAAACTTTAATTTTTCTGGAGTTAAACCAAAATACTCGTAGTATTCTCTTTTGGAAGGAAGAAATGATCCTTGCATTCTTTCATTTTGTAATCTCAACATCATAACAATGTCACATCCATCTAAACCTTTTTTCATATTAGTGAAAGACTTTACACCCAATCGTTCAATTGATTTTGGCATTAATGTTTTAGGAGCAATCACGTTTACCTCTGCTCCAAGCATATTCATTAAATAAATATTTGATCTTGCAACTCTAGAATGGAGTATATCTCCACAAATTGCTATCTTGAGACCTTCAATATTACCTTTACGACTAATTATCGTTAAAGCATCGAGCAATGCTTGAGTAGGGTGTTCTCTTCTTCCATCTCCTGCATTAATTACAGCACAATTAACTTTTTGCGAAAGCAAATTTGGCGCTCCTGAATCCTGGTGTCTTATTACAATTAAATCTGGATGCATTGCATTTAATGTCATCGCTGTATCAATAAGAGTTTCACCTTTTTTTAAAGCAGAGTTACTCATATTCATAGTCATAACATCAGCGCCTAATCTTTTTCCCGCCAAGTCAAAAGAACTTTGTGTTCTAGTTGAAGGTTCAAAAAATAAATTAATTTGAGTTTTGCCTCTTAATGTGTCTAGCTTTTTGGTATTACTTCTGTTTAATTTTATAAAGGCCTTTGCTTCATTTAAAATTTTTTTAGCTTCTAAAATTGATAAGTTTTGAATACCTAAAAGATGTTTGGGTGAGTTTTTAATAGCTGAAATCTTTTTTACAACTGCCATTAAAATCAACTCTATAGGCCTTTTGCACTATCTTATCAAGTATTATTTTTATTTAAATAATCTAAAGCTCCTTGTAGTATGAATTGAGCCGCATTTTCGTCTAATTTTTGCACTTTTTTACTTACATTTATATCTAAATTACTTGATAAATTGAAAGCCCCCTCACTTGATAATCTCTCATCCCACATTGTGATATTTTGTGTAACATCTTTTGATAAATTTATAGCTAAGTCTTTTGCAGATTGAGAAGAGGAACCAGTTGACCCATCCATATTTATTGGGTTTCCAATCACAATACCTTGAATAGTATTTTCCTGAACTATTTTCTTTATTTGAGCCAAAAAACTAGAGTAATCTTTTTTTATTATAGTTGTGTACGGAGTAGCAACTTTTTTATTTTCATCTGAAATAGCTATTCCTATACGCTTTTTTCCAGGATCAATGCCTATTAGCCTTGATTTTTTGTCTAGTTTTTTCTTAAATTCCTCAATATCTAACATTTATTTATTATATTTTATGATATTAATTTCCTATATAAATAACATAAATCACAGATGTCCATAGATAAAGATAAAATTAAACATATTAGTAAGTTAGCTAGAATTTCTATTGATTCAAAAAAATCTGACTCATTAGCTAAAGATTTGACATCTATATTCAAATTCATAGAGCAATTAAATGAGTTAAATACTGATAAAGTGGAGCCATTATCTTCAATTTTAAACACTCCGCTCAGATCAAGAGAAGACCAAATAAATGATGGAAAAATAAGAGATAAAATTCTTGAAAATTCGCCAAAAAAAAATGAAGAATTTTTTGTTGTTCCAAAGGTAATTGAATAATGTCAGAAATTATAAAAAAAAATTTATCAGAAATAATAGATTTAATAAAAAAAAAAGAGATTAAATCTGAAGAACTTGCCAATCTTTATATAGATAAAGTAAATAAAAGCAAAAAACTTAATTCGTATATAACTACCTGTTTTGAACATACAATTCAACAATCAAAAGAATTCGATAAAAAACCAAATTTAAACTCTTTACTCCCAGGAGTCCCATTAGCTGTAAAAGATCTTTTTTGTACTAATGGATTTAAAACCACTGCTGGTAGTAAAATGCTTGAAAATTTTATACCTCAATATGAGTCCACTGTTACAGAAAATTTATGGAAAGAGGGAGCAATCTTACTCGGTAAATTGAATTGTGATGAATACGCAATGGGATCATCCAACGAAACAAGTTATTTTGGAAATGTTATAAATCCAATAGCTAAGGACACTGTTCCTGGAGGATCATCTGGTGGATCTGCATCTGCACTTGCAGCCGATTTAACTCCTGCAACAATAGGTACGGATACAGGTGGATCAATAAGACAGCCTGCTTCCTTCACTGGAACTGTCGGATTAAAACCTACTTATGGATTGTGTTCGCGTTGGGGGATTGTTGCATTTGCCTCATCACTTGATCAAGCTGGTCCAATGACTAAATCTGTTAAAGATTGTTCGATCATGTTGGAGGCTATGGCCGGTTTTGATAATAAAGATTCTACATCTATAGAAAAGAAAAAAGAAAATTATTCAAAAAATTTGAAAACAAATATTAAAGGCCTCAAAATTGGTATACCTAAGGAATATAGAGTTGAAAATATGCCAAAAGAAATTGACGAATTATGGAACAAGGGAAAAAGTATTTTAAAAGATTTAGGGGCCGACATAATTGATATTTCACTTCCTCATACAAAGTATGCACTGCCAACATATTACATAGTTGCACCAGCTGAAGCTTCTTCAAATTTAGCTAGATATGATGGAGTAAAGTATGGTTATAGATCATCAAAAGGAAATGATTTAATTGAAATGTATGAGAATACAAGATCCGAAGGATTTGGAGATGAGGTAAAGAGAAGAATCTTGATTGGTACTTACGTTTTATCATCAGGTTACTATGATGCCTATTATCTTAAAGCTCAAAAAGTTAGACAGCTTATTAAAAAAGATTTTGATGAAAATTTTGGTAAGGTAGATGCTATTTTGACACCTTCAACACCAAGTTCTGCATTTAAAATTGGTGAAAAGACTAATGACCCTATTTCTATGTATCTCAATGATATATTTACAGTACCGGTAAATTTAGCTGGTTTACCTGCAATATCCGTACCAGCAGGCTTAGATAAAAAGGGTTATCCACTAGGATTGCAGTTAATTGGAAAGACTTTAGATGAGCAAAATATATTGAATGTGGCCTATGCTTTTGAAAAAAATTGTAATTTTAAAAATGAATTAAAAAATTGGTGGTTATGAGCAAAGATAAATTTGATTATTTTATAAAAGGAGAGAAAAACAAGTATGAGGTAATAATTGGTTTGGAAGTTCATGCCCAAGTATCTTCAAACTCAAAACTTTTCTCTGGTTCTGCAACTAAATTTGGAGCTGAACCTAACAGCCAAGTAAGTCTTATAGACTCTGCTTTTCCTGGTATGCTGCCAGTTATAAATAAAGAGTGCATAAACCAAGCTATAAGGACTGGTTTAGGATTAAATGCTAAAATTAATAATAATTCTGTTTTTGATAGAAAAAATTATTTTTATGCAGACCTGCCTCAAGGCTATCAGATCTCACAGTATAAAAATCCTATAGTTGGTGAAGGAAAAGTTTTATTAGATATGCCTTATGGCTCAAAAGAGATTGGCATTGAAAGACTTCATCTAGAACAAGATGCAGGTAAAAGTATTCACGATATGGATCCGTCAAGTACTTATGTCGATTTAAATCGTTCTGGAATTGCGCTAATGGAAATTGTAAGTAAACCAGATCTTCGATCTCCAGAAGAAGTTAATGCTTATATAAAAAAACTTAGAACTATAATGAGATATCTAGGAACTTGTGACGGTAATATGCAAGAGGGTTCATTGAGAGCTGATGTTAATGTATCTGTAAGACAAGTAGGAGATAAAAATTTTGGAACAAGATGTGAAATAAAAAATGTAAATTCAATAAAATTTATGCAATTGGCAATAGAATACGAAGCCAATAGGCAAGTTGAATTATTAGATGAAGGGAAAAAGATTGAGCAAGAAACAAGACTTTTTGATACAAAAAAAAATGAGACAAGATCCATGAGATCAAAAGAGGATGCTCATGATTACAGATATTTTCCAGATCCAGATCTTTTACCTCTCAAAATTGAACAAAAATTAATAGATGATTTAAAAAAAACTTTACCGGAGTTACCCGATAATAAAAAAGAAAGATTTATGAATGATTACGGACTTAATTCATATGAAGCCAATGTACTAGTTTCTGAAAAAGAAATTTCAAATTACTACGAAGAGGTTGCGAAATTATCTGATAAAAAGCTTGCAGCAACATGGATGATGGGAGATTTATTTGCAATGTTAAATGACAAAGGGCTTAATATATCTAAGTCACCTATCTCTGCTAAAAATTTTGCTGAATTGATTCAATCAATAAAGTCAGGGGAAATTTCTGGCAGAATAGCAAAAGAAGTTTTTGAATTAATGGTAGAGAGCGGAGATAATCCTAAAAAAATTATTGAGTCAAAAGGCATGAAACAGCAAAGTGATCCCAAAGAATTAGAAAAAATTATCAATGAAATATTAACTAAGAATAAAGATAAAGTTGACCAGTATAAGTCCGGTAAAGAAAAATTATTTGGTTTTTTTGTTGGTCAAGTTATGAAACAATCAAGCGGAAAAGCTAATCCACAATTAACAAACGAAATCTTAAAAAAACTCTTAAAAGGCTAATTATGCCTAAAAAATTAGATTTAACTGATAATCTTGAGAAATATATTATTGATCACTCAGAAACTTTATCTGACGTTCAAAATGAAATAATTCAGCATAATATAAGTTTAGGAGATCAGCAAAGACTACAAATATCTATATCACAAGCTCAATTTCTACAAACATTGATAAAAGTTTCAAATGTAAAAAAAATTTTAGAGATTGGTAGTTTTACTGGATTTAGTGCTTTATCTATGGCTATGTCTCTCCCTCCTGATGGAAACTTAATTAGTTTAGATAAAAATCTTGAATTTAGTAATAAGGCTAAATTTTTTTATGACAAAGCCAAAGAAAAAAAGATTAAACAAATTATCAAACCAGCTATAGAGAGTTTGAAAGTATTAAAAGATACAAATAAATTATTTGATTTAATTTTTATAGACGCTGATAAAGAAAATTACCTAAATTATTATGAAGCCTGTATGGATTTAATAGATAAAAAAGGTCTAATAGTTATTGATAATGTATTATGGCATGGTGAAGTTGCCGACGATACAAATAACGATAAATTTACAAATATTATCAGGGATTTTAATAATCATGTAAAACAAGATAAAAGGATTACAAAGACCATAATACCAATTGGCGACGGATTAACTATTTGTATAAAAAAATAATGTTCACTATTTCTGGATTTTACAAATTTAAAAAGATTAATTCCTTAAAAAAATACAAAATTTATCTTCAAAAAGAAATATCAAACACCAGTATTAGAGGATCAATTATAATTTCATCAGAAGGTATTAACGGATCTCTTGCAGGTAATAGTAAAGATATTCCTAAAATTTTAAAATTAATAAAAAAAAAATTTAAATTCACAGAGTTTGATAGTAGCAATATTTCTACTAGTCGTTTTCAACCATTTCACAAAGCAAAAGTAAAAATAAAAAAAGAAGTTGTACCACTTGGTTTAAAAATTAAGAGTGAAAGCAAAAGACATAATAGGTATTTGTCTGGAAAATCTTGGAATAAATTTATAACAAAAAAAGAAACTCTTGTGATTGATGTGAGAAAACCCTTTGAGTATAGCGTTGGTTCTTTTAAGAATGCAATGAATCCAAATATACAAAATTTTCGAGATTTTCCAAAATTTTTAAATAAAGTCGAAAAGAATAAACCTGTTGCGATGTTCTGCACCGGAGGTATTAGATGTGAAAAGGCATCAATTTTTTTAAAAAAAAAGGGTTTCAAAAATGTGTTTCAATTAAAAGGTGGAATACTTAATTATCTCAACAAAACAAAAAAAAAAGATAGTTTATGGAAAGGCGAATGTTTTGTTTTCGATAATAGAGTTTCTTTAAAGCATAAATTAAAACAAGGAACTTTTTCAATTTGTGGAGGTTGCCGGAAACCTATATCAACAAAAGATAAGAGATCAAAAAAATATGAAGAGGGCGTTTCTTGTGAAAGGTGTTATGACACACTATCAAGTTTGCAAAAATCAAGATTTCGAATGAGGCAAAATCAAATTAATCTTGCCAAAAAAGCGGGAAAGAAGCATAAGTTTCAAAAGGAATATTAAATATGGATTTAACAAAAGGTTCAATTTGGCAACTTTTAAGAAAAGTAACTATACCCGCTAGCACTGGATCTCTTTTTCAAACTTTTTATAATTTAGTTGATACTTATTTTGCTGGAAGAATTTCTCCAGAAGCATTAGCAGCAATAGCAAAATCTTGGCCAATTTATTTTATAGCAATAGCTGTAGCTGTTGGCATTGGAGCTGGTACAACAGCTTTAATAAGTAACTCTATTGGGGCTAAAGAGGACAGAAAAGCTTCTATGTACGTTGCTCAGTCTATAATACTAGCAATTGTTATCTCAATTTTTGTAACTTTGTTTGGTTTAAATTTTTCCGATGAACTTTTAAGAATTATGGGTTCTACTGAAGAAAGTATAGTTTTAACACGTGAATACTTAGATATAATTTTTTTTGGTGCTATAATTGTATTAGTTCAATTATCTTTAAATGGAACTTTGAATGCACAAGGTGATACAAAAAGTTATAGAAACGTTTTAATATTTACTTTCTTCTTAAATATATTTCTTAATCCTTTATTCATTTTTGGTTATGGATTTATACCAGCATTTGGAATTGCTGGTTTAGCAATAGCAACATTAGTGTCTCAGTGTATAGGCTTATTATATTTAGCTGATAAAGTTTATTGTTGTAAGTTAAAAAAATACTTATACTTAGAATGCTTTAAACCAAAGTTTAATTACATCAGCACACTTTTTAAACAGTCAGTTCCAATAATGTTTACTATGTTAATGATAATGTTTGGAGTATTTAATATTTTCTATTTTGTTGGTCAATTTGGTGAGCTAGCAACAGCAGGCTATGGTACAGCAGTCAGAATAGAACAAGTTTTATTATTACCAGTTATAGGCTTAAACACTGCCGTTTTATCAATTGCCGGTCAAAATTACGGAGCAAAAATGCATTTCAGAGTAAAAGAAGTTTATGGAAAAGCATTAATGTTTGGTTCCGGGTTTATGGTGTTAGCTGGTATTTTTGTTTATTTAACATCTGAAATTATAATTTCTTTTTTTACAAATGACCTTGAGGTCATTCAAAGAGGGGCGCTTTACTTACAAGTCGCTGCTCTTATCGGGCCCGTCTATCCTGTATTTTTTATTACTTCTGCTTTATTCCAAGCGCTTAAAAGACCAATTTATAGTTTATATATGACGATACTTAGACTTACGTTAATACCATTTATGTCTCTATGGTATGTAATTAATATAAGAAACGGTGAATACCAAGATATTTTCTACACAATCTTGGTAACAAATTGGATGATGGGATTAGTCGTATTAACTTTTGTTCCATTTTTTTTGAAGAAAGTATTTAGAGTTTCTTTTAAAAAGTTATTTGTATTTTAGTTTATTTTCTAATTTTCTCACAAGGTAAGAGACTACTAATATTAATATTAAGTATTCTAAAATTAAAAAAGTATATATTTCTAATGGTCTGTAGGTAGTTGTTACTAGTTCATTTGCCTTTCTAGTTAAATCTCCTATTCCTATAATCGATACTAGAGAAGACATTTTTAAAACATACACAAATTGATTTCCCATTGCAGGCAGCACAACTTTAATTGCTTGCGGCAGGATTACTAATCTCATTTTTTTCCAGAAATCCATTCCAAGTGACTCAGATACTTCATGTTGTCCTTTTGAAATAGAATTTATACCAGCCCTAAAAATTTCTGCTTGAAATGCACTTTCGCTAATAGTTAATGCTATTATGCCTGATACAAATGGTGAGAAACTTACCCCTATCATAATTGGAAGACCGTAATATATCCAAAGAATTAAAACTAATAAGGGAATTGCTCTTACGATTTCGACATAGGTTATATTGAAATAACTTAAAAATTTATTATTAGACAAAGATGGGAGGGCAACTATCAAACCTATAATCATAGCCAGAACTATAGATACTACTGAAATATAAATAGTTGTTGTAATACCGCTAATTAAAAACTTAAGATTTGTTAGACCCTCTATATTATCAGGGCTTAATATATACCAACCCCATTCATAGTTAGAACTACATCCCTGAAGTAAAAATAGAATAGAGATTAATTTTAAAAATTTCACTATTTAACTATATTTGTTAATGGAGGGTATTGAAACTTAAATTATAAGCTTTTTAAATTGTACTTAGATAGTAATTTCTTAAAATAACCTGAAGCTTGCTTCTTTTTAATCCAATTACTTACATAATCATTCCAAACTTTATCTCCTTTTGGAACCATCATCGCTAAAAATGCTGGATTTTTTCCACCATCAGGAACTATGGCTAATTGAGGATATTTAATAACTAATTTATTCGCTTCAGTTGAACTCGTAATATTTCCATCAGCTCTGCCCGCAAGAACCTCTTGAAAATCTCTAGCTGGAGCTTCAACAGATTGTAGTTTTGATTTCGGAAAAAATTCCTTTGCTTTTTCTTCTTGAGAAGTACCTAATGTTGTTGCAATTTTCACATTACTGTTATTTAGCGACTCCCAAGTAGGAAATTTTTTTAAATTCTTTTTTAAAACAAGCGGTACAGTTGCGTACTTATAATAGGTAGTAGTAAAACCAGCTACTTCAGCTCTTTTTGGAGTTTTAGTTACACTTGTTGAAATATCGTATCGATCAGCTGTAATACCAGCCACTATTGTTTTCCACTCTGCAGGCACAAACTTAACTTTTACGCCCATATCTTTTGCAAGTTCTCTCATGACATCAATATCAAAACCTTTATATTTGTTAGTAGCTGGATCTTTCATGGACATTGGATCCCAATCTCCAGTCGTTCCAACTCTTAACTCTCCATTTTTTTTAATTGTTTGAAGTTTAGACTCCGCGTTTGCTGATGCGGTCATTAATAATAAGGTAAAAAGTACTATAATTTTTTTCATATTTTCTTTTAACTTTTCAGTCGTTCATTTTCCAAACGCATATTGCCCCACATAATGGTTGACTAAAGTAAAATTTTTTTCTATAAAAGAACAAAATAAGAACATTTATGGATCTGAAAATACCTTATTACATACACAAAGTAGGAGCGGGTTTTCCATCTCCCGCAACAGACTACATAGAGGATGATGTAGATTTAAATCATCATCTTATAAAAAATTCGCCAGCAACATTTATAATTAGAGTTCAAGGCAAGTCTATGAATAGTGTAGGAATCTACGATGGTGATTTATTAATAGTAGATCGAAGTATTAATCCAAAAAATCTTTCAACAGTTATAGCCAATGTTAACGATGAATTAGTGGTGAAAACAATCCTGAAAGAAAAAGGGGAAACATTTTTAACATCTGGATCTAAAAAAAAATCAGAAAGAATTCATTTAGCAAAAGATCAAGAAGTAATTATTTGGGGAGTGGTAACTTATGTCATCCATCAAGTACACAACTAAGAAAAATAGAATAGCCTTAGTAGACTGTAATTCATTTTACGTATCCTGTGAGAGACTTTTTAATCCTAAGATACAAAAAAAAGCTGTAGTAGTTTTATCAAATAATGATGGATGTGTAATATCTAGATCAAGAGAAGCAAAAGATTTAGGTATTAAAATGGGAGAGCCCTACTTCAAAGTAAAAGAATTAGTAAAAAAAAATAAAGTTGAAGTGTATTCATCAAACTATGCATTGTATGGAGATATATCGAGAAGAGTGATGAAAGTATTAAAAACTTTTTCACCAAAAGTAGAAATTTATTCAATCGATGAAGCTTTTATTGATTTATCTTTTATAGATGAAAAAGGAGTTGAGGATTATGGAAGAGAGATAAGATCAAGAGTTCTTAAGTGGACGGGTATACCAACAAGCGTAGGTATAGGCAGCACAAAAACGTTAAGTAAAGTAGCCAATCATATAGCGAAAAAAGAAAAAGCAGGTGTAATTTATTTAAATATAAATATTGATGAAAGGTTAAAAAAATTTCCAATTGAAGATGTTTGGGGGGTAGGTAAACAGCTATCTAAGTTTTACCATAAGAACAATATAAGCAACGCTTATGATTTAAAAAATGTTTCAAACACGTGGGTAAAAAAAGGAACAAATGTTTTAGGCGCAAAAACAGCGATGGAACTAAGAGGAATACCTTGTATTGACTTACAAATAGATCAAGAGAAAAGGAAGAATTGTTGTGTCTCAAGATCATTTGGTAGAAAAGTAAAAGATTTAAATGAATTAGAGGAATCAGTTATTACACATTGCTTGAATGCAGCAGAAAAAATTAGAGCTGATGATCAAATAGCAAAAACAATAACAGTATTTATCAGAACAAGTCCATTTGATAAAAATAGAAGATACTACTCTAATTCAAAAACAATAGACTTAGCAATCCCCACTAGTAATAGCATAGAATTAATAAAAAATGCTGTTAAAGCACTAACCGATATATACAAATACGGTTATGCTTATCAAAAAGCTGGAATAATCTTATCAGGATTGAAAGATGCAAATCAAAATGATCAGAATCTTCTAACTCCACTTCTTGAAAACAAATCTAAGAAATTAATGAAAGCTATAGATTATACTAATACAAAATACGGACGATATGCGATCAGTATAGCTCAAGCAGGACTGAGCAAAGGTTGGAAAATGAGAAGAGAACATTCATCTAAAATAGATACTGCTTCATTTGACTCTTTGCCTAAAATAGTAGTATAAAAAAATACGGGGTGTCAGAAAGACTGAGATTATACCCGACGAACCTGACCGGTAATTCAGTAAGGGAGCTATGGATAAAATACTTTTATCGCAACAAACAACAATAGCTATCACAATATTAATTGGCCTGTTCTTTATATGGCTGGGTTACTTAAATAATAAAAAAATATTTAATAATAAAAATTATATTGTTGGTGATAGGGATGAAAATACATTTTCATTAACTTCAAGCTTAACAGCATCAGCACTGGGAGCTTGGATTTTATTTGGCCCTCCTTCTGCAGCAACTTGGGGAGGGATAGGTGCCGTAATCGGTTATGCATTAGGTGCGGCAGCGCCAATGTTATTTCTTTACAATTTTGGCCCTAAAATCCGAAAAGAATTTCCAAACGGTTTAACACTTACTGAATTTATACAAAAAAGATTTGGTCAAACAATATTAAAGTTGAGTCTATTCTTAATACTATTTTATTTGATAATTTTTTTAATTGCTGAGGTGACGGCTATAGCATTTTTATTAAATTATATTTCAAAAATTCCATTATGGGTTACCGCAGGTTTAACCTTAATCATTTGTTTACTTTATATATTAAGAGGGGGTTTTAAACTTTCAATTATTACTGACAAATATCAGTTTATTTTTATAATGTGCATTATTTTATTTTCATTAATCTTAGTTTTTAGCAACTTAAATCTAACTAGCTATGAAATAATAAAAATAAATTCACCACAATTAATTAGCAAAGATTATTTACCCAACTACACAGCTGGTTTAACTTTTTTCATAGCGGTGGCTTGTACCAATTTATTTCATCAAGGTAATTGGCAAAGAGTTTTTTCAGCAAAAAATAATTCAATTTTAAAAAAAAGTTTAATTAATTCATCTATTATAATTTTTATAATAGTTTTTTGGATGGGATATTCAGGTTTAATATCTTTTTCATTAAATTCAAAAGTTACTCCAGATCTTGCTTTCTTTAACTTAATTTTAGATGAAAAAAAATTTCTTATAGTTGTGTCAGTATTAATTTTAGCATTGTCATTAACATTAAGTACCATTGACACGTTAATAAATGCTATTTCAAGTTTGCTAATCGTGAATGGTAATCAAATAAATAAAATGATTAAAGGAAAAAAAATTAAAGAAAAAACAAATTTTATTATTTTATTTATATGTTCTATAGTTTTTATTTTTGCATCAAGAGGATATAGTATATTATACTTATTTTTACTGGCTGATCTTCTTTGCTGTGCTGCTGTTGTTACAATTTTTTATGGTTTTTTTAACAAAAATATTAATCCTAAACTTGCAGCTTATTCAATAATTCTTGGTTTGATTTTTGGTCTGTTGTTTTTTCCAAGTCAAAATTTTAAGACAAGTATTTTAGTAGGAAATTTGATATCTATTGATAATTTTTCAATTTTAATTAGATCAAACTTACTCTTTATTTCTTTTCTAGTATCATTAGTTGCTCCACTTATAATAATTTTATCTTATTCTTTACGTAACTCATTAAGATAAATTATAACTGCAATCCATATAAATAAAAAACTTATTAATTTTTCTATTTCAAGTGGTTGACCTAGGTAAAATATACTTAAAAAAAATTGAGCTGTTGGTGTCAAAAAAAATATCATACTTGCAGGTCCTATTCCTATTAATTCAAATCCCTTTATATACATAAAGAGAGGAACGAGTGTCATAAATCCTGCAAAAAACAAATAAAAAGACAATGTAGGATTATCAAATCCAAAGACATTTGTATTATTGAATACAAGAGAGCTGAATAAAATTAATGCTATTGGGGATATCAACAAAGTTTCAAAAAATAATCCTATATCTGATGAAATATTTATTTTTTTTCTTATTAAGGTATAAAAACTAAATGTGATTGCGACTGTTAAACCAATCCATGGAATATTCTTAAATTCAATTAGTAAATAAATTATAGATAAAAAGACAAGAAATATAGCGATTGATTTATTTCTATTAATTTTTTCTTTTAAAAATATCCTTCCCAAAAAAACACTTAATATAGGAAAAATATAATATCCAAGCGATGCATCTAGCATATTGTTTACTGAGATTGAATAAAGCCATGTAAACCAATTAATAGAAACTAAAACTCCAGTAAGAAATAACAAACCTAGAGTATTTAGAGATTTAGATACTTTTTTAAATTCTGACCACTTTCCAAAATAAAAGGTTGTAAATACTAAAAGCACTGTTGTCCAAATAGTACGATGTATTGTCAATTCAACAGGTGACGCAAAAGACACAAATTTGAAATAAATTACACCAATGATACCCCACCAAAGAGAAGCGCCTACAGTAAATAAAGATCCTTCAAATAATTTTTTTTTCATTTCACCATTTTTTTGATTGATTTATATGGTAATAATTTAATAATTAGTACTAAATAACACTGGAAATATGGAAGAGTGGGTGAGCGGTTGAAACCAGTTGGTTGCTAACTAACCGTACGAGTAACATCGTACCGAGAGTTCGAATCTCTCCTCTTCCGCCAGTTATTTAAAAAATTCCTCAATTTTAACTGGTTCTTTACTAATCATATATTTGTATACATTAACGTTTTCTAGAACTCTTTGAACATAATTTCTTGTTTCTTTAAACCTTATTAATTCAATCCAGTCTATATAACTTAATTGATTTTTAGTTGGATCACCATTTACTCTTCTCCAAGTTTTTACCCTATTAGGACCTGCGTTATAGGCTGCTATAGCGAATGGATAAACTCCGTTATAATCACTTAATAATCCGTCAAAATAATAAGACCCTAATTTAATATTATAAATAGGATCATCCGTTAAACCACTAATGCTATAAGGCAACTTTGCTTGTTTGGCTACAATTTTTGCAGTGTATTTCATTAATTGCATCATGCCTCTAGCGCCAGCATAACTATTTGCTTTACTATCAAACTCACTTTCTTGTCTTATAATTGCATGTATCATTTCACTTGGGGGCATAGGTTTATTGTTAATTTCTCTGGGCGTTGAAATAATCGGATAATTATATTTTAAATAAAATCTTTTTTCGTACGAGGCTTTTTTAGAAATTTGAATAGCAAAATCATACCTTTCTATCTCAGTAGATAATTTTGCTGCTAATACTTCACTACCTTCATCAATGTTTAAGCCTGCTAAGTGTTTAAGAACATCTTTTGAATATTTTGTATGATTAAGCTCTTTAAGAATTTTTATAATTCTAACAAGTCTATTTTTTAAAAATTCTTTCTCATAATCTTTGGAATATGAAGCATCTTCTTTTAAAGTAAATTCTCCTCCATAATTAATTTCTTTGAAACTAAGCTGACCATAATATGTTGTTAAAAATTTTGAACCAGCTTTAAAATATTCTTCAGCTTTTTTGTTATTTCCAGTCTCTTGGTATGACTTTCCTAACCAATAAGCACCTCTTGCCACACTAATAGGATAGCTTACATTATCATAAAAATTTAAAAAATGGTTAATAGCGTATTCTTGTGATTTTAAAAATGAATGAGCAATCCAACCCGCCAACCATTCAGCTTCTGCAAATTCTGGCCCAGAGGAAAGAGAATGCTCACTTGCAACTTTGTAAGCGGTTTTATACCTTTTTTTATAAATTAAACTTCTTACTATACTTTCTCTTTGTTTCCACCACAAATCAGCTCTTACAAGCTCTTCTTCAGATCTATTTGAATTATCGTAAAGTATTTGAAGAGAGGACTCTAATCTTCCTCTTCTGTTTCTCCATTTTAATCTATCGTATTCAAGTCCGATATCTTTTTTAAATCTATCAGGAACTTTAGCAATGGCATTATCAACTCCATAAGAGTTACTCATTAATATTTGTCTGGCGTTATATAAAGCTTTAAAATCCGAGGGCAAGTAGACAAGCATTCTCTTTAGGTCCCAATACTTTCTATTCCAAGCTAAATAATCTGCTCTTTTTATATGATCTTCACTATCCAATATTGATTTGAATTTTTTTCGATAAAATCTTAATTGGCTCTTACTCAAATCTGCATTTATCCAACCTTCCTTTATTAATTCTTTTGAATTATTTATATCTTTAAGATCAAAGTAAGCTTCACCTAATTTTAATTTCCCTGTACCGCTAACAGGTGGAAAATCATCAAACCATCTAATTATATTTTTAGGAGAAGAATTTTTGAGATAAATCTTTTGTTCAGCCAAGTATTGTAATCTTCCTATTCTTGGGAAATCTAGATTATTTCTTATAAAATTTTCATATGTCGAAAAAGTTGCGTTATTTGAACTCTTCATCAAATAAAGCCACTGGACGAATAACCTAAAGTCTTTATCTTTTATTTTTTCAGAGGTTTTGTATCCAGTAATAACTTTTCCTGATTTAATTTGACTAAATGCTATTTTTGCTCTTTCAAAATCTTTTTGACTTAGAAACTTTGATTTTTTAGCTGAAGCAGTTGTTTTTCTTATTGTTTTTGGCTTTTTTTGAGGCAATACGAAACCATCAGTAGTATTTTTTTTTTCAACTTTTTTTACTATTTTTTCTTCTTCCTTTGCTTTTACTTTAACTTTCTCTTTAATATCTTTCTTTTCTTGTGTAGTTTCAGTTTTAATTATTGGTTTTGATTGAGGTAATAAGTCTTTACTTGTTGTTCTTGGTTTTTCAATTTTTTTAAAAACTGAAGGTTTGTCTTTAGGCAATATGAAATTTTCATCAGCTAAACTGATGTGATTTGTATCAATTAAAAGCAATAAAATAGCTAGACTAATTAATCGAATAAGCATAAAAATAGATAATAATTAATCTTATATTGATTTATGTTCAAAGGTTCAATCGTAGCGTTAATAACTCCGTTTAAAAATAATAAATTAGACGAGGCCAATTATAGTGAAATACTACACCATCATCTTAAAAACGGCACTAATGGCGTTGTGCCGGCTGGTACAACTGGCGAGTCTCCAACTTTATCTCATATTGAACATAAAAAAGTAATAGAGATAGCAATTAAAGAATGCAAAGGTAAAATTCCAGTTATAGCTGGCACTGGCTCCAATTCAACTTCAGAAGCAATTGAACTATCGAAACATGCAGAGAATGCTGGCGCAGACGGTCTTTTAATTGTAACGCCCTATTATAATAAACCAACTCAAGAAGGGCTATACCAACACTACAAATCAATTAATGATAGTGTTGGTATTCCAATTATCATTTACAATATACCTTCCAGATCTGTTATTGATATGTCAGTAGACACAATGGCCAGATTATATGAATTAAAAAATATTAAAGGTGTAAAAGATGCTACAGGTGATTTAAACAGAGTAACTATGCAGCTAAACAAAATGGGAAAAGAGTTTATTCAATTAACCGGAGAAGATGATAACGCACTCGAATTTAATAAAAAAGGAGGCGTTGGTTGTATAAGTGTTACCGCTAACGTTGCAACAAAACTTTGTGCCGATTTTCATAAAGCCTCCTTGTCAAAAGACAATGAAACTGCATTATCGATCAATAAACTTTTATCTCCATTACATAAAGCACTCTTTATTGAAAGTAATCCTTCACCAGTAAAATATGCTGCATCTCTTTTAAAACTTTCTACGGCAGACGTAAGATTACCATTAGTACAAGTAACTGAAAAAACAAAAAAAGAAGTAGAGAAAGCACTTAAATTTGCAAAACTACTCTAATGAAGTCAAAAAATGTTTCTCAAAAAATAATTTGCCTAAACCGCAAAGCAAGTTACAATTATTATTTTAAAGAATTATTTGAAGCTGGAATTGTATTAAAAGGATCCGAGGTGAAATCATTAAGAATTGGCAAAGGTAGTATTGCTGACTCCTATGCTGTAGATATCGGAGGTGAAATATTTCTTATTAATTCGCATATTCCTCTGTACAAGCAATCCTCATATAACAATCACGATCCAAAAAGAGAGAGAAAATTACTACTGTCAAAAAAACAAATTAATACTCTTATTGGCAGAATTAATCAGGAAGGAATGACTATTGTACCAACAAAAATGTATTTTTATAAAGGAAAAGCAAAAATACAAGTAGCTGTAGGCAAAGGAAAAAAATTATATGATAAGAGATTAGTCAAGAAAAAAAGAGATTGGCAGAGAGAAAAAGCAAAAATTTTCAGCAGAAAAAATAAATGATTTATTTAAATATAGGGTCAAATCTTCCATCAGGGGACGAAGGTAGAAAAACGAATATATTGAAGGCCATAAACTACTTAAAGAAATTAAAATTAAATTTGATAAAAATATCAAGTTTTTATGAAACTCCATCATATCCAAATAATTCAGATCCAAAATTTATAAATTTATGTGTTAAAATAGAAAGCAATCTCAAAGCAAGTGAACTACTTAATGAAATAAAAAAAATTGAAAAAAAACTTGGAAGAATTCGGATAAAAAAAAATGAGCCTAGAACATGCGATATAGATATAATTGATTTTAATGGCGAGATTATAAATAATGATGAATTAGTGGTTCCTCATCCCAGTCTACATTTAAGAAACTTTGTAATTTATCCTTTAAAAGAGATAGAACCTAATTGGTCTCATCCAATATTTAATAAAAATATAGATATTTTTTTTCAAGAATTAGACAAAAACTCCCATAATGAGATTACAAGACTTACTAAAAGTGATATATTAAATTAATGATTAATAACAATGAATTAATAAATGAAATAAAGTCTTATAATAAATTTCTTAATCATGACTCACTAAATAAGGCGTTTAAATTCGCTATTGACGCTCACAAAAATCAAAAAAGAGATGAGGGTGTTCCATACATTATTCACCCAGTGGCTGTAGCAAAAATTTTAACAGATTTAAAACTTGATAGCGCTACTATTGCCACGGGACTATTACATGACACAATCGAAGACACAAAGGTAACTTATGAAACAGTAAAAAAGGAATTTGGTGAAGAGGTTGCAAATTTAGTAGATGGAGTTACTAAAATATCTGCTTTGGAAGATAAAGCTTCTAGCGACTCTAAAGCTGAAAATTTTAGAAAATTAATAATAGCAACTTCTAAAGATATTCGAGTCTTATTAGTAAAATTAGCTGACAGATTACACAATATGAGAACAATTAAATTTGTTAAAGATAAAGAAAAGATGGTTCGAAAAGCTAAGGAAACTATGGAAATTTATGCACCTTTAGCAGATAGAATGGGAATGAATAGAATAAGAGACGAGCTTGAAGATTTATCATTTGAAATTTTAAATAAGGAAGCAAGAGACCTAATACAAGAAAGACTTAAATTTATTAAAAATAATAGAGATGATAATTTTAAGATTATTTCGGCAGAATTAATAAATCTTCTTAAAGAAAATGGAGTTACAGCTAAAATTGCAGGTAGAGAAAAAACTCCCTTTTCAATTTGGCGAAAGATGCAAAATAAAAAAATATCTTTAGAACAATTAACAGATATTGTGGGTTTTAGAATATTACTAAAGTCTATAGAGGATTGTTATAAAACACTTGGCATATTACATTCTAAGTATTCTGCAATACCTGGAAAATTTAAAGATTATATTTCCACACCTAAAATCAACAAATACAAATCGATTCATACAGCCTTAATTGGTCCGCGCAAACAGAGAATAGAAGTACAGATAAGAACTTATGACATGCACGAGTTTGCAGAAAGAGGGATCGCTTCTCATTGGAAATATAAATCTTCAGAAAAATTTTCTGAACTTTCTTGGAAAGAATATGATTGGTTACGAGATTTAGTTGAAATTATTGAAACAGGAAATAGTCCTGAACATTATTATGAATTTACAAAACTACAAATGTTTCAAGATAACGTTTTTTGTTTTACACCAAAAGGGGCAGTAATTAAATTACCCAAAAATGGAACTCCAATAGACTTTGCCTACGCAGTACATACAAAAATTGGAGATACAGCTGTAGGCTGTGAAATAAATGGTAAAGAAATGCCGTTCCAAACTACACTTAAAAATGGTGATATGGTTAAAATTCTTACATCTTCGAGTGTTTCACCATCTTTACATTGGCTGTCATCATCAAAAACAGGAAAGGCACGTGCTGCAATAAGGAGATATTGGCAAGGCAGAAACAATGATCAGTCAAAGCAAAAAAAGATTTATAATACATCTTTAATAATTGATTTACCCCATAATCCTGGCGTTTTAGGAGAAATAAGCACTTTAATCGGCATGAACAAAAGCAATATAATAAATATTGAATTATTAAAAAGGAAAGAAGATTATTTACAATTTTCTTTTGATATTCAAATTAAAGATTTGAAAAATTTCACAAACTTGATAAGTCAAATTAAACAAAAAGATTATAAGTTTAAAATAGTTAGACACAAAAATAAAAAAAATGCTTTCTTACAAAGAATCTTTGAAAATTTTAAAAGAAGCTAATGCTTTAATTGAAGGACATTTCATACTATCTTCAGGATTGCATAGTCCACAATATGTTCAATGTGCTCAATTAATGAGTAAACCAGACAAGGCAATCAGACTATGTGAGTCTCTTTCAGAAAAAATTAAAATAGATTTCAAAGATTTTGATATAATTTTATCACCTGCAATGGGCGGCATTATAGTTGGCTATGAAATAGGAAAGTTATTAAAAAAAGAAACAATTTTCTCTGAGAGGGTGAATGGTGAATTTAAACTAAGAAGAGATTTTATTATTAAAAAAAAACAAAAAGTACTTATAATTGAAGACGTTATAACAACAGGTAAATCAAGCTTAGAATGCTCAAAACTAGTTAGAGATGTGGGAGCAATAGTTGTAGGATATGCATGTATAATTAATAGATCTAACGGTAAATCTTTGATTAAGGAAAAAATAGTATCACAAATTGAATTAAATATTCCTACTTATAGCAAAGAAAATTTACCAAATTCTCTATCATCTCTTAAAGCTGTCAAACCAGGAAGTAGAAATCTTTAATGAACAATATTAGATTGGGAGTTAATATTGATCATGTAGCTACCGTGAGAAATGCGAGGGGAGAAAATTATCCGAGCCCATTAAGAGCAGCTTTACTTGCGCAAAAAAACGGTGCAGACTCTGTAACTATACACTTAAGAGAAGATAGACGTCATATTAGAGAATTAGATTTAAAACAAATTAAATCAAAATTAAAAATTCCTCTAAATCTTGAGATAGCAGCTACAAAAGAAATGTTAAGTATAGCACTAAGAAGTAAACCTAAGTTTGTTTGTATAGTACCAGAAAAAAGACAGGAGCTAACAACAGAGGGTGGTTTGAATCTTAAATATAAAAGAGCTTTCTTAAAAAAAATAATTAATAAATTAAAAAAAAATAAGTCGAGAGTGAGCCTGTTTATAGAACCAAGTTTAAAAGATATAAACCTCTCAAAAATTTTGAACGCTGATTGCGTTGAAATCCATACAGGGAGGTTTTGTAATCTAGTTAATGAGAGAAAAAACTACAAAAAAGAGCTTAATAAGATTAAAAAAGCAGCTAAATTAGGTAACAAATTAGGTTTAGAAGTTCATGCTGGTCACGGACTTACATTTGAGTCAGCAAAAATATTAACTAAAGTTTTACAAATTAAAGAATTCAACATCGGACATTTTTTAATAGGTGAGTCAATTTTTGTTGGTCTTTCATCAGCAATAAAAAAATTCAAAAGAATTTTAAAAAAATAATGAAAATATATGGAATAGGAACAGATATTGTAAAAGTAAGTAGAGTTAAAAATTCTATAAGAAATAAACTTTTTTTATCTAGAATTTTTAATAAAAATGAGATTTTAAAATGTAAAAAAGTTTCGAATTATTCAAATTGTTTTGCAAAGAGATTTGCTGCAAAAGAGGCTTTTTCAAAAGCCCTAGGTACTGGAATAGCTAAAGGAATTAGTTTTAATGAGATTACAATTCTAAACGAAAAAAATGGCAAACCATATATTAGATTAATCGATAAAACAAAAAAATTTGTAGATAAAAAATTAAAAAAAAGGAATTACAAAATATCTCTGTCTATAGCAGATGAAAAAAAATACGCTGTTGCTTTTGTAACTATTTCAATATGAAAAAAAAAGATTTTTTGTACATTTTAATTGATAATTTAAAAACTCTTACTTATGCGCTTATTATTGCTATTCTTTTAAGGTCACTATTTTTCCAACCTTTTTATATTCCTTCGTCATCAATGGAACCAACGTTATTAGTAGGTGATAGATTATTTGTTTCAAAATATGCTTATGGTTATAGCAAACATTCATTTCCATTTAGCCCACCTATCCTAAACAAAAGAGTATTTACAAAAAATCCAAAAAGAGGTGATTTAGTAGTTTTTAAAACTCCATCAGATAACAGAACAGATTATATTAAAAGATTAATTGGTTTGCCTGGTGATAAAATTCAATTTATTAATGGAGATATTTTGTTAAATAAAAAAAAGATTAAAAGAAAAAAAATTAAGACTTCTCAAAATATAAGGTGCGGAAATATAAATTTGTCTGTTAATTTTTATGAGGAAACATTACCTAATGGGATTAAACATAAGGCAGTTTACAGTAGTATTGGAACTTTGAAAAATTCTGATGAATATATTGTACCTAAAGATCATTTTTTTTTACTAGGAGATAATAGGGATTGCTCTAAAGATAGCAGATTTTTATCCGAAGTAGGCTATGTAAATAAGTTAAATTTAGTTGGAAAAGCAGAATTAATTTTTTTTTCAAATGATACATTTAAGAATAGTGTTTTAAAATTTTGGAATTGGAGAGACTCTTTTAGATTTAAAAGAACATTTAAAAAATTATGATGTTAAAATTTAAAGATTTAGAAGAAACAATAAAATACAAGTTTAATTCCAAAAATTTATTGAAACGTTGTTTGACTCATAAAAGTTATGACGAAAACATAAACAACGAAAAACTTGAATTTTTAGGAGATAGAGTTTTAGGATTAGTAATTTCAAAAAATTTACTAATTAAATATCCTAATGAGAAAGAGGGTGTTATTGACAAAAAATATGCAAATCTCGTTAATAAAAAAAAATGTGCGGAAATTGCTAATATATTAAATTTAAAAAAATATATGTTATTAGGTTCAAATTATAAAAAAAATGAGCACAAAAATGAAAAAATTTCTGGGGATTGTCTTGAGGCGCTTATTGGAGCAATTTTTGTAGATAGTAATTTAAAAAATGCAGAGAAATTTATTTTGAGTTATTGGGATTCTTCACTCAAGCAGTCTGATTTAACAATCGTAGATTCAAAAACAAAATTACAAGAATACAGTCTTAAAAAATTTAAAAAACTTCCTACTTATACTTTGTTAAAAACATCGGGGCCTCATCATAAACCAATTTTTAAAGTCACAGCAAAAACACCTAATTCAAAAATGATTACAGCAACTGGATCATCTAAAAAAGAAGCTCAGCAAAATGCTGCAAAAAAATTAATCGAAGATTTAAAAATATGAACTGGGAAGATGAAGGTTATTTATTAAGTAAAAAAAAATTTCGGGAAAATGCTATTATAATTAGTGCTTTTACTAAAACACGTGGTAAAATTTCAGGAATAGTCTATGGAGGCACCTCTAGAAAAATTAAGAACTATTTACAAGTAGGAAATAAAATTTTTTTAATACACAATTCAAAAAATCGCAACAAATTAGGTTATTTAAAAACTGAAATTATAGAGGCTATTAGTCCAAGATATTTTAATGATAAAAAAAGGTCTTACCTAATTTTATCTATTGTGGATTTACTTAATTCTTTGTTACCAGATGAAGAGCCACATAATAATATTTATTTATCATTAGATAATCTAATAAGAAATTTAGATGATAAAAGTTGGCCTTTAGTTTATTCATTTTGGGAGGTAAATCTTATAAAGGAATTAGGTTTTGGATTTACAACTAACCAAACAAGTTCTTCAAAAGATATCTTATCAATAAACATAGATAATATTTCATATAAAGTTCCAAAGTTTATAATTAATAGCAAAATGCCAAAAAATTTTTCAAAAGAAATTATAAATCACGCTTTATCTTTTACTCGAAATTTGATGTTAAATAAATTTTTTTTACCTAATAATTTGTACTTACCCAAATCCAGGGTAATTTTTGAAAATTGTTTCTCCTAATATTTACTCATTTTTTTTACAATATCTAATGCAAAATAAGTTACTATAGCATTTGAGCCTGCTCTTTTCAGGGATATTAAACTTTCATAGACAACATTTTCATTTAGACTTTTATTTTTAATGGAATTAACAAGCATCGAGTACTCCCCTGAAACTTGATATGAAAATACTGGTATTTTAAAATTTTGTTTTATTAGACTTATAATGTCAAGATAAGGCATTCCAGGTTTTACCATAACAAAGTCAGCTCCTTCTTTTATATCTAAACCAACTTCTCTCAAAGACTCTGTATAATTTCTCATATCCATTTGGTAAGTTTTTTTGTCACCTTTTAATTTTTGTTTCGATCCTATTGCATCTCTAAATGGTCCATAAAAATTTGAAGCGTATTTAACAGCATAAGATAGTATTTGAGTGTCTTTTAATTTTTTCTTATCTAGAGACTTTCTTATAACTCCTATCCTTCCATCCATCATATCTGAAGGAGCAATAACATCAGAACCTACTGATGCTTGTAATATAGCTTGTTTCTCTAAAATTTTTAGAGTTTCATCATTATCAATTTTACCGTTTAATATTATTCCATCGTGACCGTGAGATGTATATGGATCTAAAGCAACATCAGTCATAACTCCAAAATTATTATATTTTTTTTTTATTAATTTTATAGCTCTACAAACAAGATTATTTTCATTTAGTGCCTCAGAACCGTTATGGTCTCTTTGATGATCGGAAGTATTTGGAAAAAGCGCTACCATAGGTATCTTAAATTTTTCTGCTTCATCTAAAATGCTTGATAATTTATCTAAAGAATATCTGCAGATACCTGGCATTGTTTTAATTTTTTCTTCTTTATTTTTACCTTCAGTTAAAAATATTGGTAAAATTAAATCATTTGCAGATAAGTTGCTTTCTGAAATTAGTCTCCTAACCCAATCAGAGTTGCGAACTCTTCTCAATCTTGTTGATGGAAATTTGCCTAAAATCTTCATTTTTTTATTTTTTTATAATATTTTTTATGCGACAAATATAATATTATACCTTATAAGCAAAGTAATTTAATAGTTAAATATGTCTAATCTAGCAACAATCGAAGATTTCTATCAAGTTCCTGATCTAAAATTTGATATTAATAAATTAAGATCCGAACTTGAAAAAATTTTAAAAAATTCAAAGTATCAAACACTTGGAATAACAAATTTTGCTGCAATTCCAATGAATCAAATTCCAGGTGATGAAAGCTCTATACAAGGTCACAATGTTAGAGGAATATATTATACAAAACCAGATGAGTCTGGAAAAGAAGTTGTTAGAGATAAGCCTATAGATGAGTCCAAATATTCTGAGATTACAAAAGAATTTAAAAACACTTATTTTGAAGAAGTTTATAAAATATTAAGAAAAAAATTTAAATTAGGTAGAGTGAGAATATTATTAAAAGAACCTAGATCCACTTTAAGTTGGCACAGAGATCCTGAACCAAGATTACATATACCAATAATAACTAATCCTGGCTGTAAAATGGTTATAGAGGACGTTGCAAAGCATATGCCAGCCGATGGAAAAGTTTGGATTACTAATAACACAAGATATCACAATTTCTTTAATGGAGGTGAGCAAAATAGAATTCATATTGTTGCCTGCATGCTAGAAAACAGATTCAACTAATTGAATTCAATATTTAAAAAAATTTGTATTTCATCTGATCACGCAGGTTACGAAATAAAAGAATTTATAAAAGATCAGTTAATAAACTCAAAAATATCTATCATAGACTTAGGACCATTCTTTAAAAAGGCAGTTGATTATCCTGACTATGCAAAAAAGGTTTCACTTAGAGTTTCAAGAAAAAAAAGTGAAATTGGCATATTGGTTTGTGGATCTGGAACAGGAATGGCTATTTCTGCTAATAAAACTAAAGGAATTAGAGCCGCAGTAGGATATAATGGAAAATCTACTCAATTGTCTCGTCAGCATAATAATGCTAATGTATTGTGTTTAGGATCAAGATTGACTAAAAGAAGAGACATTAAAAAAATTATTAAAATTTTTTTGAACACAAAATTTGAAGGCGGAAGACACAAAAGGAGAATTAAAAAAATTTAAATGTCGTCAGTAACTAAAATAAAAAGAATATCAAGTAACTTTTTTGAAAAAGATTTAAAAAACTCGGATAAGGATCTTTTTGACTCAATCTCACAAGAATTTGTTAGACAAAAAAATCATATTGAATTGATTGCATCTGAAAATATTGTTTCTAGAGCTGTTTTAGAGGCTCAAGGTTCAGTTTTAACAAATAAATACGCCGAAGGTTATTCTGGTAAAAGGTATTATGGAGGTTGTGAATTTGTTGATATATCAGAAAATTTAGCGATAGAGAGAGCAAAAAAACTTTTTAACAGTAAATTTGCAAATGTTCAGCCGCACTCAGGCGCCCAAGCTAATGGAGCGGTATATTTAGCTCTAATTAAACCTGGAGACACAATATTAGGTATGAGTTTAAATTCTGGAGGGCACTTAACCCATGGAGCAAAACCAGCCCAGTCAGGAAAATGGTTTAATGCGATTCACTATGAAGTTAAAGAAGACACTGGACTTATAGATTATGAGCAAGTTGAAAAATTAGCTTTAGAACACAAACCAAAATTAATTATCGCAGGAGGCAGTGCTTATTCAAGAGTAATTGATTTTAAAAAATTCAAAGAGATTTGTAATAAAGTTGAAGCTTATTTACTAGTAGACATGGCTCACTTTTCTGGACTTGTAGCTGGAGGAGCTTACCCAAATCCTTTAGAGTATGCTGACGTAGTGACATCTACAACTCATAAAGTTTTAAGAGGCCCAAGGGGTGGAATAATATTGACCAACAATGAAGCTCTTTATAAGAAGTTTAACAGTGCAGTTTTCCCCGGTCTACAAGGTGGTCCTTTGATGCATGTTGTTGCTGCTAAAGCAGTCTGTTTTAAAGAGGCACTTAGCGACGAATTTAAAAAATATACTTCTGATGTTATTTCTAATGCAAAAATTTTAAGCGAAACACTCATGAAGAATAACTTTAAAATATTTTCTGGTGGAACTGATACTCATCTTATGTTAGTTGATCTAAGACCATATGGTGTTACTGGTAAAGATGCAGAAGAGAGTTTGGGTAGAGCAAATATTACTTGCAATAAAAATGGAATTCCTTTTGACACTGAAAGCCCGATGATTACTTCAGGTATAAGACTGGGTACGCCAGCTGCAACCACTAGAGGATTTAAATCTGAAGAATTTAAGTTAGTTGGAGAGTTAATAACAAAAGTAGTCAAGGGACTTTCAGAAAATCCAAAAAATAATACAAGAATAGAAAAAGAAGTTCAAAAAGAGGTTATTGATCTCTGTTCTAATTTCCCTATATATAGTGGATAACAAAAATATTCTATGATTTGCCCTTTTTGTAGAGAAAAAGATACATCTGTTGTCGATTCTAGACCAACTGAGGATGGAACTGCAATTAGAAGAAGAAGAGTTTGCACATGCAGTGGAGGACAACGCTTTACTACATTTGAAAGAGTTCAGTTTAGAGAACTTACAGTGATAAAAAAAAATGGTCGAAGGTCACCTTTTGATAGAGAAAAACTTGCAAAGTCACTTTTCACTGCTTTAAAAAAAAGACCAATTGACTCAGACACTACAGAAAGAGTTGTGTCAAAAATTTCAAGAGAACTCGAAGAAATGGGACAATCTGAAATTCAATCTAGCATAATTGGAAGAAAAGTAATGGATGAGCTTAAAGAACTTGATAAAATTGCTTATATAAGGTTTGCCTCAGTATACACAAATTTTAAGGAAATTGGTGAATTTGGTGAATATATTGATGAGTTACATGGCAAATCAAAAAAAAAGTAAATTACAAAAAAAACATAGAGAAAACTTAAGTTTGGCTTTTGAGTTAGCAAAAATCAATCTTGGTTCAACTAAAGAAAATCCGTCCGTTGGCTGTGTTGTAGAACATAATGATAGCATTATATCTAGTGGATATACTTCAATAAATGGTAGACCTCATGCCGAATATAATGCATTAAAAAAAAATCTAAATTATAAGAATTCAAATATCTATATTACTTTAGAACCATGCTCCCACTACGGTAAAACACCTCCTTGCACAAATATTATTTTGAAAAAAGGTATTAAAAAGGTCTTTTATTCGATTAATGATTTTGATGAAAGAAGTAAAAACAAGTCAACAAAAATATTATCAAGAAAAAAAATATTAATTAACAAATTTTATTTAAAAGAAAGGGGAACAAAATTTTATGAAAGCTATAGTAGACTAAAACAAAATAGACTCCCTTTAATAGACGCAAAAATTGCTTTATCTAATGACTATTATACATGTAATAAAAAAAATAAATGGATTACAAATAACAGATCTCGAAACCTTTCACATTTATTAAGAACAAAATATCATGCACTTATATCAACTTCTAAAAGTATAAATAGTGATAACTCTCTATTAAATTGTAGGATTGATGGATTAACTAATAAATCTCCAGATTTAGTTATATTAGATAGGAATTTATCTATAAAAAAAAGTTTAAGTATGTTTAAGATGAAAAACAATAGAAAGATTTTAATCTATACCACATCATATAATAAAAAGAAAATAAAATGGTTAAAAAATAAGAAAATAAAAGTAACTCTAATGAAAGAAATGAATACAAGAAAGGATTATATTAAATTATTTAAATCTTTAATAAAAATGAATTATTCACGTATATTTGTTGAATCGGGTCTTACGTTTACGAATTTTTTATTAAAGGAAAGACTCATTGACAATATTTATATTTTTAAATCAATTAATAATTTAAGAAATAATGGTTATAATAACTCTAGCAATAAATTATTAAAAAAAATAAAACTTAAAAATAAACTCAAAGTTAATCTAGATGAAGACAAAGTTTATTTTGAAAGGTTAAAATAATGTTTAATGGAATCATAAAAAATACGGGCATAATTAAAAACATTAAAAAAAACAAAAAAAGCATGATACTTTCAGTGCAAACTAACTTAAAAATTGGAAAAAATTCTTTAGGTTCTTCAATATCTTGCGACGGGGTTTGCTTAACATTAATATCTGTAAAAAAAAGAACACTAAGTTTTTATCTTTCCTCTGAGACCATTAAAAGATCCAATTTTTCTAATACAAAGATAGGTAAAATTATAAATTTAGAAAAATCTATCAAGTACGGTGATGAAGTATCTGGTCATTATACCCAGGGTCATGTTGACACAATTGGGAAAGTTTTAAATATTAAAATCATCGATAAAACTTGGATATTAAAGATTAAAGTCCCTAAACATTTTAATAAATTTATAGTTGAAAAAGCTTCAATACATATAAATGGTGTATCTTTAACTGTTTCAAAAAAGACAAATAAATATTTTGAAATTAATATTATTCCACATACTTTAAAATTAACAAACTTAAAAAAAATTAATGTCAAGGACTTTGTAAATATTGAATTTGATATTTTTGGAAAATATCTTTATGAAATAAGTAATTAGATGACAAAAAATTATTTATCGCCAATTAAAGATATTATTAAAGACGCCAAAAAAGGTAAAATGTTTATTTTAGTCGATGACAAAGACAGAGAGAATGAAGGAGATCTTGTCATTCCAGGTTCTAAATGCAATTCTAAAAATATTAATTTTATGGCTACGCATGGCAGAGGTTTAATTTGCTTAGCATTAACAAGGAATAAAGTTGAACAGTTAAATCTTCCATTAATGTCGTCTTTAAATAAAGCGCGTATGCAAACTGCCTTTACTATCTCTATTGAAGCAAAAAAAGGAATAACAACTGGAATTTCAGCTTTTGATAGAGCAAAGACTATCAAAACTGCTATAAGTCCAAAATCACGAAAAAAAGATTTAGTTTCACCTGGGCACGTTTTTCCTTTAGTTGCAAGATCAGGTGGCGTTCTAGAGAGGGCAGGTCACACAGAGGCTTCAGTTGATATTTCAAGACTATCTAAACTAAATCCTAGTGCTGTTATTTGTGAAGTAATGAACCAGGATGGTAGAATGGCAAGATTAAAAGATCTCAGATATTTTTCAAAAAAACATAAACTGAAAATTGCCAGCATTGAGGATTTAATTTCTTTTAGACTAAAAAATGAAAAATTAATTAAGAATATTGGATCAAAAACTATAGTTTTTAAAAAACAAAAATTTGAGTTGATAATTTATAAAAACTTAATGGAACAATCATTAAGTTTCGCAATTAAAAAAGGTAAATTTGTTAAAAAAAAATCTATTAGAGTTCGAGTTCTATCGGAGACTATGAAAAATTACAATTTTAATATTAAAAATAAAAAAATTATGAAATCATTAAATTATTTATCAAAGTTCAACGATTTTTTATTAGTTGTAATAAAAGATCAAAAATCTCTCAAACAAAAGATATTTGAAGAAACAAAAAACAATAATATTTTGAGATATTATGGTATAGGTGCTCAAATGATAAAGGATTTAGGTATTAAAAATATGATATTAGTGTCAAGATCTAAGAAAAAAATTATTGGCCTTGATGGATATGGTATAAAAATTATTAAGCAAGAAATTATAAAATGAAAAAAAAATTATTAATTGTCGCATCAAATTATTATAAACAAATTACTCAAAATCTTATAAATGGTTCTTTAAAAAAGTTTAAAAATGATAAAAATAAGATTTCTATTATAAAAGTTCCTGGAACTTTCGAAATACCTGTAATCATATCGAAAAATCTAAAAAAGTACGATGGTTTTATAGCTTTAGGCTGCGTTATAAAAGGAGAAACACCCCATTTTAATTTTATTTGTAATTCTACGTTTATTTCCTTACTAAATTTATCGACAGAGTCAAAAAAACCTATAAGTAATGGCATAATTACTTCTCTTAATATGAAACAAGCAAAAAAAAGATCATTTATTAAAGGTCAAGAAGCTGCAATTGCTATAAAAGAAGTTTTAAAAAATGGTTAATATAGCTAAAAATTCTACGCCAAGAGTAAAAATAATTCAAAAACTTTATTCTAAAACAATAAATCCTGATGAAAAAATTATTTATAATAAAAATCAATACAAGAAGTTTATAAAAGATGTAACAGAAGGAACTATTGAAAGAAAAGAATTAATAGAGGAAACTATAGAAAAATTTTTAAAAGACGATATAGATTTAAAAAAAACAGATAAATTGCTTAAAATTATAATATTTGCAGCAGTTTTTGAATTATTATATAAACATAATAATCCCAAAAAGGTTATTATTAGCGAATACCTTAAAACCTCTCAATTTTTTTTAGAGAAAGCTCAAATTAAATATTTAAATGCTATTTTAGACAAATTGTCAGATTTCATAAGAAAAAATTAATTTTTTATACATAAATGTTGAATAATTAATTAAAGTTTAGCTTGCGTTTTTTAATTTATTTTGGCATTTATCGTTAAATTATATGAATTCATCACTAGAACTTCTTTATCTTATAATATTTTCTGGCATACTAGCGATAGGTTATAGCTATCTATTATCTGGTCAAATTTTATCCTCAAATCCTGGTAATGATAAAATGAGAGAAATAGCTGGGGCGATCCAAATTGGAGCAAAAGCTTATTTAAATAGACAATATAAAACTATAGCAATAGTAGGTTTAATAGTTTTGATAATTGTCACTTACTTTTTTAATATTTTAGTTGGTATAGGTTATTTCATAGGGGCAGCATTGTCCGGCATTGCGGGCTATGTTGGAATGCTCATTTCTGTTCAAGCTAATGTTAGAACAGCTGAAGCATCTAGAAATAGTTTGCAGTCTGGTTTGAGTATTGCTTTTAAATCAGGAGCTATCACTGGTCTATTAGTTGCAGGTTTGGCTCTTTTATCAATTGCTATTTATTATCTAATTCTTGTTAGTTTAGAAACCGATAGCAGGGAAATTATTAATGCATTAGTAGCTTTAGGCTTTGGGGCTTCCTTAATTTCAATTTTTGCGAGATTAGGTGGTGGTATTTTCACTAAAGGTGCAGACGTTGGAGCAGATTTAGTTGGTAAAGTTGAAGCTGGTATACCGGAGGATGACCCTCGAAATCCAGCGGTGATAGCAGATAACGTTGGAGATAACGTGGGTGACTGCGCAGGAATGGCTGCTGATTTATTTGAGACTTACGCTGTCACAATAGTTGCTACCATGGTTTTAGCGTCAATTTTTTTTCCAGATTCATCAAATATGATGGTTTATCCATTAGCTATAGGTGGCTCATGTATAATCACGTCTATTATTGGAACGTGGTTTGTAAGACTAGGAAAAAGTAAAAATATAATGGGGGCTTTGTATAAAGGATTTATTGCTACCGCTGTTTTATCTTTATTAATATTATATCCTTTAACTAATGCAACACTTGGATTAAACCAAAATTATTCTTATTCCAATATCTCTTTTTCAGGATTTGATTTATACATTTGTGCGGTAATTGGTTTAATTATCACTGGTTTGATAATATGGATTACTGAATATTATACAGGAACTAATTTTAGGCCAGTTAAAAGTGTTGCACAATCATCCACAACTGGACACGGCACTAATGTAATTCAAGGTTTAGCAATATCCATGGAAGCTACAGCAATGCCGGCTATTATAATTGTTGTGGGCATCATAACAACTTATAATTTTGCTGGCCTTTTCGGAATAGCAATAGCAGTAACCTCAATGTTAGCATTAACAGGCATGGTTGTTGCTCTTGATGCTTATGGTCCGGTAACTGATAATGCCGGCGGGATAGCTGAGATGTCTAAATTACCAAAAAATGTAAGAAAAACTACTGACGCCTTAGATGCAGTGGGAAATACAACTAAAGCTGTTACCAAAGGTTATGCAATTGGTTCCGCAGGGTTAGGAGCTTTAGTTTTATTTGCTGCATACACTGAAGACATAAAATATTATTCCTTAGACAAAACCTCCTCTTTATATCAAATGGAAGTAAGTTTTGATTTGTCAAACCCATACGTTGTGATCGGGTTGCTTATAGGAGGATTGCTACCTTATCTTTTTGGATCTATGGGTATGCAAGCTGTAGGAAGAGCGGGGGGAGCAGTTGTAATTGAAGTTAGAAGACAATTTAAAAAAATTCCAGGTATCATGAAAGGAAAAAGAAAACCTGACTATGGAAGATTAGTGGATCTATTAACTAAAGCTGCAATTAAAGAAATGATTGTTCCATCTTTACTACCAGTGTTATCACCCATTGTATTATATTTAATCATTCTATTTATAGCTGGTAAAGTAGCTGCTCTAGCTGCTTTAGGAGCCATGTTGTTAGGAGTTATAGTAACTGGCTTGTTTGTAGCAATATCTATGACAGCTGGAGGTGGGGCTTGGGATAATGCAAAAAAATACATTGAAGATGGACATTTCGGTGGAAAAGGATCTGAGGCACATAAAGCAGCTGTTACTGGTGACACAGTAGGTGACCCTTATAAAGATACAGCTGGTCCAGCAGTTAATCCTATGATCAAAATTACTAATATTGTTGCTTTGTTATTACTTTCAATTATTGCACACTAAAATTTTCTTTTTCCATACATTTTTTGTCTAACACTTTGCAAAAATGAAGAAACAAAACTTTTTTGAGTTACAGGATTTTCTGTTCTCATTTCAGAGTATTTAATTTTTTTCATATCCTCTTTACTAAAAAATTCTTTTTGAGTTAAAATTCCATATTTATCAAAATTCAAAACTAAGACATTATTTTCTAACAAATCTCTTTCACCAAATTTAATTATTGATCCACTTGAGATCTTTCTGTCAAAATAAAACCAAAGGTTATCATCGCCTATTGAGGTAGTGTGAGGATTTCCTAATATTGTTATTACATCGTTTTTATTACTTTTATTTAAAGTTATATTTTTTGATCTATTCTCTAGAAAATTTATACCGTGACCTTTTATGGGCTCTTTTAATTGACAATTAGATAATATAAATAATAAGCATAAATATATTAAAATTTCAAAATGTTTGATTTTAAATACAAAAAACATAATTTTATTTACAACAATTTGGTAAAATTATCACGAAATGTTTATTTTTACAAAGATATTAATCTTGAAGATAAACTTGAAAATAGAGTTATCATTATTTTTGCTCATTTAGCAATAATTCTTAACTGTTTAAAAAATAACAAAATGAACAAATCAATTTCTCAAGAATTATACGACAATGTTTTTTTGAATATTGAGAACAACTTAAGAGAAATGGGTCACGGTGATGTTACAGTAAATAAAAAAATGAAAGATCTCAATCAAGTATTTCATGATATTCTCCTAAAATTTGTTGATGAAAAATATTCAAAAAAAATAAAAATTAACGAAATTATGAAATTTTTATTTGTTACAAAAAAAAACGATGAAATATCAGTAAAACTTAATGATTATTTTATAAAATATTATAATTTTTGTTTTGATATTATTCATAAAAATATGATAAAAGATCTTGATAAATTTAAATATTAATTATGGCTGTTCCTAAAAGAAAAACAACTGTATCCAGAAGGAATAAAAGAAGATCACATCATAAGATCTCAAACGTAAATGTCATTGAAGATAAAAAAACTGGTGAATATAGAGTTTCTCATCACATAGATTTAAAAACTGGTTTTTATAATGGTAAAAAAATCTTAGATATTTAGTCACTTAATGAATAAAAAAATATGCATTGCCATAGACGCTATGGGTGGAGAAAATGCTCCATATAAAAACATTAAAGGAATTGATTTATTTTATAAAAAACACAAAAGTAATAAAGATTTCTTTTTTAACATTTTTGGAAATGAAGAAAAGGTTAATTTAGAATTAAAAAATTATAGTATTCCAAGTGAATATTACAAAATTTATCACACTTCTTCCGTTGTGTCAGATAATGAAACACCACTCACTGCAGTAAAAACTTCAAAAAATAGTAGCATGTGGAATAGCGTATACTCTCAAGTTAAATCAGAAAGTGATATTTCATTATCTGCAGGTAACACGGGTGTTCTTTTAGTCATTTCAAGAATGATACTTAAAACAATTAACGGTGTTAGCAAACCCGCGTTAGCAGGATTATGGCCTAATTTTAAAGGTATGAATATAGTATTAGATTTAGGAGCAAATATTGAGTGTGATGAAAAAAACTTGATTGAGTTTTCAGAAATGGGAGCGGCTTTACATAAATCTTTATTTCCAAAAATAAAAACAAAAGTATCGCTATTAAATGTAGGTTCTGAAGAAATTAAAGGTACTGAAACGATAAAAAAAGCATTCATTAAATTAAAAGAGATTAGTAACAATGAAGACTTTGAATTTAATGGGTATATAGAAGGCAATAAAATTCCTGATGGAGACAGCAACGTTATTGTTACGGATGGTTTTACTGGAAATATAGCCCTAAAAACGGCAGAAGGTACTGCTAAATTTATAACAGATAATTTAAAATTATCTTTAAAAGAAAATTTCCTTTCTAAATTTTCAATAATTTTTTCTTATTTTAGTTTAAAAAAATTTAAAGAAAAACTTGACCCTAGAAAGTTTAATGGCGCAATTTTTTTAGGATTAAACGGTCCAGTTGTAAAAAGTCACGGCTCTACTGACTCTATAGGATTTTATCATTCTATTAATTTGTGTTATAAAATAGTTAAAGGAAATTTAATGAGTCAAATTAAAGATAACTTAAGTCATCTTAATGACAACAAAATTTAAACAGAATATAGGTAAAAAAGAAATTATAGAAAATGTTAAAGTATCAATAGGTCTTTCATCAAAAAATATACAAGATATAATTGACAATTTAATTGATAAAATTATAGAGACACTTGTTCAGCAACAAAAAATAAATATTAAAAATTTTGGTTCTTTTAATATTTATCACAAAAAACAAAGAGAAGGTAGAAATCCAAAAACGAAAGAAGTATTCGGAATAAGTTCAAGAAACGCAATTAAATTCAAAGTGTCTGATGCGTTAAAGCAAAAAATTAACTAAATATAAAATGACCAAAGACTATTTAGATATATCTGAACTATCAGTTAAATTAGAATTAATTAACAAAAAAACCGGTAAACCGGCGAATTATATTCTTAGATTTTGGGAAAAAGAGTTTAGTGGAATTAAGCCTACTTTACTAAAGGGCAATAGACGTTATTACGATAAGAAACAGGTAGATAAAATATCCTATATAAAATATTTACTTAAAGATAAAGGCCTAACAATAAAAGGAGCTAAACAAATTTTAAGAAGAAAAAAAAATATTGACGGCACTATCAGAAATAATATAGAAAAAGATTATTTAAAAAACAGTATTAAAAATAGATCAACAAATATTTTAAAAAAAATAAAAAGACTTAAAAATTATGGCTAAAAAAACACATTTAAAAGTTAGAATGGTGCCTGAGAGTAAAGCAGACAGTGCTTTCATTTATTATGCCAAAAAACCTACAAAGGGTGAAAAAGCAAAAGTAAAATTAAGAATAAAAAAATATAATCCAAATACTAGAAAGCATGAATTTTTTGTTGAAAAAAAATTGCCTCCACATAGCAAATAAGACTACTTTCTAAAGTTTCTAAACTCATATTTAATATAAGCTCTAATCATTGATTTCCAAATTTCATTAGTAATTTTTGTATCTAAATTTCTTTTTTTAGATTTAATTTTGATGTTGTTTAATATTCTTTTAATTCTCTTTTTATCAACTATTTGATTTTTATACTTCTTTGTTAAAAGAACTTTATTTACTAAATTGGTCCTCTTTTTAATAAGTGATAAAAAATCATTGTCTAATTTATCTAATTTTTTTCTAATTTTTAGTAATTTAATATTTTTCATAGCGACATAAATATTATATGAGATTTCAGTTAATAATTATATATCTATATAATGGGAAATAAAAAAATAAATTATCATTTACTAATAAAGATCTGGTTTATTACGATGATTATATTAGTTTTTTTGATGATTATGGTTGGTGGTCTTACAAGACTTACAGACTCTGGCTTATCAATTACAGAATGGGAACTATTTAAAGGTGTTCTTCCTCCATTATCATCAGAAACTTGGAACTCTTATTTTAATTTATATAAAGAAATTCCTCAATTTGAACTGATCTATCCAAATATGAATATAGAAGAATTTAAAGTGATTTTTTATTGGGAATATTTTCATAGACTGTTGGGCAGACTCATCGGATTAATCTTCCTTTTACCTTTGATTTTTTTTTCAATTACTAAAGCTTTGGATAATAAAATTTTAGTAATTCTATATTTTATTTTCTTCCTAATTTGTGTCCAAGGATTAATGGGATGGTATATGGTTGAAAGTGGATTAGTTGAGAATACTTCTGTTAGTCATTATAGACTTTCAGCTCACTTATTATTAGCATTTGTAATTATTTCTTTTTTAACTTGGAACTATCTTAATCATGTAAATTATAAGAATAAAAATTTTTTTAACTTAAAAAATAAAATGACTAAAATTTTATTTTTTCTCATTATGTTTCAAATTATTCTCGGAGCTTTTGTGTCAGGTTTAGATGCTGGATTAATATATCAAACATGGCCAAAAATGAATCTTTCTTATTTTCCAGATGATATAAATATTCATCAAAGTAGTTTAATTAATTTATTTAACAATCAAAGTTTTGTACAGTTTTTACATAGAATTTTCGCTTATGTGATAACTTGTTATGCCCTCTTAATAGGAATTAAATTGCTAATTGAAAAAAAAACAAAGTTTTTAAAAAATTATTTATTGGTATTTTTTATATTATTTTTACAAGTTTTTTTAGGTATTTTAACTCTAATAAGTGGTTTAAATCTTTATCTTGCATCCTTTCATCAAATTACTAGTGTAATTTTGGTCATTACTGTTCTAAATCTTAACTATAAATTATCATAAAGAAATTGACTTTTTGATTTATTATTAGTAGTTATCCCGTTTAAATGACGCCGTTTATAAAAAAAAAAGAAACCAAGCAAGATTGGTATTTGATAAATGCAGAAAATGCTGCCGTAGGAAGATTAGCTGCATTTATTTCAATTGTTTTAAGAGGTAAAAATAAACCTACATATAATCCTCACATTGATAATGGTGATTTTGTTGTCGTTACAAATATTGATAAAATTAAATTCAGTGGAAAGAAATTTTCAAATAAAAAGTATTACAGGCATACAGGTCATCCAGGTGGTATTAAAATTTCAACTCCCGAAACTTTATCAGAAAAAAATAAATCACAAGATATTTTAAAATTGGCCGTAAAAAGAATGCTTCCAGGAGGACCGCTTGCAAAGAAACAATTGACCAAACTTAAAATTTACAAAGGCTTAGCTCACCCACATCAAAATCAAAATCCTAAATTAGTAGATTTGAATAATTTAAATAAAAAAAATATTATTAAAAATTAATGGAACAAACTTCAATCAATAAAGAAAAGATAAAAAAAATTAAACTTGATTTTAAAGACAGTAAATATTCTACAGGTAGAAGAAAAAAATCAATAGCTAAAGTATGGGTTAAAAAGGGGTCTGGAAAAATTTATGTGAACGGTAAAAATATGGGTGATTATTTTAAAAGACCTGTTCATCAACTTATTGTTACGAGACCTCTCGAGATAACAAAAGTTATTAATAATTATGATGTTAAATGCTCTGTAAGAGGTGGTGGACTATCCGGTCAAGCTGGTGCAATAATTTTGGGGATTTCGAGAGCATTAATTTCACATGACCAAAATTTAAAAAAAGATCTAAAAAAAGACAAACTTACTACTAGAGATTCAAGAGTGGTCGAAAGAAAAAAATATGGCCATAGAAAAGCTCGAAGAAGTTTCCAATTTTCTAAAAGATAAATCATTTAATTTAAAAATTTCAATTTAGTGGTATAAGTTATTAATGACTAAAAATAGTATTAATGTAGTTGTAGCTGGAGCTACCGGATATGTAGGTTTGGATTTAGTTTATCTTTTGTCAAAACACCCTCATGTTAATATAAGTTATCTTTGTGCCCAAAAAAATTTAGGTAAACAAATAAATTTTTTTGATAAAAGAATTAAAAAAAAATTACCAAAAATCACAAAAATCAACTCAGTTAATTGGAAAAAAATTGATTTACTTTTTTTATCTTTACCTAATGGAGAAGCGCAAAAACTGATTAAAAAACTATATAAAAAATATATTAATTTAAAATTTATCGACTTATCAGCAGATTTCAGACTAGAAAATGAATTTAAATATCAAAATACTTATTTTAAAAAACATAAAGCAAAAAAATTAATTAAAAAATCAATATATTCAGTCCCTGAATTAAAGGGAAATAATTTAAAATATTTTAGAATTATTGCAAATCCAGGGTGCTACCCAACATCAATACAAATTCCGTTGATACCACTTTTTAAAAAAAAACTTATTGATTTTAAAAATATTACAATAGACTCTAAATCTGGATACTCAGGTGCTGGTAAGAATTATAAATCTAAATTTAAATTTAAAAACTTTTATCAATCTACATATGCTTATTCAGTTAAAAATCATAGACATATTGCTGAAATTGATCAAGAATTCAAAAAGATATCAAAAAATATTGTATATACATTTAATCCACACTTAATACCGAGTTTTAGGGGCATACTCTCATCAATTTATATAAATAAAAAAAAAAATGTACCATTGAACAGGATTGTTAAAGCTCTAAAGTCCTTTTACAAAAATAATTATTTTATCAATGTATATAAACCAAATACTCAAATGGGCACTGGCAATGTTCTTAATACTAATTTTTGCGACATATCTGTTTGTCAAACAAGACTTAAAAATAAAATTGTAATATTTTCAGCAATTGACAATTTAATAAAAGGAGCAGCTGGGCAAGCTATCCAAAATATGAATTTATTATATAATTTAAAAGAAAATTCAGGATTAAAATGAAATATTTACTTTTTTTCATAATGGTTTTTATTTATTCATGCTCTAAACAACAAAGTATTCTTATATGTGGAGATCATGAATGTATTAATAAAACTGAAGCTAAGCAATATTTTGAAGAAAACTTGACTATTGAAGTTCAAATTATTTCTAAAGAAAAAAGTTCTAGTTTTGATTTAGTTGACCTCAATTTAGGAGAAAAAGAAAGAGAAATAAAAGTTTTTAAAAATAATAAAAATAAAATTGTTAAGAAACTTTCGAGAGAAGAAATTAAAACAAAAAAATCTGAATTGAGAAAAAAAAAGGAAAAATCAAAATTAAAAAATAATAAAAATGATAAAAAAATAGAAATTGTTAAAAAAAACAATAATCTTAAAAATAGAACAAAAAAAAAAGTTCAAAAATCATATAATAAAGACATAACCTCATTTGATATTTGCACAAAACTAGAAAAATGTGATATTGATTCTATAACTGATTATTTGATTAAAGTGAGTAAAGAAAAAGATTTTCCAAATATTTCATTACGAGAATAAATATGAAAAAAAAATTATATAATATAGCTATTATAGGCCTTGGTAACATTGGATCTTATTTATTCAATTTTTTAAATAAAAATAAAGATAACATATCTAATAAAAATAATGCTAGTTTTAAAATTGTTTTTGTCTCAGCAAAAAATAAAAATAAAAAAAGAAATATTAAAATTAAAAAGGATCAATGGTTAAGTGATTATAAACAGGTTTTAAAAAAGAAAAATGTTGATATCATAATTGAATTGATAGGTGGTGCTGATGGACCAGCTAAACAACTAGTTTTTGGTGCTTTAAAAAATAAAAAGCATGTTGTTACAGCTAACAAAGCACTAATATCCAAATATGGTGACGAATTATCAAAAATTGCTGAAAAAAATAAAGTAAATTTAGAGTATGAAGCAGCTGTATGCGGTGGTGTTCCTATAATAAGATCAATTAAAGAAGGTTTAATAGCTAATAAAATTAATCGTATATATGGAATTTTTAATGGAACTTCTAATTATGTTTTATCTACGATGGACAAAAATAATATTTCTTTTAATGAAACAATAAAACAAGCTATTAAACTTGGTTATGCCGAGGCTGATCCTTCGTCAGATATTAATGGAGATGATGTTGCAGCTAAAGTTAAAATATTATCATGTCTAAGTTTTAATTCATTTATAAGTAAAAATATTCATGTTGAGGGAATAAAAGATGTAAATGAAGAAGATATAATCAATGCTAATAAATTAGGTTATAAAATAAAATTAATGGGATTTTCAGAAGTTTTAAATAATAAAATATTTCAGCGCGTACATCCTACTTTAGTTGATAAAACTTCATACATTGCTGGAGTAGATGGTGTTTTAAATGCTGTAATAGTTGATGGAAAACCAATTGGAAAGAATATTATTCAAGGAGAAGGTGCAGGTCCATCTGCAACTACATCAGCTTTAGTTTCAGATATTTCATCTATACTAAGGGGCAATGTTAAATTTCCATTTGCTATTTCAAATACAAAAAGAAAAAAGTTTTCTAGCGGGAAAATTACTGATTTATTTTTTTCTTCTTATGTTAGACTAAATGTGAAAGATAAATATGGAGTATTAACTGATGTTACTAAAACTTTTTCTAATAACAAAGTATCAATTAAGAGAGTTTTGCAAAATCCGTACAAAAATAAAAAAAATTCTTCGATTGTAATAATTACTCACAGATCAAAAGATAGTCATATTCAAAAAACGTTGAAAACTTTAGCTAAAAAGTCTTATATAATTCAAAAACCTAAATTATTAAGAATTGAAAATAGTTAATGTCTATAGATAAAGATTATTTTAAAAAATTTATTAAAACTACTGAAATGGCTGCTATTGGAGCTTTTCCATTCATTGGTAAAGGGGATAAAAACGCAGCTGATAAAGGATCAGTTGATAAAATGAGAAATGAACTGAACCAAATTGATATGAATGGTGAGGTCGTAATTGGAGAAGGGGAAATGGATGAGGCTCCAATGCTTTATATTGGTGAGAAAGTTGGAACACATAAAGGGCAAAACCTTGATATTGCTTTAGATCCGTTAGAAGGAACTAATTTTGTTGCTAATAATCTACCTAATGCTTTTTCAATGTTAGCAGTATGTGAGAAAGGAAATCTATTTTCAGCACCAGATACTTACATGGAAAAAATTGCAATAGGAAAAAATCTACCAAAAAATCTTCTAGATTTAGATAATAGCGTAGAACAAAATATTAAATTGTTATCTGATGCAAAAAAAAAGAGCATAAATAAAATTACCGCTTGTATTTTAAAAAGACCAAGACATGAGAAAATTATTAAAAGTTTAGAGAAACTAAATGTCAAAATTAAATTTATTTCTGATGGCGATGTATCAGGAGCGATATCTGTAGTAGATGCAAAAACAAATATAGACATTTATCTTGGTATAGGAGGGGGTCCAGAAGGTGTATTAGCAGCAGCTGCTTTGTCATGTATGGGTGGGCAAATTCAAACAAGATTAGTTCTAGATGATGAACAAAAAAAGAGAGCTAATAAATTAGGTATAAAAGACGTAAAAAGAAAATACAATATTGATGATATGATTAAAGGAGATGTTATATTTTGTGCCTCAGCAATAACAGATGGAGATATAGTCGACGGAGTAAAAGATTTAGGTGATAAATATGAAGTATCTACTTTTGCCTTACATAAAAATTTAAAGATTTTTAAAAAGATTAAAAATTACCATCTAAAATAATGGAAGACTTATCTTTATCAGGAAAAAAATGGTTTTTTAAAAAATTTGATAATAATTATGTAAAGTTTTTAAAAGAAAATTATTCTCTTGATGAAATGACAGCTAAATTATTGTCTATAAGAAATGTAGAAAAAGATTATATAAAATCTTTTTTAAAACCTTCAATTAAAAATATTATACCCAACCCTAATATTTTAAAGGATATGGATAAAACTACTGATAGAATTTTTAAAGCAATTCAATTAGGAGAAAAAATTGGAATATTTGGTGATTATGATGTTGATGGTGCAAGTTCAACGGCCTTAATTGGTAATTATTTAAAACAAATAAATCAAAGTTTCGAAATATACATCCCAGATAGAAAATTAGAAGGATACGGGCCTTCAATAAAAAGCTTTCAAAGCTTGCTAGATAAAAAAGTAAATTTAATTATTACAGTTGACTGCGGCACTCTCTCATTCGACGCCATAAATTATGCTAATAAAAATAATATTGATGTTATAGTGTTAGATCATCATCAATCCGAAATCAATTTACCTAATGCATATTCGATAATTAACCCAAATAGATTGGACGATGAATCAAATCTTAACTATTTATGTGCAGCAGGAGTATGTTTTATGACTTTAATTGCTATTAATACTAAACTTAGAAAATTTAATTGGTTTGTAGAAAAGAAAATTGATGAGCCAAATTTGCTTAACTTTCTTGATTTAGTTTCTTTAGGTACGATTTGTGATGTAGTTCCTTTAGTTGGTTTAAACCGAGCAATTGTTAAACAAGGCTTAAAAGTTATAAATTCAAAAAAAAATTTAGGTTTAAAAACTTTAATGGATTTATGTAAAATTGATACAAAAACTTCGCCTTATCATTTGGGATATGTAATCGGTCCAAGAATAAATGCTGGTGGAAGAGTAGGAAAATGTTCTCACGGAGCAAATTTATTACTTAATAGCAATCCAAAAGAAAGTTTTAAGATAGCTAGAGAATTAGATCAATTTAATTCTGAAAGAAAAAACTTAGAAAAAGATCTTTTAAATGTTGTTTTAAATACTTTAAATAAAAATATTAAAGATCCAGTTTTAGTTTTGCATGGTTATAATTGGCATGAAGGTATCATTGGTATTATCGCATCTCGTATAAAAGATAAATTTAATAAACCAACTATTATTATTTCAATAAATAATAGTATTGGAAAAGCTTCAGCTAGATCAACATTAGGATTTGATATTGGTTCTATAATTCTAGCAGCTTTAGAAAAAAAAATTTTGATAAAAGGTGGTGGACACAAAATGGCTGGAGGTTTCTCGATTGAAGAAAACAAAATTGAGGAGTTTAAAAATTATATTATAAAAAAATTTAATACAAAAAATTATAACAAAATTGACAAAAGAAATCTTTATTTAGACTGTCTTATTTCACCATCAGCTTTAAATTTTGATTTTTATCAAAAAGTAGACCAATTATCACCTTTTGGATCAGGCAATCCAGAACCTAAATTTATTCTAGAAAATTTAAAAGTTATAAAGTCCTTAGTCGTCGGAAAAAACCATGTTAAATCAATTCTAACTTCTAAAGATGGATCAACGATTAAGACTATCTCTTTTAACTCGTATGACACTGATATTGGTCAATTCTTGCTTAACAATAAGAGAAATATCTTCAACATTGCTGGAAAATTGAGTTTGAATGAATGGAAAGGTGAAAAAAATGTAGAGTTTATTATCGATGATATTTCTGTTAATAAGAGTCAAAAAAATAATGAGGTCCCATCGTCTATCGGTTAGGACACATGGTTTTCATCCATGAAAGAGGGGTTCGATTCCCCTTGGGACCGCCAAAATTAAAATTTTTAAAAAATATGTACGAAAAATTTGGACAGTTTATAGGCGGCAAATGGCAAGGATCTTCTGATAATGGAACTTACGATGTTATTAATCCCGCAACAGAGGAACTTTTAGGAAAAGCGTCAAAGGCAACTGTTAAAGATGTGCAGCTAGCCCTTAATTCAGCTAAAAAAGGTTTAGAAGTCTGGAAGAAATTTTCTCCATGGGAAAGATCTAAAATTATAAGAAAAATATCCGAATTAATAAGAAATAAAAAAGATGTTTTATCAAAATGGTTAACTTTAGAAGTTGGAAAACCAATTTCAGAGTCTCCTGGAGAGGTCGAAGCAGCAGCTGATATTTTTGAATGGAACTCTGAAGAAACAAAAAGAATTTTTGGTGAAACAAATCAAAGTAGATTTTCTAATACACGCATACACGTTTATTATCAGCCAGTGGGTGTAGTTGCGGCTTTAGTTCCTTGGAACTTTCCTATAATTTTAGCTTCAAGAAAGATTTCAACTGCATTAGCTGCTGGTTGTTCTGTAATTGTTAAACCAGATGTTATTACACCAGGTTGCGTGATGGAGCTTGTTAATATTTGTAGTGAAGCAGGTGTACCGCCAGGGGTTATAAATTTATTATCTGGAGATCCCGCTAAAATTTCAGAGGAACTAATTAAATCAGATATTATTAAAAAAATTTCAATAACCGGATCTACTAGAGTTGGAAAATTAATTTTGAAACAAGCTGCAGATAAGGTTCAAAGAGTAACTATGGAATTAAGCGGTCATTCACCGTTTATAGTTTTTGATGATGTAGATTTAAATGTTGTAACAGACATGGCTATATCAGCAAAATTTAGAAACAATGGCCAAGTTTGTATATCTCCAAGTAGATTTTATATACATGAAAGCAAAAAAGATGATTTTACAAATTTGATGGTAGAAAAAACAAAAAAATTGAAAATTGGTAACGGTATGGATAAAAATATTTCTTTAGGCCCGATGACTACTAAACAAAGATTAGAAGGGATTGAAAAGCTTGTAGAAAAGACCAAAAAAGAAGGTGGCAATGTTTTGTTAGGTGGCAGAAGACCAAAAGGTTTTAATAAGGGTTTTTTTTATGAACCTACTATTTTTAATAACATAAAAGACAACTTTACAATTATGAAAGAAGAACCTTTCGGACCTCTTGTTCCAATCCTTTCTTTTAAGGATTTTGATGAAGTTATAAATAGAGCAAACAATAATGATCTTGGGTTATGTAGCTACATTTATACCAAAAATTTAAAAAAAGCATATCGAGCGTCAGAATTAATGGAAACAGGTTGTGTAGCTGTAAATACGCCAGTGGTTGCAGTTGCCGAAGCCCCTTTTGGAGGAATTAAACAAACAGGTTATGGACGAGAAGGCGGTTCAATGGCAATAAAAGATTACTTAAATATAAAATATACTCACTTAGGTATTGAGTAAAAAAATATGAGCTATTACGTCTACATGCTCAAATCGACAAACAAAAATAATCAGACATATGTTGGCTATACTAAAAATTTATCAAAGAGAATCAGACTTCATAATTCTGGTAAAGGGGCCAAATTTACCAGGGGGAGAAAATGGAAGTTAATTTATAAAGAGAAATATACTACAAAAAATCAAGCAATTTCGAGAGAATATTATATAAAGAAGAATAGAACATTAAGGAATATAATTAAAAATACTAATAAATGAAAATTTCAATATTGCTTCCATATAAAGAAAACTTTTCTCCTATGTATCCAGGAGCCGTATCATTATTTGTTAAAGATACTGCCAACCTAAGCAAATATAAAAAGAATATAATTGTTTATGGAAACACAAATTTTAAGAAAATATTCCCAATCAGATATTTCAATATTTCATTATCAAATTTTAAGTTTCAAAGTAAAAGCAAGCAATACGTAGAAAAATTCATTGAAATTGAACAAGATAAGCCCTCTGATTTAATTGAAGTTCATAATAGACCTAATTATTTATCAGATATTGTAAAAACTTTAGGAAAAAAAAATTTAGTTTTATATTTTCATAATGACCCGTTAACAATGACTGGGTCAAAATCTATTAATGAAAGAAAATTTTTATTAAAAAATTGCTTTAAAATAATTTTTAATAGTAATTGGTCAAAAAAAAGATTTTTAGAAGGAATGCATGATAAATTTATTAATAGTGATAAATTATTAGTTGTTTTTCAATCAGCTAAAAAATTTAAGATAAATCCTAAAAATAAAAAAAAAGAAATTACATTTGTTGGAAAATTAAATAAATCAAAAGGTTATGATATTTTTGGAAAAGCTGTTATTAAAATTTTAAATAAATATACGGATTGGAAAGCAAATGTTGCTGGTGATGAGCAAAGGGACAAAATTGAATTCAAACATAAAAATTTAAAAAATCATGGTTTTATTTCACATAAAAAAGTAATTGATATTTATAAGAAAACTAGCATTGCTGTTGTTTGTTCTAGATGGGATGAACCATTTGGACGAACTAGTCTAGAAGCCTCTTCAACAGGGTGTGCAGTAATAATAAGTAATAGAGGTGGATTACCAGAAACTATAACAAATGGCCTTATCTTAAAAAGCTTAAGCGTTAAATCTTTATATAAAAATATCGATTATTTAATAAGAAATAATTCTAAAAGATTAGATTTGCAAAAAAAATCTATTAAAAATTTTTATTTAACTCATAAGTTTGTATCAGCTAATATTGATTCTTACCGAGATGAAAAATTTAAATATTTACAATTATTTAATGTAAAAAAGAATTTATCATTAAGAATATTACACGTAACTAATTTCAATGAGAGACACGACGGAAGATTATTTTTTAATACCGGTAGACGAATTAACAATGGCTTAATAAGATTGGGTCATAGTATTTTAGAATTTAGTGATAGAGACATCCAAAAATATTATAAAAATTATAGCGATTTTTCTGGTTCAAAAAATCTTAATAATAAACTTAAAAAAACCTGTTATAATTTTAAACCAGATTTGATTATTTTTGGTCATGCAGATCTAGTTTCACCTGAAACTTTAGGAGAGCTTAAAGATGATTATCCAAATCTTAAAATGTCACAGTGGTTTTTAGATCCGCTTAACAAAAATGGACCTGACTTCATTAGAAATAAAAATCGAATATTAGATAAATCAGAATTTATGGAAGCTAATTTTTTGACCACTAGTCCTGATGTTTTGAATTTTTTATCCAAAAAAACAAGAAACTTTTATATACCAAATCCTTCAGACAGTTCTTTTGAAACTTTAAAAAATTATAATAAAAATTGTAATATGGATGTTTTTTTTGCTTTAAGTCATGGTGTGCATAGGGGAATATTAAAAACAGGAAAGTTTGATGATAGGGCAATTTTTGTAAAAAAACTGATTGATAAAACGAAAAACGTAAAATTCGATATATACGGTATTGACAAAGTCCAACCAATTTGGGCCGACCACTACTTTAAGACAATTTCAAACTCTAAAATGGGATTAAACCTTAGCAGAGGAGAGCCAATAAAATATTATAGCAGTGATAGAATTACTCAAATTATTGGTAACGGGTTAGTTACATTAATTGATGAAAAAACTGGTTATCAAGATTTCTTTAATAACGATGAAATGGTTTTTTATAAAAACTTAAGTGACTTATCTGAAAAAATAACAAAAATATCTCAAGATGAAAAATTAAGAAAAAAAATAGGAAAAAAGGGTAGAGATAAATATCTTAAATATTTTAATTCAACTCTTGTTGCAGAATTTATATTGAACAAAACTTTTGAGTTAAAAGATAAAACAAAATATTTATGGCACAATGGATGAACAAATTGTTATTTTTAAAAATGAAAAAACTGGTGATTTGATTCACAGTGTTAGCTCTATAAAAGAAATAATATCAAAAAATAAAAATACAAAAGTTAATATTTTTCTATCTCACTATAACTCTGAGATGAAATTTTTATTTACTAACCATAATGTGATATTTCACATAATAACAGAAAAAATTAATCTAAAAGATAAGATTAAAGTGTTTATTTTTTTTTTGAAAAATAAAATAAAGGAAACCTATATTTTTAAACCAAGTTTTTTTTTATTTTTGTTACCGCTTTTTTTTAAATTTAAAGTTGTTAAATTTTACGGTATATGTGTGAATAATAATAACTACCATAGACCTCCATTAATATTGAGAAATTTATTAGAAAGATTTGTAATAAATGATAGAGGTACAAAAAAAATAAGAAAATCAATTAATGACTTACATTTAAATTTGGTTCTTAATAACGATAAATCAAACTATAATTTGGCTACTTTAAATAAAAAAAATCTAGTTAATGTAAATATTAAAAATTATATTTTTATTCATTTTAATAAATTTAAGTTTAATAAATTAAATTGGGATCTTAATTATTTTTTTAGAATTGTTGATGAACTTAATACTATTAGTACAAACATTGTTATAACAAATGATTTAAATGACATAGAAACAAATAATTTGATACAAAAAAAATACTCAGATTCATCTTCAAAAGGTATTTATTATTACCCCAATGCAAAAGGTGAATTTTTTTTTAATTTGATAGGTAATGCCAAATTAATTGTGGCTTTTCATGGTATGATTACTTCAATAGGAGCTATTCAAAAAGTTAAAGTTTTAGATCTATTTAATTGTGATATTAAAAATAAAGATGATTTCTATAGATATAAAAATGCATTTCATGAATTTAAACCGAAATTGAGTAATTATGAATTTTTAATACCAAAAAAAAATTTTAATAATACTTTAAAAAAAATCAAAAAATTAATTAAAAATGGAAGAAAAATTAATAATTAGACTTTCTAATAATTTAGGAAACCAAATGTTTATGTTTGCAGCAGGCTACGCTACTTCAAAGTTAATGAATAGGAAATTTTATTTTGATAATTTATCCTCGTATAAATCAAAAAAAAACATTTATACATATGCTTTGGATGGATTTCAAATACCTAAGGATATAACGTCTACCAATGACGTTTTTGTAAAATTTAGCGGATATATAAGAAGAAAAATAAAAAAAAAAATTGATCCATTTTTAAAAAAAAAGTCCTTTATACTTGAAAAATATCATGAAAATAAAGAAACACAGTTTAGTAAAATCAATACAAATCAAATTTTTAATAACACTATATACATGGAAGGTTATTTTGAATCTGAAAAATATTTTTCACAATACAAAAGTGATCTAATAAATTTTTTTACTCCTAAAAAAAAGTTAATATTCCAAAATAATAAGTATCTTCATGATATACAAAAAAATGAGTCTGTCTCTTTCTGTATAAGACAAGACAGATTTTCTGAAAAATATAGAAATATATCAAAGTTTGATCGCGATAAATCAACAATATTTTTAAAAGAACAAGTTTCATTTATATTCAATGCTATCAAGTATTTTAAAAACAGACTAAATTCCCCATCATTTTACCTTTGGAGTAATAACTTTAAAAATCTTGAAGAAATATTTAAAGATCATGAAATAACGTTCATAGATAACTCTGATATAACTGATAATTTAGAAAAAATGCATCTCGATTTGTATTTAATGACAAAATGTAAACATTACGCTGTTATTCCTTCTTCTTTTAATTGGTGGGGAGCATGGCTGTCAAATAATACTAATAAACTAGTTATTAGGCCTAAGGCTGATTACTTTAAGCATCTTCAGGTAAAAAATAGAGATTACTGGCCTGATGACTGGACTAGTTTATGATCTGATGGTAGAAAAAAAAAATTATTTTCTTTACTATAATCATTAATTTTTTCTATTTCTATTAAACTTTTCTCTTTTGAAATGTATGTTTTGTAACCAATTTCATTTATGTATTTAATTATATTTATTACTGGCATTTTTGTGTGTCTTTCTTCAATTTCTACAAGTAAAATAGGTTTATTTTTTCTTAATGTTTCTATTCCTCCTTGAATTACATTCTTTTCATGCCCCTCAACATCAATTTTAATAAGAGCTATTTTATTTTCTATTTTAATCTCATCTAATTTTTTCATTTTAATATGTACTTTTTTATAACTTTCTATTTCATTTTTAGGATGCATAGTTGCTGCCCCTAACTGAAAAAGTTCCTCTATATTATCTTTAAAAATTGATTTTGATCTCAAAGGTAGTTTAAGTTCGGTAACACCGCTGTTATTTGATAAAGCAAAATTATATAATTTTAAATTTGAAATAATTTTATTTAGATTTTTATCTAAATATGGAAAGAGAAGAGGGTTAGGTTCAAATGAATGTACATTTTTGAAATTTTGCGACAATTTATATGAGTAAACACCTCTATACACACCAATATCTAAAGCATCTTTAGATTTATCTGTGAATTTATCTATTATTTTTAGTTCTTTTTCATAACCCTTGTTTATGGCTCTTTTCAATCTTTTCTTTAATAAATAACTTTCAGAAAAAAATATTCTTTTTATTAAGAACTCTAAGTCTTTAATCATATTTTTACTTTATTTAATGCATTGTTCTTAAATATATTAGCTTCTCTAATATATCTTCTAACCATTTGTGTTGTTTTATGACCTGTCATTGCCATTATACTTCTTTCATCAGCTCCTGCTTCTGCAGCTACAGTAGCAAATCCAGATCTTAGACTATGACCAGAAAAATTGTTATTTTCTATACCGGCTAATTTTAAACAATCTTTAATTATAAGAACAACTGATTGATCTGTAAGTCTGTGCTCTGTTAATGTAGACCCTTTAGCAAATCTTCTAAATATTGGTCCAGTTTTAATTTTTGATATTTTCAACCAATTCTTAAGATTTATAACAGGACAATAAGTTTCTTTAGTAAAGTAGGGTAGGCCCTTAATCATTCCTTCTCCAAATTGATCAGTTTTAGACCTCTTAAGAACAATTTTAACTCCTTCATCAACGAACTCAAGATCCTCATGGTCAATAGAAATTAACTCAGTTCGTCTAAAACCACCTCCAAACCCAATTAATATTAATGTCTTGTTTCTAAGTTTTACAATTTCCTCAATATCTTGTTGATTTATTACATTAATTATTTGTTTTAAATGATTGATTAATATAGGTTTTTTACCTATCTGTTTGCTACCCTTAATTCTTTTTATACCCATTAAATTCTCAATAATTACAGGATGTTTTGTATCTAGATAATGCCCTTTTAACTTATGAACAACTCCTATTGACACCAATCTACGCCTCAAAGTGCTAATTTTTGATGTTTTAGATAAATGAGTTAAGTATAGAGATACTATTTTTGGATCTGTTGGCATTGATTTAAAACCGTGTTTTGAGCAAAAACCTGCAAAATCTTTAAAATCAGATCTATAAGCTCTTAGTGTATTATTCGCCTTAGATGTTTTGAGGTTATTTAATGTTTCCTCATGTAAAGCTTTTATGTTTGTTGTCAGTTCATTCATATCATTACTAGTGATAACAATTAATTATCATTAGTAATATATTATCGTAAAAGATTAGTCAATATGTTATTTTATTAAAATGAAAAAAATATTAGCTATAATTTTTGTTACATCTGTGCTCACAACAAACTTGTTCGCAGAGTATTCTGGTTGGCAAACTAACTGGGGAACTGGCGAGTCCGGTCCTGTTGATGTAACTTTTAATGGATCCGAGATGGAGGTATATAACTATAATTCAGGAGAATACGAATATCATGATATAGATAGCCGAAGTGGATCATCTTTTGAAACTTATAATTACAGCACAGGCACTTTTAGCACTATAGATTTAGACTAAGATGCTAAAATACATAATTTTAGGATTATTAGTTCCTACCATAGCTTTTTTTGTAATGTACAGATGGGAGAAGCTTAAGAATAAGGGTAGAAATATAACCTTAACAACAGGAATATCTATTCTGGTAGTGGGAATTTTATTAATTATAGCCTTATTAATTGATTAAATCATGTTCAAGAGCAGGAGAAGAGTTATTTTAGATAGAGGGCCAAGTTGGCCAGATTACGATAAAGCAGAACCATTTATGATTAGGTATTATGTTTTATTTAGAAAAAGGCCTAAATGGTTTCCATTCAACATTTTAGTACATAAAATACTCAAGGAAGATCGAGGAGATTTACACGATCATTACTGGTCATATATAACAATCATTTTAAAAGGTGGTTATTGGGAAACTACTAATAAAGGTACTTTTTGGAGAGGTCCTGGATACATTGGTTTCAGAAAAAACACGGATAAACATAGCCTTAAACTGAAGGATAATAAGCCTGCGTGGACTATTATGCTGGTTGGTCCCCACCACTCTAGCAAAACAAGTTCAAAATATCAAAATGAAGCTGAAAGGAACTGATTTTCAGATTAAAGTTTGGAAGTATTTGCTTAAAATACCAAAAGGCAAGGTCAAAACCTATAAAGAGGTAGCTGTAGCCATTAAAAGCCCCTACTCAGCTCGTGCTGTGGGCAATGCAGTAGGTAAAAACCCCTATGCTCCCAAAATACCCTGTCATAGGGTGATTAAGTCAGACGGTTCACTAGGAGGATATTCAGGTAAAGGTGGTATTAAAACTAAGAGAAAACTGCTAAAAAAGGAGGGCATAACGCTCTAGAATTGTTGTTTGACGGGCGTTTTAGCATAATTCTCAATCTTTGGTTGCTTTTTTTGCTTACTCGCGGCTCAGTTGTACCATAGAATATAAAATCGCAAAAAAAATGCTATCTATGGCCTTTTAAACGCTATATTCTCTTTATGCATTGCTCTAGAATTCGCACTATTAGCCACTTCTAGAAGACCTAAAATTCATTGATTTTAGGGGTATTTTTAAGCTCTGATTTGATTGATTTTATTCAATATAATTTTTTTTTTCTAAAACAATGTATAAATTAATCAATAATATCAATGTTTTTGTTGATATTATTACACTAAGGTAAGTATTATTTACTTATATATTAATATTATACTTTAATTATATAAGATAAGTCATTGTATTTATTGAAAAAAACGTAGACTTAAATAAACAATTACAGGTGCTGATATAAACGACATTAGCGTAGAAGTAACTATAACACTAGCTACGTTGTCTACTGCCCTCTTTTCGGAATACATTGAGCCAACTAAATAAGTTAAAACTGCACTAGGCATAGAAGACTGAATTAAGAGAACCCCAGCAGCAAAACCCGTAAGTCCTAAAAATTTAATAAGAGCAAACCCTATAATTGGACCGATAACTACCCTAACTGCTCCAAGTATAGATGCGTGTGTCCAAGAAACAACTTTAAGTCTTGTTAATGCAATACCCAAAGACATTAAAACTAAAAATATTGTTGTATAAGTTAATAAAAACGTAGTGTTCTCAATATAACCTGGAACCTCCCATTCAAAGTAAAGAAAAAGAACCGCAATAATAATTCCATAAATAGGAACGTTTTTTACCAAAATATCTAATGAAAAACTTTTTTTGGCTAATAAAACACCGATAGTGAAGTGAAATAAAATAATTACAGATGCAATTGCAGATGCCACACCTAATCCTTCTGTACCATAAGCAAAGAGACATATAGGAACACCCATGTTACCAGTATTTGGTAAAATTAATGGTGGCAATTCTGTAATAGTATCTTTTTTAAGAATATATAAAAATATGAAGCCGACAATTGCAAATCCCGCAATTATTATTACAGCATAAATAAAATATTCTATAAATACGTCAAGAGTTACACCAGTTGTTGTAATTGTATAAAAAATCATAGCTGGTGTACCGATATTTCCAGCGAAATTTGTTATGAAAGTTGTATCAAAATTTGGATCTTTTTTACCAAGATAATAACCTACTCCAATAATAAAGAAGACAGGGAAAAGAACATCAATTAACTTTAAATAGAGCTCCATTAAGCTCTTACATCAGATTTTCGAGGTTTTCTCAACTTATTTCCAAAATTAATCGCAGTCTCGAATTCATTAAGACGTTTATATATAGATCTTAATTCAGTTATTCTTGTCCAGTTTTGTAGAAATAAAGAAAAACTACTTTGAACCTCTCTGAAAGCTGATGAGGTTTGAATTAAAACACCTAATGTCATTGCACCGGTAAATAATCCAGGTCCCATTAAAAGATAAGGTACTATTATCATTGTTTGGTTGTACATAATTATCCAAAGATCGAAATAGCCATAATGTAAAAATAGTCTGTGATAATTAAATTTTATTCCGGTAAATAATTGAAAAATTGTTGGTGCTTGAACGTAGTTTTTTCTATCATCTTCGCCGTAAACAAGTTCTTTTCTAAAGGCCGCTTCAACTTTTTGATTGTTATATTCTAAACCTGGAAGTTTAATTCCAACTAACCAGCTTATTACTAAACCTCCCAAACTAGCTGTTAAAGAAACCCAAACTAGAGATCCAGTGATATCTTTAAAAAATGGTATTACTACATTTGAGGATAAGCCCCATAAAATGGGAATAAAGGCTATCAGAAGCATTATAGCTCTTACTATCTGTAAGCCTAAACTCTCAACTATTTTGGCAAAATTCATTGCATCTTCTTGGATTCTTTGAGAGGCGCCTTCTACTTTAGCATCCACTGCTCTCCAATAAGGCATATAAGAAAATGTCATAGCCTCTCGCCATCTAAAAGCCCAAAGTCTAGTAAAATAATTGGTGACTGTATAAATAATGACGTAAGGGATGGCCAATTTCATAAATAGGTAAATACCATCATAAAATTCTGATAATTCACGTTCTGGGGCTTTTTGTAGAAGGTCGTAAAATCCTTTATACCACTCGTTTATTTTAACATCTATATAAGTCTGAGCTAAAAGAGATAGTATTATAAAAGCGAAACCACCCCAGGACCACAAAAGCCATTTTTTATCTGTAAAAAAACTACGCCACATAATTAATTCTTAGTAAAATTCTCCGCATAAGATTTGATAATAAATTTTCTTTTATTAGGCTCAATGACTTTGTAAGAAATATTGTTATTTTTGGCATATTCTATAGCTTTATCTTTAGTTGAAAATTCAAGCTTTACCTCTCCCATTGTATCATTTGAAGACTCCCACCCCATTAATGGATTTGTGGTGGTATCTTTAGAGTCAAACTCCAAAATCCACTTATCCTCTTTCCCCAAACCTGATTGAGTTGCAGTTTTAGAAGGAATATAAATTTTTGCTTTTTTCATATTAAATTATTGGTAATTCACAAACTTCACCATCAATTAAATTATCATTTAAATTGATATTAAAAATCTCATTATTTTTACAATATTCTTTATTAATCATAGCTATTCCAACTATCTTCTTGAAAGTTGGAGAAAAAGCAGCAGATCTCAAATTACCTATTATTTGTTTTTTTTTATTTAACAAATCCACGCTGGTTAAGTTTAATGTATCTGAATTAATCTTTACACCCATTAGTTTTCTTTTAATACCATTTTTCAAAATCTTTTTTAAACTGTCTTTCCCTATAAATTCTACATTGTCGTTTAGATGAACTAGTTTTTCAAAACCACATTCAAACGGATTATCGCTTATAAGCATATCGTTTCCATAGGACAATAAGCCTCCTTCAATTCTTTCAGCATGATTGGGTGCCCCTGGTTTAATATTATATTTTTTTCCTACCTCAAAGAAATAATCATATAGTTCTAAACCAGCTTTTACGTTTTCTACATGAATTTCATAACCTCCTTGTTTAGAAAAACCTGATCTAGAAATCAAAAACTTATTATTTTTAAATTTAAAAAAATTATATTTAAAAAATTTTAACTCGCTAATTTCTTTTCCAAACACATCCTCCATTAATTTAAATGACTTAGGACCTTGTATGGCCAAAGTATCAATATTTGCCTCAAATATTTTTACATTTAGTTTTTTTCCTGCTGCAATTCCTTTTGCATACAATAGAACATCAGAGTCAGCTATACATACTCTCCAAATATTATCCGCTAACTTATAAATTAAAGGATCATTTACCATCCCACCATTTGAGTCAATTAATGGTACATAATAACAACTGCCTACTTTTGATTTAGAAAGATCTCTACATGTCATTAGTTGCACTAGTTGATGTGCATCTTTACCAGAAATTTCTATTTCTCTTTGCACTGAAACATCCCAAATTTGAACATCTTTTTTTAAATGCAAATATTCTTCATCAACATTGGAAAAAGAGGTTGGCAATAACATATGGTTATAAACTGTATAGCTTTTGACACCCTGCTCTTCTATTTTTTTTGTAAAAGGTGTAGACCTTACTCTTCGTGATTTACTTATGTAAAAATTCTTCATTTGTTTAAAAATTCTAAAATCTTTTCTCTCATCTCAAACGCATTTTCTAAAATTATCATATGACCACAATTTTTAATTATATGAACTTTAGATTTGTTAATCATTTTTGCAAATTTTTCTCCTGATTCTAATCTAATCATCTTATCAATTTCACCAAAAATAAAAAACGTTGGACACGTTATGCTTTTTACCGCATCAGCACCATTTTTGTAATTATTACAAGCAATCAAGTCTACAGCTAGAACCTCTCTTACCTCTCTAGAAGAATTAAGTATTTTTTGTAATGGATTGCCTCCAATAAATTGTTTTGAAGATCCGTATCCCCATTTCATCATTAAATTTATAGCTTCCATATCACCAGATAAAGCTAGATCAATTAAACTTTTGTTAACAGGTATAGAATAGGACCCTGCAATAAAAACTATTTTTTCAACTTTTTTTGGAAAGCTTTTCGCAAATTCAAGAGCCTCTAAGCATCCTTGAGAATGAGCAACCAATATAGATTTTTCAATACCAACATGATCAACAAAATCATTTATCCAATTTGATATTTCTTCTATTGATTTTAAACAAGGTCCTTCGGAATTACCATGTCCTGGAAGATCTAAGGTAAATACATTAAAACCTTTATCAGCTAAAAATTGATCAGTTAAAGACCAAACAACATGAGATTGGCCGCTGCCATGTAATAGAATGATAGTCGGTTTTTTTTTATCAAAAGGATGCCCAACATCGTTTGAAAATATTTTTTTCTTTTTAATTTCTGTAATCAATTCAAAGCCTTTATTAAAAATTATTTATCTTTCCAGTTAGGTTCTCGTTTATCAATAAAAGCATCGATACCCTCTTTTGCATCCAGTTTAAGCATATTTTGAACCATTACCTTTGAAGCATAATCATAAGCATCGGAAAGTTTCATATCTAATTGTTTATAAAAAGCTTCTTTACCAATTTTTAAAGTTACCGAGGATTTTTTTGAAATTTTTTTGGCTTTATCTAATACAAAGTCTTTAAGTTCATTTATTTCAATAACATCATTGATTAAACCAATTTTAGCGGCTTTATCTGATGAAATTAATTCTCCAGTTAAAAGCATTTCCATAGAATGTTTGTTGGATAAGTTTCTCGAGATAGCAACCATGGGTGTAGAACAAAATAGACCTATATTTACTCCAGGTGTTGCAAATTTAGCTGAACTACTTGCGTATGCTAAATCACAACTTGCAACTAATTGACACCCAGCGGCTGTAGCTGTTCCTTCAACTTCTGCAATTATTGGTTTTGGACATTTAATTATTGTCTGCATCATCTTTGAGCATTTTTTCATTATTTTTAAAAAATATTTTTTTCCTTTATCTGTACCTTTTCTTGCAGCCTTCAACTCTTTTAAGTCATGTCCTGATGAAAATGTTGATCCCTCTCCTGAAATTATTATTACTCTTACATTTTTATTATGACTTGCCTTATCCAAAGCATTTTGCATTAAATCCATCATATTTTCAGAAAGAGCATTTAAATTCTCTGGACTATTCAAGTTAAAACGCATTACCCCATTTTCATTTAAGTAAGTTTCCAAAACTTTGCTATTTTTTCTATAATTCATAGGTTAATTAATCTTCACCTTTACTTCATCCGACAAAGAGTTAGCTATAAAGCAATATCGATGAGCTCTATCTTGTACCTCTTTCATTTTATTTTCATCTACAGAAAATTCTTTTGAAAATATTACCTTTGGATTTAATTCAATATTTGTTACTGACATTTTGCCTTTGGAATTTTTTCCTAAAGTAGCTATTGCGTTATCTGTATATCCCGATACTGGCCAATTCATTTTGGCAGCAAGAGCTAAAAAGGTCATCATATGACAACTGCTTAAAGCTGCTGCAAGGGCTTGTTCGGGATTACTATTTTGTTTGCTTCCATTCCAATCTGGAGCTGCGTCTCCATTAATAACAATTTGATCGTTAAATTCAATTTGATGTTTATTTGAATATTTGCCAGGCAATAATTCTCCACCATTAAGTTTCCATTTAAGATTAATTGAAATTTTTGCCATTATTATAATTAAATTAGATTAACTCTTTAGCTTTTTTTCTTAACTCAAACTTTTGAATTTTTCCCGTAGAGGTTTTTGGTAAATCACAAAATTCGACTTTTTTTGGAACTTTAAATCCGGCTAAGGTTTCTTTACAAAAAGAGATTAATTCTTTTTCTGTGACCGGTTTATCCTTTACCATTTCTATGAATGCACATGGTACCTCTCCCCACTTCTCATCAGGTTTTGCAACAACAGCCGCGATAGATACAGATGGATGTTTTGCTAAAGTATTTTCAATTTCTATAGACGAAATATTTTCACCTCCAGAAATTATTATATCTTTCGATCTATCTTGAATTTTTACATAACCGTCAGGATGCATTACTGCTAAATCCCCAGTGTGAAACCAACCACCCTTCATAGCTTTATCAGTTGCGTCTTTGTCCTTAAAATATCCTTTCATTACCACGTTACCTTTAATCATTATCTCACCAATTGTTTTACCATCTTTGGGTACCTCTTTCATAGTTTCAGGATCCATTATAGCTACACCTTCGGTGTTTGGATATCGAACTCCTTGTCTAGCTTTAATTTCATTTTGTTTCTCCTCATTAAGTTCATCCCAAGACTCGTTCCAAGCACATTGTGTTACGTGACCGTATGTTTCTGTTAATCCATATACGTGCATAACTTCGAAACCTAGACTCTTCATTTTTTTAAAAATGATACTTGGAGGCGGCGCACCAGCAGTTAAAACATAAACTTTTTGTTTTAATTTTTTCCTATCTTTTTCGGGAGCGCCCGTTATCATATTTAAAACTATAGGAGCGCCTCCAAAATGCGTGACATTGTATTTGTCTATCAATTCAAAAATTTTTTTAACGTCAATATTTCTCAAACAAATAGTTCGACCTATTAACATCGGTACAGTCCATGGATAACCCCACCCATTACAATGAAACATAGGCACAATAGTTAAAAAATTTAACCTGTTGGGCATGTTCCAAGCAGTAGCACTGCCAGTAGACATTAAGTAAGACCCTCTATGGTGATATACTACTCCTTTTGGATTTCCTGTTGTACCAGATGTATAAC
>CACPFY010000006.1 GCA_902633335.1 uncultured Pelagibacteraceae bacterium | reverse complement strand
GTGAAGCTATCTTGGAAAATAAATTAGGCATTATATCGATTCTCATTGTGTCAGTTGAATATCCATATACTGAACCTAATCTTAAAATAACGTAATTTTTTCCTGAATCTTTGAGTTGTTTTTCATTGAAATCTTTTGATTTTGCATAAGCTAAAATTGGCGATGTAGCCTCGTTTTCTTCAATATTTTTTTTAACTTCGCTAATTCCCTCATAAACTACATGAGTAGATGGCAAAATAATTTTACATTTATTTGAAATAACATCTAAAATATTTTGCGTTCCCTCTTCTGCAATAATTTTAATTTTATCGTTTAATTGATCATTGCCCTCACTTCTTACTCTGGGTACTTGTGTTATACCTGCCAAATGATGAACAATATCTGCATCCTTACAATATTCATTGATTAATTCTTTATCTAGAATGTCACCTTGAATAAAATTTATATTCCACTTTCTTAATTGATTTACTCTTTCTGATACAAATCTATTATCTATGACAGTTATTTTATCGTTCCAGCTATAACCAGAGTAAATTTTACATAACTCGGTTCCAATGTATCCTAAGCCACCAGTAATAATAATATTCTTTCCCATAGGAAAATTAATCTACTCCAAATGCTATTTAGAAACAACAAGCTTGATAACTTAAATACTTAGTTAATGGGTGCTTTTGACTCTTCCTTATTTTTGCTTTTTGGCAATTGTTCGACTTCTACCCATTCAACTCTTTTAAGATTTTTAGTGAGGGCAATCCTCAAAACTTCATCGACATTTTTTACAGCAATGATTTCCATATTTTTTTTAATTGACTCCGGTACTTCAGTAAGATCTTTTTTATTTTCAATTGGTATTAAAACCTTTTTAATTCCTGCTCTATGGGCAGCTAAAAGTTTTTCTTTTAAGCCACCTATTGGTAAAACTAAACCTCTCAAAGTAACTTCTCCAGTCATTGCTACTTTTTTATCTACAGGTATCTCTGTAATTGCGGAAACTATTGAAGTGACCATCGCTATTCCAGCTGATGGTCCATCCTTTGGTGTAGCTCCTTCAGGAACATGTATGTGAAAATCTTTTTTGTCAAAAATTGGTGGTATTATTCCGAATTCTAAACTTTTGGATCTAATATAAGATTTTGCAGCTTTAACAGACTCTTGCATTACTTCTCCAAGTTTACCAGTTATTTGCATTTTTCCTTTACCTGGCATTACAGCTGACTCTATTTTTAAAATTTCACCACCAACTTCAGTCCAGGCTAGACCTGTTACAACTCCAACTCTATTTTCTTCCTCTATTTCTCCGTATTTAAATTTTTGGACTCCTAAAAAATTACTCAATTCCTTTTCATTTAATGAAGTATTTACTTTTTCTTTTGCATCAATTTTCTTTACTAACTTTCTCGCAATTTTTGCAATTTCTCTCTCTAAATTTCTTACGCCTGACTCTCTCGTGTAATTTCTTATTATTTTTCTATTTATTTCTTCATTTAATTTCCATTCATCTTTTTTGAGTCCATTATTTTTACTTTGTTTGGGTATTAAGTATTTTTGTGAAATATTTACTTTTTCATCCTCAGTATAACCAGATATTCTTATAACTTCCATTCTGTCTAAAAGAGGTGGTAAAATATTTAAAGTATTTGCAGTTGTAACAAACATCACATCTGACAAATCATAGTCTACTTCTAAATAGTGATCATTAAATTCTTTATTTTGTTCCGGATCTAAGGCTTCTAACAAAGCTGAAGATGGATCACCTCTATAATCATTTCCTACTTTATCAATTTCGTCTAATAAAAATAACGGATTTCTTGAGCCAGCTTTTTTCATCATTTGAATTATTTTTCCTGGCAAAGATCCAATATAAGTTCTTCTATGACCTCTTATCTCAGCCTCATCTCTTATTCCACCCAAAGAAATTCTTATAAATTTTCTATTTGTCGCTTTTGCAATTGATTTTCCTAAAGAAGTTTTACCAACACCTGGAGGGCCAACTAAACAAAGTATAGGTCCTTTCATTTTTTGAATTCTCTTTTGAACAGCTAAAAATTCGATAATTCTCTCCTTAACTTTTTCTAATCCGTAATGGTCTTCATCAAGAATTTTTTGTGCTGAACTTAAATCGGTATTTATTTTTGTTTTTTCAGACCATGGAAGTTCTGTCATCCAATCAAGATAGTTTCTTACTACGGTTGCTTCTGCCGACATAGGACTCATAGATTTTAACTTTTTTAATTCTGAAAAACATTTTTCTTGCGCAATTTTAGGCATTTTAGCTTTTGTTATAGCTCTTGAGATATTAGCAATCTCATCTTTGCCTTCATCAATTTCCCCAAGTTCTTTTTGAATAGCTTTTAATTGTTCATTTAAATAATATTCTCTTTGCGTTTTCTCCATTTGATTTTTTACTCTTCCTCTTATCTTCTTCTCTACAGAGATTACACTTGTTTCTTTATTTACTATCTCATAAATTTTTTCTAGCCTTTTTCTTAAATCTCTAATTTCAAGTATTTCTTGTTTCTGAAAAATTTTAATATTTAAGTTTGCTGCAATATTGTCAGCTATTATTTTTGCATCTTTTGAATTTTTGATAATATTTAAATTTTCATTAAAATCTTTTTTGTTTAAAACAATTAATTTTTCAAATTTTTTAACAAGACTTTGTGCATAAACATCCAGGTCTTTTGTTGTATTAATATCATCTGCTATTTCAACATCACATTTAAGAAAACTTGTCTCATTTTTAATATTAATAATCTTTACCCTCTTTTGCCCCTCTACAAGAACTTTTACAGTACCGTCAGGTAACTTTAAAAGTTGAAGAACTTTGCTGAGACATCCGTAAGAGTATAGATCTTTATCTATTGGGTCATCAGTTTCTGAATTCTTTTGAGCAACCAGAATAATTGATTTATCTGTTTTCATTGCTTCTTGAAGAGCTTTTATTGACTTTTCTCTCCCAACAAACAATGGAACAACAATTGATGGAAAAATAACAATGTCTCTTAAAGGTAATAGTGGTTTTGTATATGTAACATCCATATAACTTTATATGATAATCTTTACTAATATTTCAAGGATCAAATTAGCTTATGCAACAGATGTTGATTGTTTTTTTCCGTAAGTGATAATTGGGTCACTGTCCCCTTTTGCTGAAGATTTATCAATAGTTACTTTTAAAACATCGTCTTTATCAGGTAGTTCAAACATGGTTTTAAGCAATATGTTCTCCAATATAGACCTTAGTCCTCTAGCTCCAGTTTTCTTTTTAATAGCTTTTTTTGCTATTTCTAGGATAGCTTCATCTTGAAAATTTAACTCAACATTTTCAAATTCAAAAAGTCTTTTGTATTGTTTTATCAGTGAGTTCTTAGGTTCTTTAAGTATTTTTATTAAAGAAGACTCATTTAACTCATCCAAAGTTGCTATTATTGGCATCCTACCGATAAATTCAGGTATTAATCCGTATTTAATTAAATCCTCTGGTTCTAAAGAATTCATCAGCTCTGATAAAGGAAGTTCTTTATAACTTTTAACCTTAGCTCCAAAGCCTATTGAACTACCTTTTCCTCTGCTATCGATAATCTTATCCAAACCTGCGAAAGCCCCACCGCAAATAAATAAAATATTTGTAGTGTCTACTTGTAAAAATTCTTGTTGAGGATGTTTTCTGCCGCCTTGAGGAGGAACGCTCGCTATAGTTCCTTCCATAATTTTCAATAAAGCTTGTTGAACACCTTCTCCAGAGACATCTCTTGTTATTGATGGGTTTTCAGATTTTCTACTAATTTTATCTACTTCATCAATATACACTATTCCTCTTTGTGCCTTTTCAACATTGTAATCTGCAGCTTGTAAAAGTTTTAAAATAATATTTTCAACATCTTCTCCAACATAACCTGCTTCAGTAAGAGTGGTGGCGTCAGCCATTGTAAAAGGTACATCTAAAATTTTTGCTAAAGTTTGTGCAAGTAATGTTTTTCCGCAACCAGTAGGACCAACTAATAAAATATTTGATTTAGATAATTCTACATCCTTATTTGATTTAACTTCATGATTTAGTCTTTTATAATGATTATGTACTGCTACAGATAAGACCTCTTTAGCTTTCTTCTGACCTATTACATAATCATCTAAAACACCGCAAATCTCTTTAGGGGTTGGAACTCCATCTTGATGTTTTATAAGGGAGCTTTTATTTTCCTCTTTGATTATATCCATGCATAGCTCAACGCACTCATCGCATATAAACACAGTAGGACCTGCGATTAGTTTTCTAACTTCGTGTTGGCTTTTACCGCAAAAGGAACAATATAATATATTTTTATTATTTTTATCACTCATAACGAATCAATAACTTAATAATAAAGTTGAAATAAATTCTAATCAAGTCCAAGTTGAAATTTGACCTATATATTGTGTGTTATTTTCTCTTTTCCACAACAGAGTCTATTAAACCAAATTTTTTTGCTTCTTCTGGAGTCATGAAATTATCTCTTTCTAGCGCTTTAGAAATTTCATCAACTGATTTTCCTGTGTGTTTTGAATAAATTGTGTTCAGTCTAGTTTTTAATGACAATATTTCTTTGGCGTGTATCTGAATATCAGTTGCCTGACCTTGGAAACCAGCAGAGGGTTGATGAACCATTATTCTTGAATTAGGTAGTGAATATCTTTTTCCTTTTTCACCAGCAGATAACAAAAAAGATCCCATTGAAGAAGCTTGACCAATACACAAAGTTGAAACTGGTGAATTTATATATTGCATAGTGTCGTAAATACCTAAACCAGATGTAACTAGCCCACCGGGGCTGTTAATATAAAAACTGATTTCTTTATTGGGATTTTCTGACTCTAAAAATAATAATTGTGCAGTAACTAATGACGCCACACTATCATTAACTGGTCCTACAAGAAAAACTATTCTTTCCTTTAATAATCTGGAGTATATATCGTAGGCTCTTTCACCTTTGCTGGATTGCTCAACAACCATAGGAATTAAGTTGTTCATTTTTTCTTCTAAGTTGCGACTCATAGCTTTGTTTTATACAACTATTGATTACTTTTTGCTAATTTTTTTTGATTTTATAGGTTTTGCTTCTTTCTTTTTATCGTCGGGACTTGCTTTTGCTTTATTTTCTTCATTAAAGCTAGTAATCAATTTTTCAGCTTCTTTTATTGTTAATTCTTTTTTAGTCAAATTTATTTTTGATTTAATAAATTTGATTATTTTTTCTTCGTAAAGTGAACTCTGCAGATGCTGAGTAGCTGATGGATTTTTTTGGTAATATTCAAAAACAAATTTTTCTTGGCCAGGCATACTTTTCACTTGCTTCTGAATTTCATTTTTTATTTCATCTTCTGTAACTTTTATTTTATTTGCTTCACCATACTCATTTAGGATTAATCCCAGCGAAATTCTTTTTTTTGCAGACTCAATATTTTTATCTTTATTCTTCAATTCTGAATTTTTTGGTATTAATTTAAGCTCATTATCAATTAAATTTTGAGGTACATCAACTTTATGGCTTTTTTCTAATTGATCTAATATTTCTTTTTTTGTAATTGAATTTAATGCCATATTATACTGATCAGCAATTTGAGTTTTTACTTTTTCGGTTAAGTCCAATAAATCTTTAGCTCCTAATTTTTTTGCAAATTCATCATTAAGTTTATTTTTTTTTGGACTCTTTATATTTAAGATCTCACATTCAAAAATTGCTTTTTTGTCAGCTAGTTCTTTTTTTGGATGATTTTTAGGCAAAGTAGATATAACTTTTTTCTTTTCCTTTTTTTTAACACCAATTAATTGTTTATCAAAGCCTTGCAAAAATAAATCTTTACCAAGTTCAATTGAAACATCTTTTCCTTTTCCGCCTTCAAATTCTTTGTTGTCAACCTTAGCTTCATAATTAAATATAACCTGGTCACCTAATTCTGATTTAGCGTCGTTATTTTTATCTTCAAAAGATTTATACTCATTAGATATGTTTTCCAATCTTTCATCTAAAACATCTTTACTAACCTTTACTTGGTAATCTGAAACTTTATATTTTTCAAATGATTGTAATTTAATTTCAGGAAGTAAATCTAATTGTAATTCAAAATTTAAATCCTTACCTTCTCCAAATGTTTTTAAGTCAATTTTGGGTTGTCCGGCTACCTTAAGTTTTTTATCCTGGATTGCTTTTGTAGTGCTTTCTTTTAAAATTTTATCTATTACATCACCATAGATTGCTTTACCAAATTGATTTTTTATCACCAATGGAGGAACTTTTCCTTTTCTAAAACCTTTAAGATCTATTTCGTTTTGTAATTCTAACAATCTGTCATCTAATTTTTTTTTAATCTCAACTTTATCTACAATAATAGACAAAGTAGTTTTCAAACCTTTTTTTGACTGTACTTGTACTTTCATAATTATTTGGTGGGCAAGAAGAGACTCGAACTCTTAAGCCTTGCGGCACTAGTTCCTAAGACTAACGTATCTTACAAAACCTTTAACTACCAACACTCCTTTCTTCACCCATTGTATCAATGAATACAGTTTTGTATCCATCATTGTATCCATTCTTTGACCAATGGTAGGCGAGAGAAGACTCGAACTTCCACCTCTTTCGAGACCAGTTCCTAAGACTGGCGTGTCTACCGTTCCACCACTCGCCCAGAACATTGACAATTTGGAAGTTATACTCATCATTCTCTTTACTTCAACACCTTTCTACTATTGTGACCAATCAAAGGTGATACTTCAGCTTTTTTAGCTTTAACTTTCTTGTATTCCTCTAATTTAGTTATAGCAGTTTCAAGCACCTCATTTGTACTATGCGTGTAGTACTGAAGTGTAGTCTCAATAGACTTATGTCCTGCTAAATGCTGAACTGCTTTTGGACTTACATCAGCTTCTACTAACCTAGTAATAAAAGTGTGTCTTGTTGAGTAAGGTGTATACTCATCATTTAATCCTGATACTTTGATATACTTATACCAGTTATGTCTTAAAGAAGATTTAGATATAGGAAAGAAACGGTTGCCTACATTCTTCATAGCAACTTCACGTCTTCTTTTTAATATCTCCATACATCTTTCAGTTAAAGGTATAGTAGACCATTTACCAGTTTTAGGTCTTTTGAAGACTAAATGTTTTTTACCAAAATCAATTTGTTCTGGTGTTATTCTATTTAGTTCTCCATCGTGACGTACACCTGTATCTAGTGCAAAAACTATCACATCATAAAAATAACCATCTTCGTACTTCTGAATGGTTTTTAATAATGTTTGTTCTTCTGCAATTGATAAGGCAGGTTTAGGTTTACTCTCAGCACGTCTCTCATCTTGTATCCCATAGTTTTTAGCACTTGGGTCAATACAATCATCAAGACTAAACAGTCTTTGTTTAATTGCAAATTGAGTTAGTTGCCTTAACAAACCTAATCGTTTGTTCACGGTATTAGTGCTACAAGAATTATAATTATTCATTCTCTTTTGTGCTGAATGAACAATCGCCCATTTCTTAAAGTCAGCTAAAGTAAATACATCGTGAAAATCTTTAAGTTTAGGATTTAAGTTTTCCCTGTCCTTAAAGAAAGCCAATATATCTTTAGCATAACTAGCAACAGTTTCACCGTGCTTTCCTTTCCAAGTATCCAATCTAACTAGGTCTTGATAAAGATTATTGATATATGCTTCACCCTTAATCTTTACATTATCAGTCAGAAGGAAACTTCTGTTTGCTAAACGGTCTTTCATTTGAGACTTCACCTTGATTGCTTTACCAAGTGCTTCCTCAAACTTCTCCAACTGTTTAGCGTCAGACATTGTATTATCAATATCTAACTTTACGGTTTCAGTCATACGCTTCGACTTCTTCTCACCGTTTACGTGGTACTCTTTATACTTAGATACCCATAAAGAATTATCACGCCTTAAAGTTATACCTTTCGGTAATGCTTCAAGGATTTTTGCTTTTACTGCTTGTCTCATATTTTTATACTCCTTGCAGTTTTTAGTTGGTTCTCTATCTTCAACTTCGGCACATCTTTCCAATCTGACGTAGTTCCGATAAAGAGTTTTTGAAGTCTTCTTCCTGTTGGTGTTAATTTAATCCAACTTAATCTTCTATTCTCGAATGGATTTACAACTCTTTCTACAAAACCAAGAGTATGTAAATCACTTACATTTCGAGATATTGAAGACAAGGAAATCACAACTCCAAAAAACTTGTGATACCATTCTCTTATAACCTGAGTGTTTAATTCTTGACCATCAGGTAAACAAGAGAGTGTCTTAAATGTTAAGACCAATTGTAATGGAATACCATTACCAAAAGTCTTCGCCTTAGACTTTGCTACTTCTTGCATAAACACTTTATCAAAGTGAATATTACTTGTTGTGCAACTGTAAGACATTATTCTCCTTTCGATTTAACTTTATAACCTTCAACTTATCAGGACGGTTATGAGAGAGTTTTGTCTGCGCTATCACATTTTCAATCGAAGACTTATATGGGTCGTAATGTTCAAACAATGGAATTACTTCACTGTCTTCTATTAGACCTTGTCGTCTTAGTTTATTGAAAGTGTATTGGATAACTGCGTCACCTATTTTTATTGATGAAGTCCTTTCATACTCATCATCAACTTCTACTGTTTTGCAGTAGTAAGGTAGGTCTCTAACTGCTTCAGTGTAAACTAAAGTGTTAGGATATTGGGAACGTAAGTCTGAAATATAATAATCAAAATCATCTATATCTCTCCACAACTTACATCTTACGACCTTCCATACTTTGCAGACTACGCTACCTATATTCATAACGCACCTAGTCGAAAGTTTTACTTTATTTATAACCATACTTAACTCCTATTATTAAGTTATTTGTTTGCTTTTCACAAGTGCAAACTTTCAACTTGTGGATTAATTGCAATTTAGACTCAATATAAACTGCGTAAAAATAGATAAAAATTAATCTCGGTTTCCTATCTATTGTTCGTCACAACCCAAAAGCGATTACTCTAAATCGTCTTCAGGTGTTTGATACAAGACTACCTTGTGTTCTATCTTAGGTCTCTTGCTCAACTCACTTACAGTTTGAGATAATGCTTTCGCTAACTTATCCTTACCTTGTGTGTCGAGCATATGACCGAACTCAGGTAGTTCTTTGACTACTTGTATAATCATTCCTATCCTTAGTTGAGGTGCTTACTAGCACTCTCTTTTGCTTCTGCTTTTATTTCGTCAAATTCTTTTTGTGAAACAAATGCAACACCTCTCGTATGAGCCGTTTCGTGTAGGTGATTTATAGCAATTGCAAGTATAGGTAATGGCTTGATTAAGTTTTTCTTATCAGGACTAATCTCCATACTTATATCAAACATACGTTGCCATAAGTCCTGAGGAATTTTTAAAGTTTCCGTCTTTTCTTTTTGTGCTTTCATTGCACTCCTAACAAATTAATCTTTCTGGTTAAGGAATAGTTCCAACGAATAGAAAGAAGTAAAGGTTCGCACTTGATTATTTAAAAACAAGTCTTATCTGTCATTGCAACAAAATAAGTGGAACTCATTCCTGCGATTTACTTAATCACAAAAATAATATTATTCAATTGGTGCAACCCATAATTTAATCCGAACACAAATCGGATTGTCACTTTTTATCCGAACTGACTTCGGATTTTGTTCTACGTGAAACTTAAATCAAACCTTTGGAATTTGTTTGAGATAAAAATTCTAAGTAAGTTTCGAACTCACCATCTGCAATTTCTTTTTTCTTTGTTGCTCTTGCAGTAAATATTTTAATCCACTTTTTAAATTGTTCGTGAAATCTTTTATAGTCCTTCCAATCGTAATTATATTGTTTACTCCATTCCTTTCTTGCTTTGGAATTGAAGAACATTGTCTGCGTATACTTAGCAGGTTTTTTATCTTCGACTGCTTTGAGCCATAAGTTTACAAGCGTTTCACCTGCAATTCCTGCCATTATATTATTATTAGTCTTATAATGCTTGGCTCTCTTGGCTATATAATCTATCACACTTTCCAGTAGTTCTTGATGAAGCATACCAACGCTTTCTGCTATAGCTACTGCGTCCTGATAAGATATAGTAAAGTAGTCTTCATATAGCTTACCTTCCTTCTTCATCTTAGCCATCTTTATCACCATATCTACTGGGTCTTTAATCTTGTGTCTGTCGCAGAAACTATTCAGTCCGTGATTAGCTACTGATATATCTTCTCCTTGTAAATGCGCCTTCAGTCTATTTATCTGTTGCTTAACTTTGGCTTTACTTGGTGTAGGAGAAAGCAAACCCATTGGATATAAGTCATCACTTACTTTACCCATCTGTATCATCTGACCTGACAGATTAAATGGATTACCTTGTTGTCTTATTTGCTCTCCAAGTTTCTGGTATGCCTGTTCCATTTCATACATTGCTCTTGGTTTGATTGCGTTCTTTAATTTATCCAATGCGTCTTGTTGTTTCTTTAACCAGACCTTGTATATCTTGTTTGACTTCTTGTAATTGATAACTCTTTGTTCATTTTCTGCAGACAATAGTTTACCTTCAAAGTAAAACATCTTGTCTCTCTTTTGAGTGGTAGCAATCCAGTGTGTCTGTTTAAGTGACAATGGTTTTGTATGGTACTCTAGCTTTACACTGCTATCTATTTTAACTGTAGGTCTACCAAGAAATATATCTAGTCTTCTCTCTAAATCCTTTTGTCTATCTTCAGTCTTTTGTTTTAATGTTTTCTTTTTTAATAACTTAACCATACTGAACTGTAAGTACCACAAAGTTCCTGAAGTTTCAAAACAGATAATGAGAGAGATAATACGAAATAATTTTTTGAAAGAAAAAATCTACAAAAAAGTCTGTCGGTAGTCTAGAAGACTAACGTAAATCAAAACTATCACTCGGTTTCCTGCAGAAAAATTGTATATTGGATACAATACAGGGTAGTACCCCCATTTATTTTTGCTATAGGGTCGAGGGGGTAAAAAAAATTTTGTGTATATACGTGAACTTGTCAGATTTTTTCGTCAAAACTTTTTAAGTCAAAGAACTTATCAAACATTGAGTACTCTACGGCATAACCTAAAAAGTCATTAGCGTACTTCAGTATAAACTCTCTAGCCATTTTAGATTTAACTTCTGGTGAAACTTTGAGTTTCTTTCTTGGAAAATCTGCCTGAACAATAAATTCTTTTATTATTTTCTCTACATTCTTTTTACTTTTATTCTTTGAAAAAAGAGCTTTAAGATAGATTACCTTTGGTTCTTTGTGGTTCATAACTTTATTTACTATAAGATATACTCATAGTCAGATGTTGTTGGTTGCACTTATATAAGGATAAAGATTAACTATAGTTTAACTATAGTAGTATCCTAATAGTGGCACTTAATTAAAAAATCAAAATCAAACAACTTTAAGAGCATTTCTAACCATAGAAGCTATTTTCTTACTATACTTTGCTCTAGTTCTGTTTTTTCTTTTCTTTGCAGTCGTCCTTGCGTACTCTTTAGAGGACAATCTGTTTATTACGCTTTCTGGTAAATACCTTTCACCAGTGACACTAGATTTTTTACCTGATTTAGTTCTCCATTTTTGAGCCGACCAGTTCTTCAAATCTTTTTGAGGTTGTTTAAGTGACATTAGCTTTTATATCCACCACCTGCTTTTTTATATGCTTTCGCTAGTGCTTGTGCTTTTCTTGCACTCCATTTACCACTAGCAGTACCATAAGAAGCACTATTGAGTATTCTACTGAATATACGCTTTCTCAAAGTAGGTTTGGTATAATTACCTGATTTATTTACTGTACTCATATTATTTTAATCCAACTGTTTTCTGTTTTATCTCCAAAATATTTCTCTATTTCAGCATTAAGTAAGTCTTCTTTTCTTTGTTTATATGAAAGTTCTTGGTCTTTAGCTAAATGCTGAACCCAATGATGACAAGCAACCTGAAGACAATCAATTCTGTCATCGTGTGGCAATGAATGTATTTCTTTTTGTAATCTACTTATTTGGTAGAAAAGCTGATACTTCAATGCGCTTTCCTGAGGGTACAACATATTAGTACCTTCATAGTCTTTTTTGATTACTGTTTTATCTACAATAATTCTATGCTGAGATATTAGAGGTTCTAATGTATCTAATATCCTTCTATGTTTATTAGAAGTCTGTCTAACCATTTCTGTAGTACAAGGATATTCTTTAATTAAATAAGGTTTTAATAATGCTTCAAACATTCCTTGACCAAAGTTTTCTTCTATTAAAATCTTATTAACTTTATTCTTCTTAGCTACTTCTACTAATTTAGATAATGTATGTTCTGAATAACCACTATTGAAACCACCAATATCTACTAAATAAATATTACCATTTAAGAATTTAGTGACACAATAAGCCGTTTCGTCAGAACCTTTACCAGAAGGGTCAATTGCCATTACTGTAGATATATAAGGCAACCACTGACCTTGTACTTCCATAGGTCTATAATAAGCGTCTCCTTGTAGTCCTACGTTAGGTAAATCGTTATGTTGTAATTCAGGAGAACTAGCCCAAATAACTTTTTCTGGTGCGTTCTCAGGATTTAAATTCATAACTGATAAATCTGATAGTTTTAGTGGAAACTTGTTTAGGTCACTCAACGTAGTATCAAGCTGATACTGCATATTAAAACCTAGTCTTCCATAACTAGCTTCTCTTTCTAATAAATCTTTTTCATCAAATCTTGATGGGTCTGTAGGTTTACCAATTAATTCTATATTCCAAGTATTATTAATTATAGGCGCAAGATTAGAACCATAAGACTTTATTTGTTTCTCACTAGGGTATCTAGCAGTCCAATATCTAATCTTATAACCTCTCTCTTGAAGTTTATTATAAATACTTTGTTCTGTTTGTGGTGTACCTAAATATATAATTCTAGAAGTGTCAGGTTTAATTACTGCTTCAAATTCTTTAATAGCTTCAGATAACTTGTCTCTCATAAACTGAGTTTGAGTATTTCCTGAAGTTTCTACATCATCAGCTACAACTAAGTCTGCACGTGAACCTGTAATTTGAGAAGTAATACCTAATGACTTAACTGTTGGTTGTTGCGAAGCAGAAGCCGTATTTACATCAAAACTAATCTTTGACTGTCTTTGGTCGTCTTTAGGATATAGATGTTGAAGCAATGGCATTTCGTGAAGTAATCTTAAACAGAAAGTACTAAAGTCATCGGCTCTATTCTTTGAAGCAGATACAACAAGTATATTAATGTTTGGATTAAGTAAGATACGCCATAAAACATAACTTGCAGTTATCCAACTCTTTCCTACACCTCTAAAAGCACTAATAATTATTCTACTGTCTCCATTAGCAATATAGTCAGCTATATCGTATTGAACTTTAGTAGGTTGAGGTAAATTTAAATGCTTCCAAGTGATGTATAGAAAATTCCTAAAGTCAGTTATTTTTGACAGGATTTTTTCGTTTTTCATCGAATGGTAATTCTTCTAATAATTTTCCTAGTGGGTTATCTTCTGTTGGAACTGCGTCTATTCCATTGTCTCTTAAAAACTGTCTAGCTACATTTAAATCTGCAGATTTTGCTTTTGGGTCTTTTACTCTCTTTAATAGTTCTTGTGCTAAAACTCCGTGTAATTCTTTTAATTTACTATCACTCATTGATTTCTCTCTATTCTTATAATTTTCATATCTTCATCTAATTCTGCTTTTACTTTTGAGCATATATAAAGAGCATTACTATTTCTGGTGCTTATTCTCTTTTTCTCAATACATTTTTTGACACTAGGCATATAGGTCATTTCTATTAATTTTTGTTCTGCACCAACAAACATTAATAAAGCCATAATCTCTACCATTAGTGTCCACTCCCATTTCTAATTAATTTTTCTACGTCTTCTTGTAATTTTTCTATCTTCTTAGTTGCTTCATTTAATAAAACTTTTGTATGAATATTTTCATCTAGCATTGCTTGATGTTTCTCTAGAATACCTGCGTTATGCTCAATCAACATTAGCATTTCTAAATTTCTAGGTGTCTGTTCAGCTTTCTTTAATAAGTCAGCTTCCATCAATTGCTTTGAAGTTTCTAATGTATTTAATCTTTCAACAATTCCAAAGTAAGCCCACAAGCCAGAACAAATTACAAAAATCAAAGCTACTAAATTACGAATAGGTAAACTTAGATTTGTTTCTGAATTTATTTTCATACTTTTGCACCTACTTCTCTACATTCAAACTTAACAACTATTTTGTTTTCGTTTATATGGTTAGTATCCCATTCTTCTAATTCAGCTAAATTTTGAAAAGTCTTTTGTGCAACACCATAACCTGCATTGATACAGTCATAGTGTGAGTTGAACTGCCAACCTGAAATAGAACTAGATGGACACTGTCCAGTACTCATACTGCACATATAGAGTATTAGTAAATATTTCACTTATTTAAAATTTAAGAAACCAACAATAGAAGCTACGAGAGTTCCTATAAATACTAGAACTGCTACTGCACCTTTACCTTTGGAAACGTCTTGTCTAAGAGATTTAACTTCTCTCTTTAATTCATTAATACTATCATTCAAAGTTTTCATTCTTTCAGCACATAATTTTTCGTGTGCAGAAAGTCTTACGCCTGTAGCTTGTTCAACAAACTGTTTGGCAGTAATCTTTTTTCTTGCCATTAGTATTGTAAGCTAACCCCTCTTATTCTAGCTTCTTTACTTCCACTAGCTTGATTAGCAAATTCTATTTTATATTTTAATTGAGTACCTGCAGTCACTGAAAGGTCATTTACTTTCGCCATTTTAATTCCAGTAGCAAAATCAGGTAAAGTAGTAAGAGTTGCAGTCGTATAGTTTGAACCATTGTCTGCTGATAATTTTAAAATAATATCTGTATTTAGTGCGTTAGTACCTGCATTGTCTTGATAAGTTATTACTGCACCCATCTTGTTTGTTGATGGAACTGTGATTGCAACTCCCTCAAACGAGCCAGTTGCACTTACACTTGAAATTTGATTTGTTAAAGGTGTAGTTGGTGCTACGATTGTAGACGCACCATTGTATCTTGCTGAACCTTTTTTATATCTTAATCCACCAATTTCACAATTTGGAAATTGTATTCCAGTAGTGCTGTCATTTGTCCAAGCACCACCAAGATATAAATTTGCACCTGTATTGGTATTTGTTGAGCTTGAAAGAGTTGCTTGTTGTACTCTATTATTGTTCATATAAAGATTTAAGTTAGAACCGTGAGCTTCAACACAAAAATAATACCATTGGTCAAGACTAACAGTTTCATTTGTTACTGAACCTCTACCTGCTAAATAAGTTTCTCCTTGTGGTCTTAAATAAATTTCATAATTAGAACCATTAAACTTACTCCAAAGTCTGTCACTTCCAGTTGAACCGTGAAACCAAACTTGCCAATCAATTGCAAAGTCGCCACTAAAATTAAATGTGTCGCTATCTGTAAATCTTAAAAAATCGTTTGAAGCACCTGCCCACCTAGTAGTGTAAGTATCTAAACTTCCTGACCGAGTACCACTAACTAAACCACCACCATCTTGATTAACCGAAACTGTGCTACCTGAAATTACATCAGAAACACTTGACGTACTAAAATCTAAAGCAAAAACAAAATCGCTATCTGTTGTAGTACCGATTGATGAAACAAACTCACCACTATCTCTTGAAGCATTGGTTAAATTCGTAATTCCAGAACTATCTTGAAATACATCAAAGGAAGCCGAGTTAGTATTTGAAGCGTTAAGATTTTCTTGCGTGTGTACTCTTAACCCTAATGTAGAAATATCATTGACAATTTTATTATCATCAAAACTTTGTGCGTGTTGTGAAACGCTTGAAGAACTTATTCTTGCGTCTGCAAAAGTTCCTGTCGTAATTTTACTTGCGTCTATACCGTTTATTAAATCGGCAAGATTTCTATTTCTTGACATTTACTAACTCTCCTTAATTGTGATAGTTTTTTAGATTACTAATGTATCTGCTTCAGCTTCTGTTAATGGCTCTCCTGCTATTAACTTTGCTTTTGCATTAGCTTTTAAAGTTTCTGGGTCTATTATATTATCCATTTCAGATTTTACTTCTGTCCAAGTTGGTGCTTCGCCATCAAACATTTCATCTTTTCTTGAATTGTATTCAGCTTCATCAATTGGTGGTTCGCCAGTATAACCTTTAAAGTTATTTCTCTTTTGTACTACTATATCAAATTTTGCCATTTTATTTTTCTCCTATATTAAAAGTCATATTCAGTCACAATCATTGTGCTTGTAGTATTAACTAATCTGTTGTCATCACTAGATGTTGGATTTAAAACATTAAATGGTGAGCCAGTTGAAGTTGCGTGACTATGTCTAAACTGAACTGTTTTATTTCCAGTTGAACTTGCACCAGAAATATAAGCCAAAGCAGTTAAATTATGAAAGTTATTTTGTGCTGTGTAGGCATAAGCACCTCTACCTCTATAAAGTGTATTATCATAAAGAAAGTCTAATCCTACAACTCCATTATTATTGCCAAGACCTATTATTTGAACTTCTAATCTAATTTTACTATTTGCTTTTTGTTGATTGTAAGTAAAATTAAAATAATCATAAGTTGATGATTGAGACATTGATACTCTTGTACTATTTTCAACTGCGTGGACATTTAAAGTTTTTCCACCTGAAGCGTCTTGAAATTCTAATGCTGAAGCACCAGAATTTACAGCTAATACTTGATTTGCTGTTCCGATTGAAAGTGTGCTGTCATAAATTCCACCAGAACCAGAAGCGAGTATGTTCCACTTCGTAGCGTCAGTTGGAAGATTTCCTGTTGTTGAGGTCTTTGCAACATAAGAACTGCCGTTGTAATAAACTATGTCATCTAAAACATAGGCAGTACTATTGTCGTAAGTACCTTTGAATACAGGTTTTATTTTGCCTATATCTATTGTCGCCATAATTATATTTCTCCTTATATTGTTGCGATTAAGTTCCCAGTAGTTCCGTCAATGCTAAATGTAAATCCACTTGCACTAAACAGTGTATCCGTAAACGAATTGTACTGAGTGTTTGTTATGTTATCTACACCTTGATTGGTTGTGATAACTTGTAGGTTATTATTAGCAGGTACTGGTGTATTCGCCTGTCCACCCATTCCTGAGTGAGAATTGCAATAGTAGTAAAGCGTTGGTGCTGAACTTGCTACGACAATCGTCACTTGGGTTGAACTGTTGTGAGTGACACCTGTTGTATATTCTGAACCCCCACCGTGAGTACCATCTGAAGTCGTTGAAAACTTAAATGGGTGTCCTGATGGGTAATTAAAGATATACGTATTACCTTCTGATAATTCTAATGTTTTTTGTTGTTCACCATTAATAAAATATTTATTTTGACCACCAACACTTTGAACAGTGACGGTGTAAATAACAGTTGTTGGTGTAAAACTTTTTATAAATCCATAAACTTCTGCAGAAGACGCATTAGCTAATTCAAAAGCAGTTCCACCTGAATTTACTATCAACGCTTTTCCTGCTTGTCCTGATACTGAATTTAATCCAGTACCACCTCTAGCTACTGGTAAAGTTCCTGAAGTTAAATTACCTGCTGAAAAAGAAGCAAGTGAAAACGTGCCATAAGCAACGACTTGTAAAATATCATTAACCGAAGCACCAGAACTAAGTACAATTGACGTACCGTTTGTTGCCGTAAAATCTGAGGTATCAAGTTTGACACCATTTAAATAAATATCTGCAAAAGCAGTTCCTGAAGCGACATCATAAGTTAAAGTGTTTCCGTTAGCGTCTGCACCAGAAAACGTAGTTTGACTTGCAGTTGCTACAAACTTAAATCTTTGTGAAGTTCCGTTTACTGAAGAACCTGCAAGTTGGTAGGACGAGCCATCAAATACTTTTAATTTTCCTGCAGTCGTATCAAAGACAAGGTCTCCTGTATCGTTGCTTGAACTTGGTACTCCTGCTTGAACTCTATATCTTTCAGCAAAACTATTTACTCCTGAAATATTGTTTGCAACAGTATTTACATTTGCAATATCAGTACCAACTGCATTTACATTTACAATATTCGTAGCAACGGTATCAATTTCTGAAGTAGCTTCTTGTAAATCGTTTGCAGTCTCAATAACTTTTGCAATATCATTACCTACTGCATTTACATTGGCTATATTTGTTGCAACTAAATTAATATTGGCATTGTTGGAAGCTAAAGTTGAAATTCCTGAAATACCTGCAACTAAATTAATATTTGATTTATCACTAGGCGATAACCAAACTGTTTCTAAATAATTCTTAGTGACTGCGTCTTGTGCTGACGTTGGGTCAGCTACGTTAATAATTCTTTTATTTAAAGCGTCAAATCTATCACTATTATCTAGCTTCATTGCACTTTGACTTTCGTCATTTATTTCTTGTGCAATAAAGAAGTTTTGGTCTGCAGATTTATCTAAATCACTTTCTGTTAAAACACTTCCATCTTGGAAGTCTACTAATCTAGCGTCTGTAGGTGTTTCTCTCTTAATTAAAACCACAACCCCATTTGCAGGATTGCTATTCATAATTACATTACTTCCTGACACTGAGAAAGCAGTTGTTGCTACTCCATCTAAAAATACTTTTACGTGAGTGCTATCTAAGAAAGCAAACGTAATTGCAAACGTAGCGTTTGAGCCGTTAGCCGTATAGCTAACTCTAGCGTTAAATGACATATGTTATTCCTTAATTAAGTCCGAATGTAGTTATCGGTTTGAGTTTTAAGATTTGTTTGTTATTTCTATTTCTAGAAATTGTTTCACTATTTGCTTTATTGTTGGCTATAGCTTTTTTCAAAGTTAGCTTTTCATTATCTACAAATAAGAAGTCTTTCTTTTCCAATTCAAATTTACTTTTTGCTTTTTGTATGTATTGATTTTGGATAAATCTTAATCTTTCGTATTTACTGCCATTATCAGTAATACCTTTACCTATAGTTATTGGGTCTGACTTATTCTTATAACTATCAAGTTGTATTTCTGCTTCTAATGCTTGACGTAATGTCTTTCCATTAATTGTAATAGTAGAAACCAATTGGTTCATTCTATCGTATGCAGAAACTTTACCTTTTTTATATTTAGCATATTCAACTAAATCCATAAACTTAGGTAAGACTGGTAATCCTTTTCCTAATCTAACTATTTCTTCAGCAATAATATCGCTTCGCTTTTGTGTAGTAGCTAAAGGATTAATAGCGTTCTTAATAAATCTTTTTATTCCACTATCTTTATCTTTGTGTGCTTCACCTAGTGCATTGTATCTAGGAGAAGAAGGTGTTCCCATTCCTGTCCTATTTTTAACTTGTTCAATAATTCCTGTAGCGTCTCTATAGTATGGGTCATTAACAAATTTATAAACAATGTTTGGAACATAACTTCCTATCTTTTGAGAAAGGTATCTTTGCATTGCTCTTTCATCTTCAGTATTAAATGCTTCAACTAAATCTGCTAAACCTCTTAAATAAGTTTTACTAAAGATATTTCTTTTGACTGCTTCATAACCTGAACCTAAAAATATTTGTGCTTTCTGTCCGAAGTCTAATGGATTTTTACCACCATTCTGCAACATCATTATTTGCATATCTGCACCAAATCTTTCGATTTCTTCTTCAGTCATTTGGTCATAGACACTTACGAAGTCTACCATTATTCCAAGTAATGCACCGTATGGGTCTAGTTGTCCGAATGGTAATTGTCTTCCATCATCAAAGACATATGAATAAGGTTTGAAACCTAAATCAGATTTTTTCATTCTGATAATTTCAGCGTCTTTATAAATATCTAAATTCTTTTCTCCTACCTTACCAGTTCGACCTTGTAGTTTACCTTGTTGTGCAAGTATGTAAGCTACACTTAAAATAATACTTCCAACTGCTAATTGACCTCTTGCTTTTGCAATTGCTACTGGGTCACCACTTTTCCCTAGTATATCTCCATATCTATAAGCTAAAGCCAAAGGAGACCTGTCTGCTATTGCTTTTGCAATGTTTGTAGGTGTTTTAACGAAAGGAAAGAATTGTTTTAAATAAGGTTGAGAGTTTACTAAATCTGCAAACTTATCTGTAAATCCAACTAATTCATTAGTAAATGTATTTTCTTCAGCATATCTTAATGCTTCTTCATTTACTCCTCTTAATCCAGTTTCGTCATATCCTTGTTTGATATATTCATCTACGTATTTTTTAATATCTGTCTTTTTAGTTAAACCTAATTTTTTAGCTTCTCTAACTGCTTGTGCTTTAAGTTTACCTCTATAATTAATCTGTTTAAAAAATTCATCAGTAGCATTTAAAAATCTTGATGGTGTTCTAACAATAGCACCACCTAAATAATCAGGAACTTCTTTTGTGACAGAAGTATCAAACTTAGAAGCACCTGCGTCTTTTGATTGTAAAACTAATTCACCATTTCTAAAAGCAACACCTGCATATTTTAAAGAAGCAGATAAACTTTCTGCCATTCCTGCATATCTTGCTATTGCTTCTTCTGTATTTAATTTAAATGCTTTTGCTTTATCAAGGTCATTAAATGATATTAATTCTGATATTTTACTTCCAATAGCTTCTTCCATTGGTCTCATCATTCCTATTACACCATTAGATACTGCATTAACTAATTGTGTTTTTGGTGATGATAGCAATGCGTTAATCCATATTTCATTAGCCACATTCCACATTCTGTTTTTAAGAGCAAAGTTAAGAACTTGTCTACCTACTGTTGGATTATCGGCTCTACCTAATCTTTCAAGAAACATATCAAAACCTTTTTGTCCACCACCGAAATTTTTGTATGCGTTTCTTGCGTTTATAAATTCTTCTTCTACGTATTTAGCTTGTAAAAATTCTTCTTTAGTTAAATTAAATATTCTTAAATTTCTACCAGTTGCAGTACGAACTCTTTTTGCATTGATTGTCATATTCTCAATCATAAACATCATAAGTTCCATATCACCTTTAGTACGGTTTCCTTTTTTGTACTGTCTTATGAATTTTGGAAATGCGTTTAGCAATGAAGTATAAGCAACTTCGTGTGCAAATATTAATGAGTTTGTATTATCAACATTATCTGCAAACTTAGCAAAATCTTGAAATACTTGGTTTACATCACCACCATAATCATTAATGGCTTTTCTTTTGACTGCTTCATCAGTCATTCTTTTTGTTAATTTTGTATTAGTAGCAGTTATAGCGTCATAGAAAGATTTAAATGTTCTAACACCTTCTATAGTTAAACCTTCATTTTTACCTGTCTTAGGATTTTTAAGTTTAAAAGTATCTAGATTAATAAATCCTTCAGGAATATTAAATGCTTCTTCTGAAGTAAGCTCACCTTTATTCCATCTTTCAAAATTATTTTTTAATCCTGATTTAACAGTATCATTTATAATTTTAATTCTTTGAGACTGATTTAATTGTTTTGTTTTAAATTTCTTTGGAAACGCTTCATCTAAAGCCGTATTAAGAATATCCATCTTTTGACTAATTGTCTGCGCTTCATTTAATCTATCGCCTACTTCAACAAAAACATTATTAGTCTTATCTAAATATGCTTGGTCTTCTTTTGCTTGTTTAGTTTCTATTTTTCTATCTCTAATAGCTTTACCAAATCTAACACCTCTAAATAGTGCTTCTGCTATTGAACCTAAACCTAGACCTTCTATTGTGTTCTTAAATCTTGCTTCCCACCATTCGTCATTTACATCAGACTTTAAATATCCAAAATAACTATCAACAGTTTCTGGTGCATATTCAGCAAGTAAATCTGTCATTCTTCCTGAATTTTCATCGAATACTGTAAAGTCTGCTAAAGCACCTTTTGCTGACGCTTGACCAAATGCACCTAGAGTTGATTTAGCTACTGGTGCTTTTGCTATTTTAAATAATTTATCTGCACCTTTAAATCCGATAACAAACTGACCAATACCTTCAACAAAATTACCAGACATACTTGTTGTATGGTCATCGTTGTCAGGATTAGTATGGTCGTAAAAGAAACCTTTTATATTGAAAGCGTCATTGACACCTATAGCACCTGTAATTGGTGCGAGTATTCCGTATGTTGCAACTTTATCTGCTTCTTGTACTGCTTGTTTATATGGAATGTATTCAATCAATCCATTATTAGCGTCTTTACCATATCTAAAGCCACCAAGAGTAGTCTTGTCTCCTAAAGTGTCACCTAAATCTTCTACTAGACCTACTGCACTATTTATTGCTTTTCTTGACGCTTCATACGGTGCAACTGCAAAAGTATCAAACGCCCAATTGTTTTTTAATGCAGGTGGTAAATCGGATAATACTCCACCTTCTGTAGGTTTATCTATAACCTTAGCTGATTGGTATTGTTCTGAATTAAATGTTTCTTGAATTTGTTGTTCTGTAGTTCCGTCAGGAAATGAAACAAGTTCACCATTAGGTGCTTTTCTAATTATTGCCATTCTCTTTACTCATATTTTTTAAAGTTGTGTCTAGGTTTTCAAATACTGCACCACTACTTTGGGTTTCATTAAATTGTAATGCTTTGAATACAAAGTCACCATCAGGTTTCTTAGCAGTCTTCATTACTTCAATTATGTTTCTAAAATGATTTATAAAAGCTGTTTCAAATTCTTCTGATTGAAATTCACCATCAACCGTATACTTTTTAACATTTTCTTTATACCATCTTAACATTCTTGTATTGATATAAGTCTTTGCTTGTCCTGCTTGAAGTTTATCTCCGTAGTCAGAACTACTAGCTACAAGTGCGTCTAAACCTTTAATAGTTTCTGTAAATTCAATATTTCCAAATACAGGTTTGTCTTTAAAGTTTCTATAGTTAGGAATGTCAGAAGTAATTATTGTTGTGAATGTAGACTTTCTAATATTTCCTTTATAATAATTTTGTCTAGCAAACTCCTCAGCTTCATCAAATTTACCTTCTTCTAAGAGTTTACCTATTTCAACCATAATAACAGAACTATCACTATTCCCACCATCAAACTTCTGGTCATTTATAAAAGTATCAATTGCTTTTATTTCTGTATTAGTTCTAGAACTATCGTTTCGATATTCTATAATATTAAATTCATCATCTTGATTAGTTAAGAAATCATAAGTCGAAAGAAATTCTTTTTTATCTTTTGCTTCTCTTAATTTAATTTCGTTATTTAAAGTAGCTTCTTCGTTATCCAATAATAATTTTGTAAGTTCTTCTTTTTTCTTTTTAACTTTACCAATGTTTGCAATGGTATCAGTTCCACCTTGAATAAAGTCTGGTAAGTTTTCTACAATCTCTTTTGCATACTCAAAGTCTGTAGTTGTAGTGACATATGTCTCAATACCTTCAAGTATTCTGTCAGTTATATCTGAAGCGTCATAACCAACTCCTAATAATTCAGTGACTTCTTTTTGTATCTTACTTGCTAAAAATGAATATTTATCAACACCATCATCAAATTCTCCTAATGGTGATTGGTCAAAATCTTTGAATTTCTCAAATATACCATAAATTCTATTATCTACTTTGTTATCAAAGTCTTTTTCAAATTCTGATAATTGTGAACTTCTATGAGTATTTTCTAATATATTTCTATAAGAAGTAGTTTCTTTGAAAAAACCTTTCTCTAATTCTAATGGTGTAAAGAAACCTAAATTATTCTCTTTAATAAATTTATCTAATTCTGCTTTATAAAATTGACTAAATGCACCGTCTCTTGTGTCTTTAGCTACATTTTTATTTCTATATTCTTTACCAAGTTTATCAATAAAACTATCAGCAAATTCATTTAAACTTAATTCTTTATATTTTTCTATATAGTAAGGATTAGCAGTTTTATCTATTGTTCCATTTTTAACTGCGTCTCTAAATTTATTTTTATTTTCTATAAAGTCTTTTTCTGCTTGTGCTTGATTAATTTCTTTTTGTTTTAATTCTTTTGATAAAACTATTTTAGTTCCTGCGTCAGATATAAAATTATCTAATGAAGCAGTAAATTCTTTTAGTCCTGCAATTTCAGGTTCTTGTTGTGGTTTATAAAATAAATTAAAGTCTTCAGATAATACTTGTGGTAATTCTGGTTGCAGATTTAATTCTGGTTTAATTCTTCTTTTAGCCATTATGTCCAAACTCCTGATACAGAATTAGTTTGTGCGTTCTTCTGTTTGTTGGTCATTAGACCTGCGTTCTCTTTTTGAAATTCTAAACTGTAATAAGTATTTGCAACATTCAATGCAGACGAAGCAAATAACAATGCAGGATTAGGTGGTTGTAAATAAGTTGATTGTGCTTCTTGTCCAAACTGTATCGCTTCTAAGTTTCTTTCAAATTGAGAAACATTAATTCCTAAGTTTCTTTGTAGTGAAGCATTATAATTACCTTGAACTCTATAATAATCACCCATCAATCTTTCTTGTGAACCTGATAAAGCTAATCCTTCAGAACCTGCTATGAATTTTGCTCTAGCTACTTTAGAACGAATGTTTGCTTGAAAACCTTTTTCAGAACTTTTTGCAATTGTTTGTCTTATCTTTAATTGTTCTGTTGCATATCTTCTAATTGCATTTGCTCTAGCAATTTCATTCTGTCTTTTCTGCGCAACGAATTGAGCTTTTTGAGCTTCTTTCGCCTGTTGGTATTGTAAGAAAGACGACCCTGCACTAGCAATTAAGAGTGCCGTTGTTGGTTCACACATATTTTAATAAACTCATAAAATGGTAGTTGTAAAACTCCGTAGTTAATTTTTCGTAAAAATTTAAATCCACACCATTTGAGCCAACGTATATGTAGTTCATTTCTACAATCTACGTAGTTCCATAATGTTGGATACTTTTGATTTAAAAAATCTATCACTTTTCTACTTTCTCGTAAGAAACTAAATCTTATGCGATAGATTTCATCTGAAGCTAATAACCAGATAGCACCTTCTTTAGATACTCCAAACATACCGACAGGTATATTTTCAGTGTCTACAATTGTGAAACATACTTCAGAAGCAACATACCCTTTTAGTAAAACATTGTATGGTGTCGAACCTGAATTAGCTAATATTTCTTGAATATCTGCATATCGAAGTTTGTCTTTTAAGTAATGACAATCTTCGTGAGTAGATAAACGAAAACCATTAAATTCTTTGACTTGCAGTGACATAAAAACCTTGCCAACTTGCATTAATGAAGTTGCTAGGTAAGTGACTATTATTTTTTAATTTGACTGTTAATTTGTCATTTTCAGATTGGACTGCAAAAGTAAAATCTCCATCTTCTAGATTTACAGTTCCTGTTAGTCCTGAACCGACTACTGTTCCTGTAAATGTAGAATTTGAGGTACTACGTCCTACTGGTGTGACTTCTGTTGTAAAAAATCCTGTATCATTAAAACTTACAGACCAATTTCTTATCTGTAATCTTCCTTCTTTAACTGAAACTCTACTTCCACCACTATCTGCTACCTGTAAGAATTGTTGTGAGAATTGAAATTCAAATTCATATTGCTCGCCAATAAAAAAGTTTTGTGCAGTTATATCTCCACTTACTACAATACTTGTTCCTGATTGTGATACTGTAGCTATTTCTTGACCTGCTTTATTTGTAGAACCAGAACGACCAACTACCTTCATTGTATTATTTATTGCATATGGCAACGTGATAGTTGTTTGGTTTGTTCCTGCGTTATAGCTTTCTGTAATCTGAGTGTTGTTAATTTTTCTATCTAAATGAGTAAGATAACTTTCACCTGTATCTGTAAGTGCAGGAGAAACATCTATAGTTTCTAAATAAACTCCATCACTTCTTTCGTTTACAATAAATAAAGTATTTTCAATAAAATCAATATTTAAAATTTTATCTGAAGTAGAAGTACCATAAGTCCATTTATGCCACGCAGATTGAAGTCTTTTATTTTGAGCTACGTAATATTGAAATACATATAAAGCATTATCTTCATCACCTGATAAAGCTATTAAGATATTTTCAGTTGTAGAAGTAGCAAGTTTAAAAACATTAGCAGGAATAAACTTAGGCACATTAGCCGTAATATCGTCAGCTTTTTTCGTATCTGTATCAGACGCAACGAAAAACTCTCTAACCCCTGTAAAGTTTCCTTTATTAAAAGTGAAGAAGACATTAGAACCTGAGCCAACTGGTTTAACTTTTCTGTCTGCTTCGAACTCAGTCGTGACATTGATTGATATATTTCCTGCAGTTAATGTTGCACCACCAGTCACCATAAATTGAGACTGGTCACTAAATATTAATAATTCTTCATCAAAAGATACTGCGTGTCTTAATATACTTACTTTTGTGTGAGTACTTGCAACATCAATTGGGTCAGTATCCAAAGTAGAAGTCACTGTTTCAGGAAAGAACTCAAAGAACTCTCCACTTCTACTCATAATAACATTTTCATCAGCTAACAAACCTAGTCTGTTTCTATGAAAGAAAATGTCATTTAATTTTTTACCTATAAAACTTGGGTCAGGTGCAGAACTTAAATCACCACAAACTCTTGTTCCTAAAGAAGGAACATCAAACGTACTACTCGATATAGTATATTGAGAGCCGTCTATTTGTGTAAATCTGAAATTACCATCTGCAGTCCTAATTAATAAATGAGGAAACTTAGTATTTTTAATTGTTGTAGCAGTTGAAGGTGCAACAGTTTCTTCCCATAAATCTCCGTCATATTTTACATAATAATTATCAAAGTTATTAGAAGCGTCTCCTGTCACTTCAACAACCATATTGTTGATTGCAGGTTGAGGTAAATCAGAAAAGTTTTGAACTTTATCTTTTACCACTTGTGAAGCGTCATCACCAAAACCATCAGAAGCTGATATATTTAATGTTCCTGAGGATTTAGTTATTGAAAAACTACTGTCTCCAATGTTTGCTAAAGTAATTCCTGAAGGACTTCCGATTGCACTCTTTAATCCGTCTCGAATTGCTTTGGTATCTGTATTTGATGAAGTAAACGTAGTCGTAGTTCCATCAATTGTAATTGAGTATGGTGTGCTATCTACACCTTGTAATACTGAATAAACTGCTTGTTCTATTTTTGCAGGACTTGTTGTTGTGTCCATTTCGCATTGAATATTTTTATTTAATACAAAAGTAAAATCTGCAACAGTCACACAAACGAAATCATTCTTTGGGTCTGAAGAAGTTAGATATGCAGTTGCGCCTGTTTGATTTACTACAGTCTTTTGAGTTCCATCTGTTTCGTATGCTTCTATAGAACCATTTTTTATTACAACAATATATCTTTCAGCTACGTCTCTATTGATGGTATGCAAGAAAGCATTACCAAAAGTTGATGATGATAGTTTTGCGATATAATTAGTTGGTGGTCTTTTTTTGAGACCTTCAACAACACTAGAAAAACCATTAAGTTGAGTTGTAGCTTGTGAACTTAGTCTTAATACTTCTGGTTGTTGACTTACTCCTTGAACCAAGTTTGGTATGGTTCTAGAAACTAAAGGCATTAGTAAATCCTATTACTTCTTGAAATTGTGTAAGTTTGTTCTGGTGTATCAAATATTGAATAGTCACCAGTATTTGCTTCTGCGCTTCTCAAAATAGATAACGCTTGTCTTTCATCTTCTTGTGAAAATTTGTGTAAAGTATTTGCGCCTAAAGTTCTGTCGTGAAAAACTCTAGCACTTCTTATTGTAATATATCTTTTAGCTTGTTCAGGTATTTCATTAAAAGGTAATAAATAAACTTGAACTACATCTTCAAAATCTCTATCGAATATATCTGTATTCTTTGCAAGATTATAAAGAAAGCCATCACGTTGAACTAAATCATAGTCACTTCTAGAAATTAGATTTGGGTCTAAGTCTACTCTAACTACATTAGTTGCTACTGGAATTTTGTTATTAGTATCTCTTGTTAGAGTACTTTTATAATGAGTATTGAAGTGCCAACCTGCAGATTGAACTTCTCTTGAAATTTCTGATAAAACATTTTTAGCGACTGTTCCGTCTACTGGTAAAGACCCACTTAAACTGTTTAATGGACTTTCCCCAATTGTCGAAAGGATAACATTTACACTTTCTAACTCAGTGCTTCTTGTTGTTGTTGTCATTATGGTAAAAAACTATCAAACCACTGGTCAATCTTTTTACCTATCCATCTTCTAAATTTACAAAACCAACACGGCATAATTATCTCCTATAAGACCACTGGCGTAGTCTCCCACGCCAGTAGTTATTTATTTATTATGATTTGTTAATTGAAACTGCACATTCTGGTCTTAGAATGTTATGTCCAACCATCATTCTTGCTGTCATAAGCGTTCCCATTCTTCTTGGGTCATAAGTACTTTCAAGAGTTAAATCTTTTCTCTTGATTGTTCCTATTGCACCTCTTTGAAATAGAACTGCTTGAACATCACTAGCGTTCACATTGTAGCTATTATTAGTACCAGTAGTAGAAGCAGACGAAGTGTCTGTAAATGCGTCTACTGCAGTATTTGATTTAATAACTGGAACACCACCGATTGCAACGACAGTACCTTTGCCGAAATCACCGTTGTTCGCTGAGAAATCTCTTGAAACAAGTTTATCAACATTTGCTAATTTGTAGTAAATGTCTGGTGATACAACAATGTATCTTTCAGTTGATGGCACATCTTTTTCATCTAGAGACTGAATACCTTCAAATAAAGAAGCGATTAAGCTATCCATATTTGTATCAGCGTCAGCGTCTACAATTTCAAGACCTGCACCAGTATCACCTGCGATATTCGCAGAAGTTCTACTAGCTTTTACAACTAATTGTAATAAGTTCGAGTCAACTCTTTTTGCGAGTGCCGAACCCATTTCATTTGAAAAAATACTTCTAACGTCAAAATGATTTTTTAACTCATCTACTTCTGCAACGAAAGCTGAAGATATAAGCATATCATCTATGTTGATTATTTTTTCTGTTTGTTTAACAGTTGACCCTGTTATCTCGTTTCCTGCAGTATGGTAATCAGCACTGATTTTTCCTGTGACTGGAAAACTTGCGCTTTTTCCTGACTGTATGTTTCTTACAGTAGTCATATTCATCATTTGGTTTTCTCTACCAAAAGCAGATAATACTTCACCACTGAAGATTTTTAGGAAAAGAGCATTAGCGTCACCTGTTGCTAGGTTTTGACCTAGTCTTGTTGGTGTAGCGTTTGCCATAGTTTATTTTCTCCTTTTTAACTATTTATTATCTACTCATTTACTTTCATTGCTAAGTTGTCACTCGTAAGTGGCTAAGTTAGATTTTAATAAGTACACCCCTCTTATGAGAAGTGGTGTTCACTTGTTAAATCTTTTGGACATTACTTTCCAAAATTCTTCTTCAGTTAATCTTTTCTTTCTTTTCTTTGTTTTGCATTTACACTCTTTGCATTTACATTTCTTTTTATATTTTTGTTCCAAGTTTCCAAGACCTCAAAGCCCAATATACTGGTGATAGATTTTTTTGACCTTTTACTTTATCTAACAATGCACCGTGTCGTGCCATAAAAGATTTTCTATTACTGTCTGAACTTCGTTTTATTTTCATATTTGGGTCACCAAATCTGACTGTCTTGATATTACCTGTTGATTTATCTTTGACGTAAACTTTAAACTTTTTACTTCCTGTATTATCTCTAATAATTTTATTTAAAGGTTTTTTATCTTCCACCTCTATTTGCCTTTTTAAAAGTTCTCTTTTTACTTTTATTCATAGAAGAAAATTTAGGTCTCTTTTTTGAGATACTTGTTTTTTTAAATCTACTTCTAGTTTCGTGTTCTATCTTATTAAGAAGACTATTCTTCTTTTTTGCCACCTACTTTCCTGCAATTTTAAGTGCCTGTCGGTGTGCAAATTTAAAAGACTTACCTTTATTCATTAATGAGTTCATCAAAGCCATATGCTTTTTTGAGTGATGAACACTATGTTTTTTCAAGGTAGCTTTTTGTTTATCTGTAAGTGCCATATTAGTACATCTTTAGCTTTTTCTTTTTAGCCATAGCAATTGCAGATTGTTGTTTTTTGCTTTTGCTTTTACCTTTTTTGTTTTTCTTTTTTCCGTACATTATTTTTTCCCCTTTATGTTTTTAAGAGTAGACATTCCAAAACTTCCTGAAAATACAATAAGGACTGCCCACCAAAATTCAGTTGGTGCTGATTTAAGTATTTCAAAACCTTTCATCATATAAGGTTGAGAAAATGGTAGAAAAGTAAAAATAAAAATAGCACTAATTAAAAGAGTTAATATTTCATCTTTAATTGAGTGTTCTTGTTGTCTTACTTGTTCAACAGAAACAGTTTTTACTGCTTCAATTTCTTTTGCTCTAATTATTTTATCTTTCTCCATTTTATGATTTATTCCATCTATGACTTTAGAACCAATCATTCTAGTCAATGGATTTTTCAAAACTGGTAAAATAAAATTAAGCATTTCTTGCTCTATTCCTTTTTATTGATGATACTCTTAAATTAGAAGGTGAGTTATTTCTTGGGTTGCTATCTTTGTGGTCTACATCTTTACCTGCAAGTTTAGCTTTACCAAGTCTCTTAGCCATTAAACGTCTAGCTATATTTCTGCTAGACCTATTCTTACGTTGTTCTGGTTTTGAGTGATAGTTTTTGTACTCACGTTTATAATTTCTTTCCATTAGATTACAGAACTTCTCGCTAGTTTATCTTCTACTTCTTTTCTAAACGCAGGGTCTTTACTGTATCTTGGGTCATTCATTGCTTCAGTGACTTGTGCTACTGATTGAAAAGTATCTGTTGCAACATTTTCTGTATCACCTTCAAACAAAGATTGTTGTGGATTATCTGCAGTCATACCTGCACGTGCCATTAGTCCAGTCACGGCTTGTTTAACTTGTTCAGTACTTCCATTATCTATTGTGTCATTGAAAGCGTCTTTTTCAGATTGTGATAAATTCTTTGCAGACCAATCTAAAAGGTTTGCATAGTTATCTTGTCCACCGACAACATTATGAATAGTTGCAACATCATTATCTGCTAGTGCTTTTTGACCTGCAATATATCCATCAACTAAATCTCTAGATAAACCCATACCTTCTAATTCAGTATAACTTTTATCTGAGAGTTCGTTATTTTCAGTGTACTCCTCATAATACTTATCAAGTTGTTGTACTTCCTGAGGAACTTCTTCAGTACTTTCTGCAACTTCTTCTTTCGGTGCAGACATTTTCTTTTCAAGTTCACCATATGCTTTTGCTAAATCTTCTGCAGAAGCAAATTTCTCAGGCAACCAATTAGGTCTAACTTCTTGGTCTGAGGTTTGTTTTTCTGTTTCTGGTTGAGATATATTTACACTCTCACCATTATTATTAACAACACCTTCATTAACATTAACACCTTGTTTGGCTAAATCTTCCTGAGATTGTTCTAATGTTTTTTCAGTATTGTCTGGATTTATTTCAACTCTATCAGTCATTTATTATTCTCCTTGTAATGATACTTGCCCTTCACCATCAATTTGAGGTCTGACATTAGAATTAGCGAGTTGCTTTCCTGCTTCTATTGCTACTCTTGGGTCAGCTAGTGCCTGTTGTGCAAATTGTTGTTGTTGGGCTTGTTGTTGTTCTTGTTGGATTTGTTCGTTTGATTTAATTAATCCCTGAGTATCAATACCGTTTGCTACTGCAAATTTCTTAATAGCGTCATCAAGATTAATATGTCTTGCAAGTGTTTCAGCACCTAAAGTACCTGCTAGGTCTGACATAAATTGAAGTAATCTCAACCTGTCACTTGCTCTACCAAGTGCTTCCATTCCAACAATGATTTTTGTTTTCACAATATCTTTTGGAAGTTCTGGTAAAAGTTTCTGTTGTCTTAACATCGCTAATTTAGTGTTGATGTAAGGCAACTGAAATTCTGTTGTTAATATTCCGTAAACTCCACCTAAAGCGTCTTGTAATTCGTTAGCTACTAATTGTACTTCTGTAGCCGTCACTCTTTCTGCTTGTCGTTGAACACTTGCATTTAAAAGAAAAGCAAACTGAAGTCTTTGTTCAATTCTATTCATTGCTTCAAACGTCACTCTAAAATCTCCAAACTTATTAGCTTGAAGAACTGAAACGTCACCTGCACTACCTTCTATGATTGCGCCATTAGGTGCTTTAGCAATTGCACTTGCTCTAGTTGTTCCTGATGGATTTACCATTAAAAGCATTTTTGCTGAAGCTGATGAACCTTCTAATATTGCTCTTGATAAACCTTCTAAAGATTTAAGGTCACCAAGATACATTTCTGTATGACCTCTACCGTAGTTAGCACCATCTATTCTGTTAAATCTTAATGCTAAATATGGAAGTTTATCTAAATCAAATTTTGCAGAATTAACAATCTTACCTTTTACTTCCTGCATTACAGAAAAATTATTTTTTTCTCTTTTAATACAAGTAAATAAATTAATTATTTTTTGTTCTTCTTGAACAACATTACCTATAATTTGTGATAGTTTTTTTGGTAAAGTGTTAGGTGATAAACTTTCTTTAATAATTATTTTTAAAATTTTACCTTGTGGGTCTCTCTTAACTACATAGTTATCTAATCTATAAACTCTTAATCCATCGTCTGTTAATTTTAATAAAGCATTACCAGAAACAATTAGATGTTTTAACGCTTCATATACTGCAACCCTGTCATTGTTTCTTTCAATGCTATCCATAACTGCTTTTTCAATTTTTGCTAAACCTTGCTCAATTGTAGCTTTTTGTTGTGGGTCACCTTGAATTTGTCTGTAGACTAAATCATCAACATCTAATCTAAAGAAAGGTGCTTGTGGTGGAAATAAAGCTAACATTAATTTACTAGCTAAATTCATTACACCTCTTGCACCAATAGCTTGATAAGGCGTTGGATATGTTGTTGCCTGATTACTACCTGCAGGTGGATATAAATATGGAATAGTTAGTTCGGCACTCTCTCTTGCTCTTTCCAGATAAATTTCTCTATCTATCTCCATCTTTTGATACTGACTTTCGATAGAAGATTTATCGTCTATGGAAGTAGAAAATCCAAACTCATATCTTTCCATTATGCACTTGGTATATTAAGACCACTCTTTGTAAGACCAGAAGTTGCTAGAGGTATTCTCAAAGTTCCTCTACCGACCCTTCTTCTTGCTACTCTTGAAGCAACAGTTGTGTCTCTACCTTCAGCGTCTGCAGAAGTAGGTGCAACTTGTTTAGTTGTTGCGCTTGATACACTTGGTGGTGTAGCAGGAATTGGTTCTGGTGCTGGTGGTGGCGCAGGGGCTTTTACACTTACACACATATTAGTTTTCTCCTTGTATTTTAAATTGTTCGATTAAATGATTTACGACTGACCTTTGACCTGATTTGTAAAAGACTTCTTTTTCTGTATCTTTTAAATCAGCACATTTGTCAGGAAACAATTGTTCTAAATAATTAATAAGTTCTTCACTTATTAGTGGGGTTTTTATCTTTTTTTGCATTAGATACTCCTAAAGTGGAACTTATTTCAGACCTTTTACTTGCAATATGTCCTGCAATGGCTTGATAACCACAACCATCTACATAGTCATCAATGTTATGTTCACCTGCTTGTGACCTTGCTATTTTTAGCAAAGTCATCAGTTGAGCAACGTCTTCAGGTGTCAAAACTATCATCAGTTTTGTTTTGTTCTGTAAATACGAAGACCACAATCTAGCAATGTTTTCGTGATTAGCTACTTTATCACCGTGTGTCTTAGCACGACTGTCATTAACTAGCTTCTCGGTTTTCTTCAAAATGTCTGTAGTGTTCATATTTATAACTCCATAATTTAGGTTCTTGTTTTTTGTAATCGTATTCACCTTCTCTTAGTATTCTTGCTAGTCTACTTTGGTGATATGCGTCTTCAATTGTGTATCCATTTCTTTGATACTCTTGAAGTACGGCTTCCCACATTAAAGATATGTTTTTCTTACCATCAAGTATTCTACTTGCCTTGACTGCACCGACACCTTTACACCCAATATAACCATCTGACTTGTCGCCAGTTAAAACCTGAGTACAAAAGTTTAAATCAGCTTTTTGTGTATCTACAAATTCGATACTGTCGTCTATGATAAAACAATGCCACGCAGGAATTGTTCTCATATCTTTGTCACCAGAAACAATGACACAATTATCTTTGTAGTCACCAGTTGCTAGTAATCCTAAAGTGTCATCACCTTCTAAGAAAGGATAACTTAATGTTTTGTGAGTTTGTTCTATCCAAAGTCTTAGTGGTTTATATGTAATTGGTTTTCTAATACCTTTTCTAAAAGACTTATAATCTAAATCTAATTGCTTTCTGTAATTAGAAACATCAGAAAATGCTATAATGCACATAGCAGAATTTGTAAGTCTCATATAATAAGCAATTGCCTGTTTCCAAAATTGCTTACATTTGTCTAAGTCACAATGTAAAGTCCATACATCGTCTTCCCACTCAATAGTTTCTTCTAAAGCAGAAGTAATCTTATAAGCAAGTAAGTCTCCATCAACTAACATTGTTTTCTTTTTGTTAGCGTGAAACTCATTTAAGTTTTTCATATATTCTCCTCATTGATTTAATTGTGGCACGTGGAAGTACGTTAGTATCTGCAAACGTAAATTCCTTATCGTCCTTGTTTATTGAATACGAAGCAAAAGTTTTGACTGTCTTTTTGTCTTTAGAATAAACGTATGCTTCTATTACACATTCTTCAGGTGTAAATTCTTTAAGTTCTTTTTCTGATTGCCAACCACTATTTGCAGTTGGGTCTAGAAATACAATTTTATATTTTTTATATTTCATATTGCAGTAATGCTTCCTTTGGAACGCAGTGACCTTTACTTTCCCAGTTATCGCCACCTGATTTAATTGGAAATTTCTTCATTAATTTTTTTAGAATTTTTGTTGGAATGAGAACCCAAACTTGGTCTTTACGTTCTTCTTTCCATAAACAAAAAGCAAAATAGATTGCTTTTGTGTTCATTATTCCCGAAGGTTTTCCGTTGTCTTCTATTTCAACAAAGACATTTCCAGTCTTTTGACAGACCCTATCTGTCTTAACTTCTACTAATTTATTATTAAATATTTCTTGAAGTTCGTTTTCTTTCTCTTGTCCGAATTTTAAATCCAAGTCAAAATGAGGTCTTGCTTTAGTGTGTATCACTCCAATTCTGTCCAACCTTAATCTCTCCGTCTAATGGACATCTAAAGTTAAAATGCTCTTGTGTTTTTTTGAATATTGATTTTGTGATAGTTTTGAAGTCTTCTAGTTTATCTTTATGTACTTCAAACTGTATTTCATCGTGTATATGCAAGACCTGCGCATAATCTTTACCCCACACAAATCCTGCTTTTTCTAGTTCTTGATTTAATAATATAGTTCCTTGTTTTACTAATAAGCTACCTGCAGACTGTATTAATGTATTTAAAGAACTATGTTCTGCTCTACACATTAATTTTCTTTTATCTAAACCATTAACAAAACCAGTTCTTCTATATTTAGAAACAACTGCGTCTTTTAAAGTTTTAAGTGCAGGTAATTTTTTCTCAAAAGTATCTCTTATTCTTTTAGCTTCGTCATAAGAGACGTTAAGTATCTCACCGAGTTTTTTATTTCCCCCACCATAAATGTAAGCATAAATAAAAGTTTTAGCTTTAGAACGTGAGGATAATCCGAGAGATTTTTGATTTTGGGAATGTATATCATCGGTAAGCAATTGTTTTTGAAAATATCCATTATCGTATACGCCCAAATAATGAGAAAGAACCCTAAGCTCGAGACCAGAAAAATCGACACCACACATAACCATATCGGTAGAAGCAGTAAATAAGGAACGAAGTTCTTTACCATATGGTAAATCGCTTGAACAAACCTGTGCAAGGTTTGGTGAGTGGTGAGTACACCTGCCAGTGACTGCCCCATTCGTAATAACTTGTCCATAAATTTTTCCTTTTTTAATTTGTTTTAAATATGCTTGGTCACCTTCTGAAAGTTGTCCAAGTCTTTTCTGTATCATCAAATATTCTGCAATAAGTTTTGCTTCAGGATAATTTAATGATTTTAATATTTTTTCACTTACTTCAGGTTTACCACCTGCAGTAAAGTCTTTTGGTTTCCACCCTAAAGTTTTTAATCTAGAAGCAATATGGTCTCTAGAGTTAGGATTGAACGTGATAGTTTTTGTAATTTTAACTGGTACTCCTGCTCTAATACCTCTTTTCTTATTATCTCTTTTATAAGTTTTATAACCTTGTACTTCTTCCCAAGACGGAAATACTAGAGCCAACTGGTCAGCTAACTCTAGTCTCCGTTTTGTTAGGATAGATAAAAGGTTCTCAGCAGAACTCTCATCAAAACACACACCGAACATTTCTTGTTGCCTAATCCAGTGTGCGAATTGATGTTCTAAGAGGATAGCTTCTTTAGAATAGTTTGTTTTAATTATAAGGTCGTATAATTTGTGAGTGACTTCTACGTCTCTTTCACAATAGTCTTGCATTTCAAGAGACCAAACATCAAATGTTGAATGTTCTTGATAATCACCTTTACGTAATCCTAATCGGTAGCCCCAACTTTCAAGTGAGTGTCTACCGATTAGTTTTGGTGGTAGGTTTTTAACTTTAAAATCTAATTCTTGTCTATTTGTCCAAATCAATCTTGAACATAAAAGAGTATCTAAAATCTCTCCTTTATATTCATAATTAAATATCTTTTTAATTGCAGGTAAATCGAACCCTTGAATATTATGACCTATTAATAATGTTGCTTTCTTTAGCAACTCTAGACCATCATTCAGATTGTCAGGATTATATGAATATACCTTATTGGTTTCTATATCCTTAAAGACAATACAATGAATAACGTCTAATTTATCTAGAAACCCATTGGTCTCTAGGTCAATTATTAGCTTCATTTAATGTATTAAGTGAACTGTAATTTTTTCTGTACTTGGTAGTATTTCTCCTACGCCTTCAATTGCTTTTTTAATTATTGCTCTTGCTTCAGCGTCACCACACATAATTACTGGGTGGACATTGTCGTATTTAATAGCGTTATAAATAGCCATCATAATTGTACGACAAGTTTGGAAAATTAATTGTTGTTGTTCAGTATCTAACTCTACGTAATCAGGTTTATCTACTAAATAACTTAAAATAAATTTAGTTAAAGTTGCTTCATTCATCGAAGTTGCCTTCAACCAAACGACCTGTATCTTTGTTCCAAATTAAATCACAAGCAACACCAGTGTCACCTGTAAATCTATTTTTTAAAACTCTTACAGTCATTATATTGTTTTCTGTTTCCGATTGTTGGTCTCTTTCAAAACCAATCACTGCGTCTGATAATTGTGCAAGTGAATGAGAACCCCTGAGGTGTGAAAGTGACGTTTGTATACCTTCTTCGTGTCCTGTTTTACTGTCCACTCTTTTCAAGTGTGAAACAACAAACATTCCACAATTAACTTCTTCAACTAACTTTCTAAGGTTAGTCATTAAGTTGTCGATATTTCGTCTCTCATCACCCTCAGAAATTCCTGATATAACAATGGAGATATGGTCTAAGAAAATATATTTACAGTTAAGACCTTGAACCATAAATCTAATTCTATTTAGTAGGTCATCACTGTCTGAACTTCCAAAGTGGTCATAAAAGCATACCTTGTCTTTTATTTTTTCCCACGCTGAAATTAAATCTTTATCTGAAATCTTTTTTCTAACTTCTGGTATATGTATTGGTTGGTTTACTGCAAGAGAGACTAAACCTCTTACACTTCTCTTTACGCTTTCTTCTAAAGCAATGTATCCAACTTTATTTCCTTTATTAATTAAATCAAAAGCAAGTTCTCTACAAACTTGTGACTTACCAGTTCCTGAACCTGCACATAGTAAAACTAATTCTTTAGGTCTGATACCTGATAGTTTTTTGTTTAATCCATCAAATACATATGGAACACTTTCAACATAATCATCTTTTAATAATAAATCTTTTGTATCATTACCTTCAATAATACCTTGTGGTGTGTAATGTTTAGCTTCAAAGATTGCGTCTATAATTTTATTACCTTTACCTTTTTGTAATAATTCACTTGCGTCTTTACCTTGAAGTTTAGCAATGAAACATTTTTTTACTGGTAAAATATTTGCACATTCAACACTAGCTTTCATTCCTGCTTCATCAGTGTCAAACATCAGGATTATCTTTTCAAATTTAGATAACCATTCTAATTCTTGTTTTATATATTTTTTAGCTGACGCAGTTCCTGAAGGTATAGAACAAACAGGATATTTATTGGAATTTACTTTTGATACACTAAGGCAATCTAATTCACCTTCTGTTAAAACTATTGTTCTTCCACCATCACGCCAATTTTGCTGACCGAATAAAGTAATTTTATCAGTATCACCAAGCCACTTAAAAGTTTTATCTTGAAATCGTAGCTTTTGCGCTACCTTGTTATAATGCTTGTCATAGTAATTAGCGATTTGAACTGGTTTACCTTCATATTCGCCTTGCTGATAATCGAATACTTTACAAGTTTCCTCGTCTATATTTCGTCTATCTAATCTATTGTAATTTCCATTTATCATATCAGTATTAATTTTTGTTTGAATTTGTTCTGGTAGAACACCAGTTGTTTTTTGATAATCGTGGCAACCGAAACAATAAGTATGGTTCTCGTAAACTCCGAGATTGTCTCGGCTACCACAATTTTCACAAGGTGCGTGATGAAGAAACTTTTCTTCAGGATTGGTCTTCAAGTTCCATCTCCTGTAAATCAGCTTCATCAGTCAAGCCATCTTGGAACTTATAACCCTTTACGTCTTCGTTAAGTAAATATTCTCTTACGTTAAAGTTTGGACAAGTCTTTGCTTCGTCCAACATATAATGACCGACTATTTGTGCGTCTGGGTATTTTAATAATAATTCTTCTAAAGTTTTCTTTAATGCTTCCCATTGTTCAGCAGTAAAATTATCTTCTGGTTTTTTCCAATCTTCTTCTAAAGCACCACCAACAAGACATAAGCCATAACTGCAGTGATTATATCCTTTGACGTGAGCTTGAATAGCATTGTCTTCCCTTCCTTGTTCGACTTCACCATTTCTTCTGATTACTTTTCCATAACCAATTTTAAGCCAACCTCTTTCTCTATGCCATCTGTCTATATCTTTAGCACCTATATCCTGACTTGGTCTCGTTTGAGAACAATGGATAACTATATATTTAGTTTCTGGTCTTGCCATTTTATTTTCCTTTAATTTCTATTAACCAATCTTGTGGAAAGGTTTGTTTTGTTGATTGAATACAGTGATAGCGAAATCCAAATAATTCACACCACTTGCCATAAGTAGTTTTGGACTTCTTACCTATTTTAGTTTTTGAGTTCGAAAAAATAAATCGAATATCTAATTCTGGGTTCTGCAATTTAATAGTCTTCATCTTTTTTCTATCTGCAGAATTAAAAGCACCTTTAGTTTCTATAATAAAAAAATTCTTTATTGGGAAATCAGGTGTATATGTTTTCTTAATTTCAGGTTGGAAGTAAGTAATCTTCATTCCTTCGTAAGTAAAATTAATCTTTTGCTTAGTTAGATAATTAAAGACTTCTTCTTCCAAACCTGATTTTAGGACAACACCACTAGAAGTCTTTACTCTCTTGAACTTCTGACGTTTCATTTGAGATAACTTCTGGTTTGGGTGTTGCTTCATAGCCATCTTCTTTTTCAAAAAGGTTGCTATCTTTTCCCTCAACAAGTTCGATAACTTGTACTGCTTTTAATCTAGCAGTAATACCTGCGCCTAACATTGGCGTATAGTAAGATACTAAATTATAAGCGACACGCATTTTAGAACCACCCCAAATAATAGTACTCAATGGGATTGGGTTTTTCTTTGCGTCAAACAATTGGGGTTTTTGTGAAAACTTTTCTTTAGTCTTCTGGTTTACCCCAGTTGCTTTCATTTTGAATTTGAAGAAAACGTAATCGCCTTCTTCTGTATAAGGTTTCGGTGCTTTTTTAATCCCTTTACCTTTATGGTTTTGTTCAGCTAATTTAAGACTGTCATCTAAAGCTGAAGTATATAACTTCAACATTTCAGTTGCGTCTGATTTAGCGACCTTCAAGGTCACCTTATATTCACCTGCTTCGTTAAAACGAACATCAGGTTTATTTAGGTGAGGATAAATAGCTTCTCCGACAACACTTATGTTTGTTGTTGGTTGCATATTATACTCCTATAATTTGGCTTCGTTTATGTAGCCATAAGTGGAACTTTATTTGCACAAGTGCAAAGGTCTAGACGCAAAAAAAGACACTTTGCTTTACTAAAGCTAAATCCAAGTTTCCTCTTTGAGGAATATTAGGAAATTTCTTCATATTCTTATAAGAAAGCATTTGTCTCATTTCCATCGCCCAGTTAGCAAGAACATCGTTTTCATATATTTCACAAAATGCTTCTCTTATAGCTTCTGACAACATATCTACATCAGGTGCTACACAACCAAAACTATCGTGAATTAAACTAAAGTTAGTCACTCCTTTTTGTTTAGCTTTAACAACTGCTAAATGTAAAACACTAGCGTCAAGAGAATGTATAAAGTTAGGACAAATAGATTGTGCAGTTTTTCTTTTATCAATTACATCAGTATCTGATTGTATAGATAATTTAATTATACTGTCTCCCATCTTAGTCTTCACCCTTTTGCTTTCTTTTTTATAACACATCATTTGTACTGGAAATCCTAAAGGTGTTGTCCAAGTCACTGGTAAGTTTTCTGAAGCAACTAATCGAGATACTTTTTTCAAAAAATCCATAATCTCTTTTGCACCAACTATTACATCATTAATACTTGACCAAACAATTGGTTGAAGAAAGTTAGTAGCTTTAAATAAATCATTACCGAAGTTATGTTGTACTCCACGTTCTTTTAATTCTTTTTCAACGTGGTCTTGTAGATATTGCCTACAAGAATATTGAGTTAAAGAATATGGTAAACACATTACAGGTTTCTTACATAGCTTTCTGTCTACACCATAATCTAACCACTTCTTAGCTAATGGGTCAGGATTTACTTCTAATTTTTCTATCACTTTTTCAGATACGGTTCTGTAAACATCTTCTGGTTTATTTGATGGAATTAGATTAGTAGCTTTACCACCTATTTCGTCTCTCATCATTGCTGAATAATGTTGTAAACCAGAATTACTACAGTCTGATTGTATTGGTAGTGTAGTAATAAAACTAGCGTCAAAGTCTGTTTCTGCAAAGTCTTTGAGTTCAAAACACCAAGCAAGAAAACAAAAAGATTTATCAGCTTGTGACCAATAAGTATCTTCTAGTGGGTTCTTTGCACAATTTATAAATCGTTGCATATTATCTTTAACCCAATCTAATCTTGTTTGAATGTCTTCTTTATCTACTTCTCCAAATAATCCTGCACCTGCGATTGCAAAACTATCAAAACTACTATTTTCTTTCATTTGTTTTCCATACTTAAATTTAAGTAATGCTCTAGAATAGTCAGCACCTTGTGGAGATAACATTGCAGGTTTTGGATAACCTCTTGACCTAAAGTCTATTTGGTGAGGAAAGAAGAAAGACCTATCTTTTAATAAATTAGCTTCTTCAAGAATTTGCCTTACCTGTATATATTTAGATTTTGATTTAGCTTGTTCTTTGTAAATATTAGACGCTTCTCTTTTCCATCTAACTAAACTCTCCTTATTGGTAGCTATATCTATTGGTTTGACTGGAAGTTCCATACTTTGAGGATTTACTGGTAGCTTTCCCAAAGTCACATCTTTTTTAATTAATGTTTCTATGACATCTAAAACAGGTTTATTTATAACCCATTCAGTTTCCTGCATAATATTTATGCTATCGTAAAGGTCTTTCATTTCGTGACCTCTATTTTTAAGTTCTTCTAAGTATCTTCTGTTTGACGCTTTTACTAAATTATAGTGCATTTTTAACCTCATCTGGTTTGTTTTCGTGATTGTGTTTTCTTCCGTAATATCCACCAACAAAAGGATTATATTCCCATTTTCTAGGTGGCATTAACATTGGAAGGTATTTAGGTTGAAGTGCTTCATTCTTGATATTGAAATTCCTAATCTCGTCTATGATTTTTCTAGTAGCTTCAACATAAGTGACTGTCTTGAATTTATTTAGCTTTCTATTCTGGTGTTTTACTAAACCCAGTTTTTCTAGAAAACCAATCATCTTAACTCCAAGATGAAGTCTCCCTTCCTTGCCCCAATCGTCAAACTCCAGTTGGTTTTTATTAATCATATAAGTCCAAACTTTATGCTTATATTGATACCTATTTACCTTCTGAGGTATGTTCTTTCCTGCAAGTCTTTTATATATCCTATTATAATTTTCTTTATCTCTATCCTTGAACATCGTTATTCTAGCTTCCATCATCAAGCCAGTTCCTATCTTAATAGCTAGTTTATTCATTGTGGTTTCATTGCTGATACCATCAATTGTATTCTTCAAAACTATCAACGAACAGGTATCCCAAACTGTATGTTCTTTAGAAAGAAATACACCTTTATCAAAAGCTGATTTTGGTAGACATTGACACAATAATTTTAGTGCAGTCATTCGATTACCTGCGCCACCATCTTCCATAGTCTTAATATCGCCATTAATTAATAAGGACAGTTTAGTTATATATTTCTGTTGTAATACTAGACCGTGAAGTGTTGTGCTTTCTTGACCTTTAGCAATAGCGTCTTTTACGGTCTTTCTGAAACGGTCTATACCACCTTGTAGCATAGCGTCTTCAAATTCTAATTCTTCTTGAATACGTTTTGTATAATCTGAATTATCTTTAAACTTGCCACCTACGCCTACTTTGACAAGTTCTTGTAATTGTAATTGTAGGTCTTGTTGTTGTTGATTTAATATATCGGACATTTAGTGAACATTTCTCCATTTATTTATTGCAGAAGTGCAGGATACAGTAGTTTTGATACAATTTGATACAAGACTATCGCACAAGTGCAAAGATTGATTTTTTAAAAAAACACAAGCAACACAATAGTAATTCGTCACTTGTGCAATGAAGAAGAAGTGTCGGTATCTCCTAAGACTAGCGCGTATACCAATTCCGCCACTTGCCCTTATTAATTTTTGTTTATATATCAATTTTTTTTTTAACAAAACTATTTAGTCTAAAATAAGTAAGTATATAAATAATAATTAAGCCAAAAAACCAATACTTACATACCGACCCGCTTTCTTTTACCCAAACGCTTGGTAAAATAAATAAGCAATAAATCGCATTTATATATAAAGTGTTTAAATAATTACAATCTTTACCTGGTCTCGTCATTTTTAAAATTTTATATGATATCATGTGAAGATGTTCACTATCAGGCTTTATAGGCGATTTTTTTTGTATTAATTTTCTTAAAAATGAAAAAAAAACTTCAAAAAATAAATAAAATAATAAGATACAGTAAAAGAAAGAAGAAATATTTGGATTGAGATTATTAGTTTCAATTACATTTAGTGCAGTAAAAGTTCCAAAAAGATAAGCGCCACCATCTCCCATAAAAATTTTTGCAGAAGGGAAATTAAACAGCAAAAATATCAAAAGAATTATTATTTGGGCAGTTATTAAAATTGATATTGTTTGGAATTGATTTTCAATATTTATATACAATAATACCGAATTTATAATTATTAATTGAAATGCTAATAAACCATTAAATCCATCAATTAAATTAGAGCCATTTATAATGAACAAGAAACATAAAACAATAAAAAACAAATAAATTATATTTACACTTAAGATTTTGTTAAGAATAATAAGGTCAATACCGTTTATCTCGATAGAAAAAATTTTTATTGAAATTAATATGAAGATAGTCATTAATACTAGTCTTGCCTTAGGGCTAAATTTAATTTTTACGTCATCCAAAAATCCAATTAAAAATAATCCTACTCCCAGAACTAAATAATCTAAATATATCATAGAAAATAAAAGATTATTTAATAAAACAAATATCAGAAAAGATATTATACAAGCTAAACCACCGCTTCTAGGAGTATCATTTTTATGAAAGGCTTGTGGTTTTTCAAAGTCATTATCAAATAATAATCCATTAAATATCTTATGAGATAGTTTTTGAATAATGAAGAATGAAAAAAAACTTAGGAATGAGAATATAGATAAGAGGCTAAATTCTAAAGAATCACTTTGCATTTAATGCTATTTAAAACCTTTGTTATTTTTTTTTACAATATAAATTCCTAATATTATTATACCCAATGAAATCAATACTCGCCAAGTAATAACTTCATTCATTAGAAAATAGCCAAAGAATACTCCAAAAATTGGGATTAGGTAAGCTACTTGCGTTTGAAATACTAATCCATTAACCGACAAAATTCTAAATCTTATTAACCAAGCTAAACCTGTGGCTACTATTCCTAGATAAAGTAATGAAATAGTTGACTCAATAGATGGTGTGGCTAACCATGGTTTTTCCAACAAGAATGACATCGGTAAAAGAAAAATCAAAGACCAGATTGTTGTTGAAGTTGTTACATTTTCGTTGCCTTTATTTTTTATTTGAATAGTGAGAATACCGCCTATGGAATAAAATGTTGATCCTAAAATAGTAATTAATGCAAAAATGTAATTATTTTCATTAATTATTATTTTATCTAAAAATAAAAATAAAATTCCTGAAAATCCTACCAATATACCCAAAACTTTAAGCTTATTCATTTTTTCATTAGTTGTAAAAAAATGAGCAAGAATTGTACCACTTAGAGGCGTGGTACTCATTAATATTGCCGCTAAGTAACTGTTGATTTGACTAGTTCCTATGGCAATAAGTGTAAAAGGGATTGCGATATTGCATAGGCCAATTATTGAATAAAATTTCCAATCTTTCGAAAAAGCTTCAATTTTAATATTTTTTAATTTACACAGTAATATTAGAGGTATGCTGGCAAATATAACTCTAACAAGAGCTAAAGTGATTGGATCGTAAGAATAAGTTGCTATTTTTATATTAAAAAAAGATGAGCCCCAAATAATAGCAAGTAAAACAAGCAGAAAGATATCAAAAGTGTTAGCTTCTCTCATAATATGCAATTAATAATTGTATTGATGCTTTAAACGCATAGCTGATATCATTTTATTATAGGTTATTCTATAAATATATTCTGTTAGATAATCCTCAACTATGAGCGCAAGTAAGATAAAAAAGTTAATGACAGATAAAGAGGTTGAATACGTTGACCTTAGATTTACCGACCCAAGAGGTAAGCTACAACACTTAACAATGGACAGTACGGTAGTTGATGAAGAGATGCTAGAAAAAGGTGTATTTTTTGATGGATCTTCAATAGCAGGTTGGAAAGCAATTAACGAGTCAGATATGATTTTAAAGCCAGATTTAGATAGGCCTATAATAGATCCTTTTAATTCACACACAACATTAAATATTTTTTGTGACATCATGGATGCTGTTAAAAAAGATCCTTATGGAAGAGATCCAAGAGGTACAGCAAAAAAAGCAGAGGCGTATTTAAAAGAAACAGGTATCGGGGACAAAGCTTATTTTGGTCCAGAGCCAGAATTTTTTGTTTTTGATGATGTAAGATTTAAAAATGAAATGAATGAAACAAGTTTTTCTATTGATAGTTCGGAAGGACCATATAACACTGGTAAGAAATATGAAAACGGTAACTTAGGTCATAGACCAGGTATAAAGGGAGGATATTTTCCAGTCCCTCCAGTTGATAGTGCTCAAGACATGAGAAGTGAGTATTTAAAAGCTTTAAAAGATATGGGTGTTAAAGTTGAGAAACATCACCATGAAGTTGCTCCTTCACAACATGAACTTGGAATGTATTTCGGCACTTTAACTGATATGGCTGATAATGTTCAGTTGTATAAGTACGCTGTATTAATGGTAACTAACTCATTTGGAAAATCTGCTACATTTATGCCTAAACCGGTTAAAGGAGATAACGGCTCAGGTATGCATTGCCACCAATCAATTTGGAAAGGAAACTCACCGTTATTTATGGGTAAAGAATATGCGGGATTATCTAAAACTGCATTACATTATATAGGTGGTATACTTAAACACGCAAAAGCAATTAATGCATTTTCAAACGCTACTACTAATAGTTATAAAAGATTAATACCTGGTTTCGAAGCTCCAGTAATTTTAGCTTATTCAGCAAGGAACCGATCTGCATCTTGCAGGATACCAATAACAATGAGCCCGAAAGCTGCAAGGATGGAAATCAGGTTTCCTGACGCAGCTGGAAACCCTTACTTAACCTTTGCTTCAATGTTAATGGCAGGAATAGATGGAATTAAAAATAAAATTGATCCAGGCAAAGCTTTTGATAAAGACCTATATACATTAGGAGAAGAAGAGGTAAAAAAACTTCCGACAGTTTGTGGATCATTGAGAGAAGCAATGGAAAGTTTAGATAAAGATAGAAAATTTTTAACTCAAGGTGGAGTTTTCACAGATGATCAAATAGATGCTTATATAGATTTAAAATTTCAAGAGATTTATAAATTTGAACATACTCCTCATCCGATTGAGTTTGAGATGTATTACAGTCAGTAAATTTAAACTTTAAAAGACTCTCCGCAGCCACAACGTTCAGATTCATTTGGATTTTTAAAAACAAATTGAGAGTTAAATTTTTCTTTTTTATAATCCATTTCCGTACCTAATAGATAAATTATAGCAGCTGGATCAATGAATACTTTTACACCTTTATCTTCAATTACTTCATCATTTTTTTTTTTGTCTTGAGCATATTCCATTGAATAACTCATACCTGCACAACCTCCAGACTTTACCCCTACTCTTACACCTATAGTTTTATTGTCTGCTTTGGACATAATTTCTTTAATTCTTTTTGCAGCATTATCGGTTAATTTTATAATTTGTTCGTTCATAAATTTAGTTCTAATTTAGCTTCTTCACTCATCATATCTTTTGTCCAAGGGGGACTCCAGACAAGTTTTAAATTAATTTTTTTTATTTCCTCTATTGTACTAATATTTTCTTTTACCATCTTTGGCAAGCTATCGGCCACTGGACAATTTGGGCTAGTTAAAGTCATTTCGATATAAGCCTCATTATTATTTTTAATTTCGATACTATAAATTAGGCCCAAATCATAAATGTTTACTGGTATTTCAGGATCATAAATCTTTTTAATTTCAGAGATTATTTTTTCTTTAATTTTCATTTTTTTTTCCTAAAACAGAAGATACTGTATGCCAAGCCATAGTAGCACACTTAACTCTCATAGGATAATCTTTTACTCCTGATAAAGACATCAGTGTTGTTTTTTGACTTTCATCTAAGCTGTTTAAAGTTAATAATTTGTTTTTTTTTATCAAATCTAAAAAATTTTCAATTATCCCACTAGCTAAAGAAAAATCTTTACCTTTAAGTATATCGGTTAGTATTGAGGCTGATGCTAAAGAAATCGCACAACCCTCCCCTTCAAAACTCAAATCTAAAATTTTTTTGTTATTATCTAATTGAGCGTAGATATGAACTTTATCACCACATAGAGGGTTATGGCCTTTAGCATCGCTAGTGAAATTTTTACATTTGCCAAAGTTTCTTGGGTTTTTACCATGATCCAAAATTATTTCTTGATATAAATCTTTTAAATCCATTATATTTTAAAAACTTTCTTGCATTTATTAATAGCGTTTATCAAAACATCAATATCATCTTTAGAATTATATAAACCAATTGATGCCCTTGCAGTTGCAGGTACTCCAATTTTTTCATGTAAAATTTGACAGCAATGATGTCCTGCTCTTATTGCAACTCCATCATCATCAAGAATTGTTGCAATGTCGTGAGGGTGAATTCCTTTTATAGTAAATGAGATAACAGAAGCTTTGTTTTTTGGCTCGCCTATTAAATTTATAGAATTATTTTTTTTCAATTTATCTATTCCATATCTTAAAACTTCATTTTCAATCTCAGATATTTTATCTAAACCGATTTTTTCAACTAATTTAATTGACTCACTGAAAGCAACGACTTCTGCTGTTTGCATAGTGCCTGCTTCAAATTTGGTAGGGCTCTCTGCAAAAGTGATATTTTCTTTTTTGACCTCGTCAATCATGCCGCCTCCTCCTTGATACGGTGGCATAACATCTAACCATTTTTTTTTACCATATAATATTCCTAACCCATTAGGACCGTACATTTTATGACAAGAAATTACATAAAAATCGCATCCAAGTTTTTGCATATCTAGTTTTAAGTGAGGGGCGCCTTGAGTTCCATCCACTAAAACAGGAATATTTTTTGAGGATGCAAGATCTATTATATCTTTTAAAGGAGAAATGCCGCCAGTAACATTTGAAATATGAGTTATAGCTATCATTTTTGTTTTATTGGTAATTAATTTTTTTATTTCATCTACTTCGATCTCTAGATTTTCATTAATCTTTGCAAATTTGATAATTGCTTTTTTTCTGTTTCTTAGATAGTGCCAAGGCACATAATTGGAATGATGTTCTAACTCCGTAAGAATAATTTCATCGCCTTCATGTATAAATTTGTCTCCATATGAATTTGCTACTAAATTTATTCCTTCAGTTGCTCCTTTGGTAAATATAATTTCTTCCCTATGTTTAGCATTAATAAATTTTTTTACTAAATCTCTTGTTTCCTCAAATCTATTAGTAGCTGTAACAGCTAAAGAATGTACACTTCTACCAATGTTAGAAAATTCATTTTCATAAAAATATGACATTCTATCGATTACTGATTTAGGCTTTTGCGATGAATTAGCGCTATCTAGGTAAACTAAAGAATTTCCGTTGATCTTTTTCTTAAATATAGGAAAATTTTTTTTAATTTGATCTATTTTCATAATTGATATGTGTATCTAAATGATTTTCTAAAATTTCAGTTATTTCTCTATTTTTTATATCCTTTAAAACACTTTCTAAGAAACCTTTTACAATCATTTTAATTGCCTCTTTTTCCTTTATACCCCTGGCTTTCAAATAATATAATGCATCGATATCTATATTGCCTGAAGTTGAACCGTGCGAACATTTTACATCATCGGCATAAATCTCAAGCTCTGGTTTAGTACTAAATTCACAGTCTTCATCTAATAACAGTCCTTTGCTTAATTGATAAGCATCAGTTTTCTGAGAAATTTGATCAACAAAAACTTTTCCTTGAAACACTCCTTTGCTTCTAGTGGTTAAAACATTTTTAATATCTTGATGGCTTTGACAGTTTGGTTTTAGATGTTGAATATTTGTTTTTATCTCCTGATGATTATTTCTGTTAAGAAACGATCCAGAATATATTTTGCTAGATGAATTTATACCATTTAACTCAATGTTACTTTCAGATTTATTAAATTTTATACCAGAGGGAAAAATATATTTTTTTAAATTTGCATTGTTAGAAAGTTTTATTTTTGAGTAATCATAAAAAAAATTTTTACTCTCATTTTTATTAATAAAATAATAATTAAAAGATGCACCCTCATCAATATTAATGTATTTAAAAGTATTTTTAAAAAAACATCCTGAAGAATTATCTATTAAAAATTCAATCAAAGTCGCGTCAGAATTTTTTGATAGATTTATTACTTCAGAATTATTTATCATTTTATTGTTTAAAACTCCGGAAAAATAATTAAATATTACAATAGGGTATTTAAATTTATATTCAGATTTAATGTCTAGTTTGAATCCACCTTCATGAAGTGCAGTATTTAAGTTTTGCATGGAATTTTCATTTGTCTCATCTACAAAATTTAAGAGTAAGTCAAGTTCAAGTTCATTAATTGGAGAGTAATTTTTATCTTTAATATTTTCAATTTTAAAATTGAAAGAATCTAATTTTCCATTAATAAGTGTTATTGAGTTGTGTTTGAAACCTAAGTCTATAATATTTGGATTTTTATTTTTTGATTTTTCATTATTTAATTCTTTAAAGTTTTCCTTAAGGATTTTTTCTAAATCGGTAAATTTCCATTCCTCTAGTCTTTTATTTGGAAAACCTTTTTTTTTAAAATAATTTAGTTTTTCTTCCCTAAGCTTTAAATGTTTATCCAGACCATCTTTAATTTTAAAATTCAGTTCCATGATTAATTTAGATTTGTATATCCAGTTTTTTCAAGCTCTTCTCCAAGCTCTTTTGAGCCAGTTTTAACAATTTTCCCATCGGACAATACGTGGATAAAATCAGGCTTAATAAATTCTAAAAGTCTTTGATAATGAGTGATAATTAAAAAAGCATTTTTTTTATTTTTATAAGAGTTAACTCCCTCAGCTACAATTTTTAATGCATCAATATCTAATCCTGAGTCTGTTTCGTCTAGAATTGCAAGTTTAGGTTCAAGTATTTTTAGTTGCAATATTTCATTTTTCTTTTTCTCACCGCCAGAAAAACCAACATTTAAATGTCTTGATAAGAATTTTTCATCAATATTTAGTTCTTTGGCTTTTTCTTTTACAATTTTCAAAAAACTTATCGCATCTATATCTTTATGGCCGTTTGCTTTTCTGACTGAATTTAATGAAGTTCTTAAAAAGTTATTTGTGTTAACCCCTGGTATTTCTGTAGGATATTGAAAAGCTAAGAAAACACCCTTTTGAGCTCTTTCCTCTATTGAAATTTGAGTTAAATCTTGACCTTCAAATTTTAAGTCTCCTGAAATATCGTATCCAGGTTTACCAGATAAAATATTAGCTAATGTGCTTTTGCCTGAGCCATTTGGTCCCATGATGGCATGAACCTCACCTTGGTTAATTTTAAGATTGAGGCCTTTGATAATCTTTTTGTTATTAATTTCTGCTTTTAAATTTATAATTTCTAACATTAACCAACACTTCCCTCTAAACTTATTGAGACTAACTTTTGAGCTTCCACAGCGAATTCCATAGGTAACTGTTGTAAAACTTCTTTACAAAAACCATTAACAATTAAACTTACTGCCTCTTCTTGATTTAAACCTCTCTGATTACAATAATAAAGCTGTTCCTCATTTATTTTTGAGGTTGTAGCTTCGTGCTCAATCGTTGAAGATGAGTTTTTATTTTTTATGTAAGGAACTGTGTGAGCTCCACATTTATTTCCCATTAAAAGAGAGTCACACTGAGTATAATTTCTTGAGTTAATTGCTTTTTTATTAATATCAACTAATCCTCTGTAAGTATTATCTGCTTTACCAGCTGATATTCCTTTTGAAATAATTTTACTTTTTGTATTTTTTCCTAGGTGTATCATTTTTGTACCGGTATCCGCTTTTTGATGATTATTGGTGATTGCTATTGAATAAAACTCTCCGACAGAATTATCTCCTTGTAAAATACAGCTAGGGTATTTCCATGTTATAGCTGATCCAGTTTCAACCTGAGTCCAGGAAATTTTTGAATTCTTACCTCTACAAGCTCCTCTCTTAGTAACAAAATTATAAATTCCTCCTTTACCTTTTTCATCTCCTGGATACCAATTTTGCACAGTTGAGTATTTAATTTCAGCATCATCAAGAGCTACAAGTTCAACATTTGCTGCATGAAGTTGATTTTCATCACGCATTGGTGCTGTACAGCCCTCTAAATAACTGACATAGCTCCCTTTATCAGCAATAATAAGTGTTCTTTCAAATTGTCCAGTTTGAGAAGCGTTAATTCTAAAATAGGTAGAGAGTTCCATTGGACATCTTACGTTGGGTGGAATGTAAACAAATGATCCATCAGTAAAGACTGCTGAATTTAATGTTGCAAAATAATGATCTGTCAAAGGAATTACTGAACCTAAGTATTTTTTGACTAAATCAGGGTGTTTTTGTATTGCCTCTGAGATAGAGCAAAAAATTATACCTTTTTTAGTAAGCTCACCTTTAAAAGTAGTTGCTACAGAAACAGAGTCAAAAACTGCATCTACAGCTACTCCGCTTAGTCTTTTTTGTTCATCCAAAGGAATGCCAAGTTTTTTATAAGTTTCAATAAGTTTTGGGTCAACTTCATCTAAACTTCTAGGTTTATCTTTAACACTTTTAGGTGCGGAGTAATAATATAGATCCTGATAATCTATTTTAGGATATTTTGGTTTTTGCCAATCAGGTTCTTTTAATGACTTAAGTCTTTTATACGCTTTAAGTCTCCAGTCTAAAAGCCATTTAGGTTCCTTTTTTTCTTTAGAAATAAACTTAATTGTTTCTTCACTTAACCCTTTTGGAGCTTTAAAACTTTCAATGTCAGTTGTAAAACCGTATTTATATTCTTTATTTGTATCTATAATTTTACTCATTATCTTTTAACTAGCTCATCTAATTTAACATTCTCAAAAAATCCATTAATATGATTATCTAATTTATCCCAGAGGTTATGTGTAATACATTTTATAGATTTATGGTTGCATCCTTTTTTTGATTCTTTCTTGCAATTAAGTGTTTTTACTTCTTCATTAACGGCATGAAAAATATTTGAAAGTTTTATTTCTGACGCTGGTCTATCTAAGGCATATCCTCCTTTAACACCTCTTACGCTTTTAACTAATTTATTATCTTTTAAATGAATAAATAACTGCTCCAAGTAAGCTAAAGAAATATTTTGTCTTGTAGAAATTTCAGATAAACTTACTGGTTTATTCTTAGAATACGATGCTAGATCAGCCATCGCCATTACTGCATATCTTCCTTTTGTAGTTAGTTTCATAAATTTGGCATGTTTTACAACAGTTTTTTAATAAATCCTACTGTTTTACTAAGATTTAAAAAAAGATATTTGACGCATAAAAACATGCTATAAGTCTTATCTTTTATTGAAACTAATTATCATTATTAATATGAAACAAAAAAGTTTAGAAATTTTTATACCAGGACCTGCAGGAAGACTTGAAGCAAAATATTACAAAAATCCTAAATTCGGATCTCCGGTCGCAATAGTGCTTCAACCGCACCCTCAATATGGTGGAACAATGAATAATAGAATAGTTCAATTAATGTATAATATTTTTTTAGAAAATGGTTTTTCAGTTATTAAAATTAATTTTAGAGGAGTAGGGAAAAGTGACGGGGTTTTTGATAATGGACAAGGTGAGCTTTCTGATGCAGCTGCAGCCCTTGATTGGATAGAAAGAGAAAATATGGATTATAGCCAGTGTTGGGTGTCAGGTTTTTCTTTTGGTGCATTAATTTGTATGCAATTAATTATGCGACGTCCTGAAGTAAATAATTTTATAGCAATATCTCCACAACCCAACGTGTATGACTTTTCGTTTTTAGCGCCTTGTCCTACTTCAGGTCAGGTGGTTTATAGTGATAATGATGAATTAGTCACAAAAGAAAGTATTGATGAGTTAGACAATAGAATTAAAAACCAGAAAGGGGTTGAAGTAATATTCTCTAAAATTAAAAATGCAAATCATTTTTTTAAAGATAAAGAAAAAGATCTAAGGGTTGAAATAGAAAAATACATTAATGAAAAAACTGCATTAATTTAAAATTGAATTATTTCTCCTCCACTACATGGGGCTGAACATCCAGTAGTTGAAGGAAACGATATAGGTAACGACATTACGGATCTGATAGCTAAATAACCAAATGCTTGAGACTCTATAAAATCACCATTAAGTTGAAAGTCTTCAGAATTGTAAAAAGATAAATTTTTTCTAGAATTAAGTTTAATTTGTTTAATAAGACTCTTATTCTTTCTGCCACCACCGCATATAATAATTTTTATTATTTTTTTATCATACTCGTTTAACAGGTAACTTATTTTTGAAGATATTATTTTCGCTGTAAATGCCGTCAATGTAGCAGCTCCATCCTCTAAATTAAGACCTCTTACAAACGAGATGTCAAAATCATTTGTGTCTAAAGATATATTATTTTTTTTCTGAAAATTACTCTCATGAGTTTCTAAAGCTTGTTCAAGTATAATTTCATTAATTTTTCCCCTATTAGAAATTTTTCCATCTAAATCGAATTTTTCATTAGTATGATTTTGTATCCAAGCGTTTATTAAGCAATTACCTGGTCCAACATCTTTGCTCGCAATTTCATGGTTATTTAAATTTCTTATCAAAGTAAAATTCGAAATACCTCCAATATTCAAAATGCAAGCTGGTAACTCTATTTTTTTTGATTTTAAAAGATATTTATGAAAAATAGGTGTCAATGGGGCTCCTTCTCCACCATTCTTAATATCATTTTTTCTAAAATTAAAAACAACTTTTTTTTTCGATAATTGAGACAATAAATTTCCATTTCCTAATTGTATAGAAATTTTCTCTTGAGGATTATGGTAAAGAGTTTGTCCATGAAATCCAATTAGGTCTAAATTAAAACCTTGTGTTATATCTTTAACTACTTTTGCATGAAAAATTGTAATGTTCTTTTCAAGTATATTTATAAGAGAGGAAAATTTTTTTAAATCTGCTATGGAATTAATTTTTTTTTTTAAACTATGAAATTCTTGAAATAATTTTTCATCGTACTCGTAATATTTCTCCTTTAGAATTGTCAGTTCATCTAACCCATTAGATCGAATTATTGATGCATCTACTCCATCCCCTGAAGTTCCGCTCATCATCCCTAGGCATGTGTATTCTTTATTCATAATTGTATTTATTTATACCAAATATTGTATAATAGTAATTCAGTAACAAATAGAAATATGAAAAGCACTTTTTTGAGAGAAATGCAAGAAAGGGGTTATCTAAATCAGTGTACCGATTTAGAAAAATTGGACTCGATAATGTCAAACAAATCTATTCCGGCTTATATTGGATTCGATTGTACCGCTAGTAGCTTGCACGTAGGCAGCTTATTACAAATTATGATTTTGAGATTACTTCAAAAACATGGTCATAAACCAATAGTGCTTTTAGGAGGTGGTACAACTTTGATAGGTGATCCATCAGGAAAAAGTTCAACAAGAAAAATTTTAAAACAAAAAGAAATAAAAAAAAATATTTCAAGTATTAAAAAATTATTTGAAAAATTACTAAATTTTAAAAATAAAAAAATTAAGCCAATTTTCGTAGATAATTATTCTTGGCTTGGCAAATTAAATTATATAGATTTTTTAAGAAAGATTGGTTCTCAATTTACTCTTAATAAAATGTTAACTTTCGATAGTGTAAAATCAAGATTAGATAGAGAGCAATCTTTAAGTTATATGGAATTTAATTATATGATACTTCAAGCATTTGATTTTTATAAATTATTTGAAAGAGAGAAATGTTTATTGCAATTAGGTGGATCCGATCAGTGGGGTAATATAGTTAATGGGGTTGATTTAATTAGACGAATACTTAAAAAAGATGCTTTTGGCCTAACAAGTCCATTAATAACCTTATCCTCTGGTGCTAAAATGGGTAAAACGGAAAAAGGAGCTGTTTGGCTTAACGAAAAATTATTTTCTTCATATGATTATTGGCAATTTTGGAGAAACTCTGATGATAAAGATGTTCATAGATTCTTAAAATTTTTTACTGACATAAAAATTGAAGAATTAGAAAAACTTAAAGAGAAAAAAAATATTAATGATTTGAAAATTGTTCTAGCTAATGAGGCTACAAAAATACTTTATGGAAAAATGAAATCATTAAAAGCAGAAAAAACTGCTACTGATGTATTTAAATTTGGAAAAACTAGTGAAAATCTGCCTTCAAAAAATATTCATAATAAAGATGTTGAAAAAGGTCTGAAAATTTTGGAACTATTAGTCGACTATGAGATTATGAGTTCAAAAAGTGAAGCAAGAAGAGCCATAAAAAATAACGGTATTAAAGTTAATGATTTATTAGTAACTGATGAAAATATGATTATAAATTACTCAAATTTTGAAGACAAAAATATGAAAATTTCATTTGGAAAGAAAAAACATTTTCTTTTTAAAATTACTTAGCTTTTTTTAGAGCTTTTTGAATAAATCTTGGAGTTAATGTTTTTATTGGGTTTACAGTTGTTTTAATTTTACCTGGCATGCCTTTCATTTTAAAACTTATACCGAATAAACCTTCTCCGATCTCTTTTGGAATTATGATGTCTCCCACAATAGGTAATTTGGACAAAAATTTATTGAGCGTTTTTGCTGGCACCATTGTTCCTCTTAAACTTACTAATCCTGATTTATTATCTACATAGCCCTCCATTAAAATGGAAATACTAGGTCCTATTGCATACAGTTCCATCAGATTTAATACTTGATCATTTTTTTCTATAGACATTTCTAGCTTTTCAAAAGATAGACCTTCACCGGATACAGCGTCAACCATTCCACCAAAATCAGCTAATGATAATAATTTAACTAAACCAGGGGCATCTTTAACTTTAAAGTTCTCAATAGTTAATTTCGTGTTACTAACTTTATTGTCATAAGAGGATAGTATTAGAAGTTGACCACCAGACAAACCATCAAAAAATTTATAATTTGATAACAAAGGCTTAGGTAGGTCTGAATATACTTCTAGTATTTTTTTGTTATTTTTTTCATCTACTTTTAAAGATATATCCAAATATTTATCATCTTTAAACTCCCCTTTAGATACAATTTTGTTAAACTTTCCTTTTTGAATATAACCAATAAGATTAAAATTTGATATTTTATCTGATACTTTAGTTGAGATCTCTTTAATATTTACAGAAACTTCTTTATTTATGTTATCTAAAAAATTATCATTATTTTGATCTAACAATTTAGTTAAATTTGTAGCGTCGTATTTTAATCCATTGATTTTAATTGTTTTGCCAAAACTAGCTTTAAAATCATTATTGAGTGTATTTTTATTAAATGTCTTTACAGAAATGTTTTCAAATTTTATTAGTTTTTTATTTTTTAAAAACAAATTTCTAATATAAATTTTATTTTTTTCCTGTATAAAATTCAATTTTTTAAAGTTAATAGTATCTTTTTTTGTCTCAAACTCAGTTTTAATATTCACTATCTTATTCATTGAACTGAAATTAAATATAGGAATATTAATTTCATTTGCAAAATCTGCATCTATTAAAAATTGTTGTGAATTTAAATCACGCAAATTTTTAAAACTAAATTTTTGAGGTTTATTATCGTTTATAACGTAAAAACCGTTAATATCTAAGGTGTTCTTAATTTTTTCCCCAAAATTAAAAATAAAGTCTGTTTTTTCTAAATTTATTTTTTTTATTTTATTTTTAATAAATAGATATTGTTTTGGCTTTTTAAATTTAATTTGGGACTTTTTAATATTTCCCGAGGCCTCTATTTTATAATCTATAACCTTTAATGTTTTGTCAAATTGTACATTAAAAGTGTTTTTAATTTTGCCAGAAAAGTTTAAGTTTTCAAAGTCTTGTAATAAATTATTTTTTAATAACTTTCGTAAGTTTTTTTTATCTAAATTTAAATCTGAATTTAAATTTCCTTTTATATCTAATAGTTCAGAGTAATCAAATTGTAGATTTCCAGAATTGATTTGAAATCCATTAACAAAACCCCTTATGTTGTCAATTTCACTCGAATTTTTTTTAACTAGATATATAAAACTTGATTTTTTTAATTTTACATCTTGTATTCCAGCAAAAAAATTTTTTACGTATCCATTAATTTCATAATTATTAATCAAATTATTTTTTAGATTAATGTCCAAGTTAAACGCTATTATCCCTTTTTCTACTTCATTTATGAAAAATTTTTTAAAATTTGATGGTTTAGAATATTTGATAATATTTTTTATTTCATTCACATCAATTTCATTTGATACAATATATAGATTATTTATTTTAGGCTTTCCGATTATAAGTGATTTTAAATTTATATACGCATCAATTTTAGCTATATTAATGTTGTTGTTGTGATATTTTATAACTGGGTTTGTCGTAGTGACAAAAAAACTTATGTTTTTGATATCAATTTTTACTTTAATTTTATCAATGTTAATTTTAGTATTTGCTAAATTTTTTGAAACTTTACTTTCTAGAATAGTATCAAATTTATCAGTTTCATATCCAACTAAAACTAAATAAAAAGTTATTAAAGAAATAAGTAGTAGAAAAAAAGATATTGATAAAAAAATAAGTCTTTTCATTTATCTGTTTAAAACTCCGGCTTCAATAAAACTATCTATGTCACCATCAAGTACTGCTTCTGGATTTGTATTTTCTGTTTTATTTCTCAGATCTTTTACAAGTTGATATGGTTGTAAAACGTATGAACGGATTTGATGTCCCCACCCAATATCTGTTTTAAGACTTGTTTCTTTTAAATTATCCTTTTCTCTCTTTTGTATTTCATATTCGTACAATCTAGCTTTAAGCATCTTAAAACAGGTATCTTTATTTTTATGCTGAGATCTCTCATTTTGACATTGAACTACAATTTTTGTCGGTAAATGAGTAATTCTAACCGCACTATCAGTAGTATTAACATGCTGACCTCCAGCTCCACTAGACCTGTAAGTATCAATTCTTAAATCTTTTTCATTGATTTCTACACTTATGTCATCATCAACAACTGGATAGACCCATACACTTGCAAAACTTGTATGTCTCCTAGCTCCACTATCAAATGGGGAAATTCTTACCAATCTATGAACTCCTGACTCACTTTTCATTAAACCATATAAATTTAAACCTGAAACCTTTAAAGTAGATGATTTTATTCCAGCTTCTTCACCTTTATGTTCACTTATAATTTCATACGAAAATTTTTTTTTATCAAACCATTTTAGGTACATTCTTCTAAGCATTTCAGCCCAATCTTGACTTTCTGTTCCACCAGCTCCAGCATGTACTTCAAGATAAATGTCTAGAGCATCATTTTCTCCGGACAAGAAACAGGCAACCTCTAATTTTTTAATTTCTTTAAATAGTTCTCTTAATTTAGTTTCACAATCTTTAATAATTTCTTCGTTTTTTTCTTCGTTTCCCAAAGAATATAAGTCTTTTAGATTTTTTATTTCTTTTGATAAGTTTTTATTTGAAGAGATTAAATAGTCGTACAGTTTTTTATCTTTTAAAACATTCTTTACTTTTTTTTGATCTTTCCAAAAATTTTCATTTGTCGTCTTTTGCTCTATAAGCTCAAGTTTTTTTTGAATATCATTTTTTTCAAAGATACCCCCTTATATTTTCAAGTATCTTTTGAATCTGACTAAAAGATGTTTCAAATGATTGCATTAGTAAAATTGCCTAAACTTGATTAATTTATCATAATTATAATTTGATATTAATTGCTTATTGTTTAAACTGTTAATATCTTTTTCTTTAAAAGCCTCAAGTATGAAATTTTTATCATCAAAATCGGTTTGTTCACCAGTATGGTAATTTATTGGAGCAAAATAAATTCCATTTGGAACTTCAAATTCATCAAAATCGTCTAAAAAAGAAACCCCTTTTATAAAGTTTTTGAATATAGGAAGCGCAGCTTTTGAACCTGTTTCATATTTTCCTAATGTTTTAGGATTATCAAAACCTATATAAACTCCTACCACTAAATTAGAATTATAGCCAATAAACCAAGCATCAAAATTATTATTAGTAGTTCCCGTCTTACCTGCTAATGGGACATTAAGATCTCTTAATTTTTTTCCTGTACCTCTTGTTATTACTCCTTTTAGAATAGAAGTTATTTGATAGGCTGTTTGTTCACTTATCACCTGTTCGTTTTTTAAATCGATCTTGGGAAGTCCTTCTTCTTTTTCATTTTCTGTATATCGGTCACATCCTTTGCAAATAGCATTTTTAGGTGTAAAAATTGTTTTTCCTCTTCTATCTTGTATACGATTTATTAGTACTGGCTTTACTTTTTTTCCTCCATTAACGAATGTAGCATAAGCGGAAGTTATGTTAAGCAAAGACGTCTCTATAGAGCCTAGAGACACGGATAATAATTCAGGTATCTCATCATAAATTTCTAACTGTTTTGAAAGATTTAAAATCTTATCTACTCCAACATTTTGTGCAATTCTTACTGTCATTAAATTTCTTGAATACTCTATTCCTTTTCTTAATGTAGATGGTCCATAAAATTTTTTTCCGTAATTTTCTGGCTTCCAATCTTTTAAACCTATGCCTTGCTCAGCTATAAATGGAGCATCTAATACAATAGAATTTGGAGATAAACCATTTTCTATTGCAGCTGCATAAACAAAAGGTTTAAAAGCTGAACCAGGTTGTCTTTTGGCTTGAGTCACTCTGTTAAATTCACTTGAAGTATAACTAAATCCACCTACCAACGCTTTCACTTCACCAGTAAATGGATTTAAAGCAACTATACCTCCATTTACATTTGGATATTGTTTGAGCGACCAAGAATTTTTATTTTTTTTGATAAACACAAAATCACCTATATCAAAAACATCATTAATATTTCTTTTTTTGATAGCCCAATTTAAAGAATCTTTTTCAATTTTAATATTTTCATCATTTATTGTTTTAAGAGTTAAAAAATTATCATTGATTCCTGTTACTTCAGCTTTTAACCATTCTAAAGTTGGATCAATATTAAAACTTTCTAACTTTTTTTTCCAATTCGTATCTTCATTTTTGTTTGTAATTGGTCCTCTCCAACCATGTCTCCTATCATAGGACTCTATTCCATTTCTTAGAGCATTAATTGCTTCAATCTGAAAATTTATATTTAAAGGAGATTTAATACTAAGACCTTGAGTATATAATTTCTCAAAACCATATTTATTTTTAATAATTCTTCTTACTTCTTCCGTGTAAGAATTTGCCTCATTTACTATCTCAATTTTTCTTCTTTTAAGCTTAATTTTCTTTTGTTTTAATTTTGCATATTGATCATCATTTATGAATCCATTTTGATTTAAATTTTTTAAAACTAAATCCCGTCTAAACTTCGCTTCCTTAGGATCCTTAATAGGATTATATCGACTTGGTGCTTTCGGTAAAGCTGCAAGTAAAGCTGCTTCATCGTATTCCAAATCTTTTATTGATTTATCAAAATACTCTAAACTAGCAGCAGCGACTCCGTATGTGCCTTGCCCTAAATAAATTTGATTTAGGTAAAGCTCTAAAATTCTTTTTTTTGAATAAGCTTTTTCAATCCTAAAAGCCAATATGGCCTCTTTAATTTTTCTTTTAATAGAAACTTCATTTGTTAAAAGAAAATTTTTTGCAACTTGTTGGGTTATTGTAGATGCCCCTTCAAGCCTTTTGTCACCTAAAATATTTGTGATATTGTTAATAGTTGCTCTTATAATACCTTTTGCATCAACACCCGGATGGTTAAAAAAATTTTTATCTTCTGCTGAAAGAAATGAGTCAATTATTTTGCTTGGAATTGAGTCATATGGAACGAATAGTCTTTTTTCGAGAGCATATTCTGCGATAAGTTTTCCATCTTTTGAATATACTCTGCTTGATATGGGAGGTTGATAGTTTGATAATTTTTTATAATCTGGCAAGCCAGAGGAAAAATAAAAAAAAGCTGAAAAAATTAATAATAGCCCAGAAATCAGTATTATTATTACTGCTTTTACAGATAGGTTTAAATATTTAAGCATGACAATATCATTTTATATCAATAATTCTGGCTATCTTAAGGCATTTAGATTATAAGTAAGAAGTATTAAAAAAAAATTTTAACTAAAACTATGATTACAAACACAATAAATATCTCAAAAGGAATTCAAACTAGATGGACAAAAATTTATATATTGATGCATCGCATCCAGATGAAACTAGAATCGTTCTTAAATCAAATCTTACAATTGAAGAATACGAATACGAAAATAAAAATAGGGTAAATTTTAAGAACAATATCTATTTAGGAACAATCAGTAGAGTTGAACCTTCACTCCAAGCAGCATTTGTAGACTTTGGAAGAATCAAACACGGTTTTTTAGCATTTAATGATATACAATCCGACTATTACCAAATTCCATCGGCTGACAAAGAAAAATTAAAAAACGTAGAAGAAAAAATACGTGAAGATTTAAAAAATACAAATTTAGAGGAAATAAATACTAGTCAAGATAACACAAACCATAATGAAAAAAATGAAAACACAGAAGAACTAAGCAAAACTCCTAATAATGAAGTTGCGGATAAAAAAAATAATTATAGGGAAAAACTTAAAAATACTTATGGGCTTAAAAAATACAGAATACAGGAAGTAATAAAACCTGGGCAAGTTATTTTGATACAAGTCTTAAAAGAGGAGAGAGGTCAAAAAGGAGCGGCTCTAACTACTTTTATATCATTGGCTGGAAAATACATGGTTTTAATGCCTAACACAGCTAAAGGAGGTGGAATATCAAGAAAAATATTTAATTCTAATGATAGACAAAAAATAAGAGAAATTCTTAATAAAATTGAAATACCTAAGAGCATGGGAGTTATAGTTAGAACAGCCGGAGCAAATAAAACAAAAAACGAAATAGAGAAAGACTTTCAAAATACTTTAAAAACCTGGGAAGAAATTAAAGATAAAGCAGTTGTCTCCAATGCTCCCTCTATAATTTATGAGGAAGGAGATATTATCAAAAGAGCTTTGAGAGATATTTATGACAATGAAACAAAATATATTTATGTTGATGGAAATGAAGGTTATCAAAAAACTAAAAAGTTTATGAAGGAATTAATGCCTAAAAATGCAAAATATGTTAAAAAATATAGAGGCAAAATACCATTATTTCATGATGCGTTAATTGAAAAAGAACTTAATAATATTTTCGAACCAACTGTTAAACTTAAATCGGGAGGTTATTTAGTAATTAACCCGACCGAAGCTTTAGTGGCTGTAGATATTAATTCTGGACAATCAACAAAACAGATGAATATCGAAAAAACTGCTCTCAATACTAATCTTGAAGCAGCAGAAGAAATTTGTAGACAAATTAAATTGAGAGATCTTTCTGGTCTTATAGTAATTGATTTTATAGATATGTTGAATTTTTATAACAAAAGAACAGTAGAAAAAAAAATGAGAGAGTGTGTAAGAAAAGATAGAGCAAGAATACAAATTGGAAGAATTAGTAATTTTGGTTTACTTGAAATGACTAGACAACGTTTAAGAGAGGGTTCGATAAAATGGGAAACAATATTATCATTAGAATCTTTTTCTCAAAAAATCGTAAAAAAAATTGAAATGCTTGCGTTTAATAATAAGATAAAAATTATTAAAGCATATGTTCCTGAAAAAGTAAAATTATACATAGAAACTAATTTATCTAAAGAGTTAAACTATTTTCAAAAAAAGTACTCTTACAAAATAGAACTTACTGAAAAAGCTGAATTTATTATTCCTGAATACAGAATTGAATTATTGAATAAGTCAAAGAAAATTATAAATAAATTCGAACATATCAGTCAAATTAAAAGTTCTATTTTTCAAAATGAAAAGATATTGAAAACCTCAAAAGATGCTAAGAAAAATCAAAAAATTTCAACCAAAAAAATTAAAAATAAAGAAGAAATTAAAAAAGAAAAAAAACCAAGAACTCTTTGGATAAGAAAGAAGAAAGCTAGCTGATTAAGCCTTTTTTTGGTGAAGAAGCACTTGCAAAATTACTTTTTTTCATCCGTCCAGATAAAAATGATTTTCTTCCGGATATAACCGCTAGTTTAAATGCTTCTGCCATTTGAATTGGATTTTTTGCTAATGCAATAGCTGAATTAATTAAAACTCCATCACATCCCATTTCCATTGCAATAGTGGCATCAGAAGCTGTTCCAATTCCTGCATCAATGATCACAGGAATTTTAGACTGCTTTATGATTAAAGAAATATTTAGTTTATTATGTATTCCTAAACCTGAACCTATAGGTGCAGCTAAAGGCATTATTGCTGAAGCACCTATATCTTCAAGTTTTTTTGCATGTAGAGGATCGTCAGTGCAATAAACTAAAACTTTAAAACCTTCCTTCACTAGAACCTTAGTAGTTTTAATTGTCTCTATCATTTCAGGGTATAAAGTTTTTTTGTCCCCTAGTATTTCTAATTTTACCATTTTCCAGCCCCCTATTTCTCTAGCCAATCTTAGAGTTCTTAAAGCATCTTTAGAATTAAAGCATCCAGCCGTATTTGGAAGATAAGAAATTTTTTTTGGATTTATGTAGTCCATTAATAAAGGTTTTTTTTTATCAGATATGTTTACTCTTCTTACAGCAACAGTGACCATATCTGCTCCAGATGATTGAATCGCTTTTGCAGTCTCTTTAAGACTCTTATATTTCCCTGTACCTACTATCAATCTTGATTTGAGAATTTTTTTATCTATTTTAAATATATCTTTTTTCAACTACCCCCCTCCAATAAACTGAACTATCTCAATTTTATCATTATGATTTAATTTTTTACTATTGTACTGGTTTTGAGGTAAAATCTTGCCATTAAGTTCTATAGCAACCTTTTTTTTATTTAGTTTGTATTTTTTTAACACATCTATTACTGAAAAATTTTGCTTTAACGTTATTTTTCTTCCATTTATTTGAATTTTTGCCATAATTTAGTTATTTATTTTATTTAAATCAAGTTATGTCTAATATTTTAATTATAAACGGACCCAATCTTAACCTATTAGGTGAAAGGGAAAAAGACAAATATGGTAACACTTCACTAGAAGAAATTAAAAAAAACTGTTCATCTTTTTCAAAAAAACACAATATTAATCTAAGTTTTTTTCAATCTAATATAGAAGGTGAAATCGTAAATGAGATACAAAAAGCCAGGAAAAATCAAAATTGTTTAATTATTAATGCTGGTGGATACACCCACACTTCAGTAGCAATTCATGATGCACTTAAAACAATAAACATTCCGATAATTGAACTGCACATAACAAATATTTATAAAAGGGAGGATTTTAGACATAAATCTTTGATTAGCAATGTAGCAGATGGTATAATATGTGGTTTAGGAGTTAAAGGCTATACTTTAGCTCTAAAAGCTTCTATAGATTTGATAGCAAAATGAAAATTGATAAAAAACTAATTAAAGAACTTGTAAACTGTTTAAGTGAGTTTAATATTTCTGAAATTGAGTATCAAGATGGAGACAAAAAAATAAAAGTTTCAAAAGCCCAGAAGATCTCGTCGGAAAAAAATGTAACTAGCGCAATTGTTTCTCCTAATAAAAGTGTATTAACTGACAATAGTGAACAAAAAGGCACTAGAGTTAAATCACCAATTATAGGCACGGCATATTTAGCTCCAGAACCTGGAGCAAAAAAATTTGTTGAAGTTGGTGACAAAATAAAAAAAGGTCAAACAGTGATGATAGTTGAAGCAATGAAAACGATGAACCATGTACCTTCATCTGCCGACGGAACGGTGAAAAAAATTATGGTAAATGATGGTCAACCTGTTGAATTCGGACAAACTCTTATAATTTTAGATTAAATAATGTTTAAAAAAGTGTTAATAGCTAACAGAGGTGAGATAGCTGTTCGAGTTATAAGAGCCTGTAAAGAGTGGGGAATTAGTACTGTTGCCGTTCACTCCGACGTGGACTCTGACTCAATGCATGTGAGATTAGCTGACGAAAGTGTCTGTATAGGATCTCATCAACCTCAAAATAGTTATTTAAATATTTCAGCATTGATGTCTGCTGTTGATTTAACCGGAGCTGAAGCGATACATCCTGGTTACGGTTTTCTATCGGAAAACGCAAAATTTGCAGATATAGTGACAAAACACGGAATTAAGTTTATTGGACCTAGCTCAAAACTTATTGGAGATATGGGTGATAAGATTCAAGCTAAAATAATTGCAAAAAAGAATGGTTTACCTGTTATCGAAGGTTCGGATGGAGCAGTAAAGTCTTATGAGGAAGCAAAAAGCTTATGTAGTGCAATTGGTTATCCAATTCTTATTAAAGCTGCTGCAGGTGGTGGTGGCAAAGGAATGAAAATTGTAAATGATGAGTCTAATCTTTCAGAGTTATTTTCGTTAGCAAAAAATGAGGCAAAAAAATATTTTGGTAACGATGATTTGTATATTGAAAAATACTTTAAAAATCCAAGACACATCGAAGTTCAAATCATGTCTGGAAAAAATAGGACAGTGCAATTAGGAGAAAGAGATTGCTCAGTTCAAAGAAGGCATCAAAAATTAATTGAAGAAACTCCTAGCCCAGTTCTTACTGAAGAGCAAAGAAAGGATTTGTTAAACAAGACAGTAAAAATGGTTGAAAACATTGGTTATGAGGGTGCCGGAACGGTTGAGTTTATTTATGAAAACGGCAAATTTTATTTTCTTGAAATGAATACAAGAGTTCAAGTTGAGCATCCTGTAACGGAAGTACAGACTGGTATCGACATTGTTAAAGAACAGCTTTGGATTGCTTTCACAGGAAATACGGCACTTAAACAAAGTGATATAAATCCTAGAGGTCATTCTATTGAATGCAGAATTAATGCTGAAGACCCATCTAAAGATTTTCAACCTAGTCCTGGCACAATATCTGTTTGTCATCAACCTTCGGGTTTTAGAACAAGAGTTGACGGATCAATTTTTCAAGGTTGTAAAGTAACTCCTTTTTACGACAGTCTAATTGCTAAAGTAATATGTAAAGGTAGAAATAGAACAGAAGCCATTCAAAGAACATTGAGATCACTAGACGAATTTGTATTAGAAGGAATAACAACAACTATAGGATTACATAAAAAGATATTAAATCATAAAAAATTTAAAGACTCTTCATTTGATACTAATTGGTTAGGAAAAGAAAAATTTTATTAAACACTATCACAACTTACTAACCAAATATCATATATTGCATGATCTATTGGTGCTAATGAAGGATTAGATGAAAAAGTCCATCCATTAAATATAAAAACTTTTTCGTTTTGATTTTCCGATATGTCTCTTACTTGTAGATAAGCTACTGAATTATTTTTAGTTTTGGAGACATCAGATATTCCGCATTTTAAAGCTTTGATCTCTAACAAACCAAATTTTGCGGTTTCTCCAAGTTTAATTTTAATTGGAATTGTTTTAGCTGTTATTTTATCCAATCCAATTAAATTAACAAATTTTATATTATTATTTTTTTTGTTAATAACTTTTCTTTTTTTTATTAAAGTATTAGAGTTAGTGACAGTGTCTTTTTCATTTTCTAAATTCTCATAACTTGGTTCTAAATTTTCTAAATTTATGATTGGAGCCGTAAGTATTTTATCTTCAGCGTTTAAACTTGTTAATAAAATAAAAAACAAAATTGATAAAAAATTAATTTTTCCAAGTTTCATAATTTTTAAATTTTATCTTTTTCGATATTCTGTTGGGTTTGTAGGCTTTGCTGGAACCAGATAAATTTTCAGAGTGATTTTTCTGCCAATCATATTTTTTTTGTGAGGCAGAAGGTATTTCATTTACAGTATGATGCATCCATAGAAACCAGTCAGAGGTAATTTTTGTAGCCTCGATGTCCTTTGAATAAATGACCCATCTATCGTCTTTTTTATTCTTGTAATATTTATTACCGTTTTCATCTGTTCCTACATGTTTTCCAAAAAATAAAGTTTTCAAAAAAGTTCCAAACGTGTTTCTGTTCCACCAAGTAAAAATTTGTTTTAATCCTATCATACTAAATCCACACAATTTATAATTGTATCATTATATTATAGACACTTACTACAATTTATATATATGTTCAATTATCAGATTCATCATAAAAAAATGAAAAAGTATTTAGTAGAAACTTATTATACCTGCACTTTTAAAACTGTTCATAGTCTAAATGAATTGAACGAAAAATCTATGTCAGAAATAGACAAAAGAGATGATGGGACAGTTGAAGTTATAGAGGTTAAATTAAATAATAGAAAAACAAAAAAAATAGGGGAAAATAATCCTAAAAGTGTTAAAAAAGAGGAAAAAGTCGGAATTATAGACAAAGATATCCAGAAAAAAGTAAATAATTTAGTTCAAAATAAAACAGAAGTTCAAAATAAAATACAAAACAAATTAGGAAGTAGATTTAAAATGCCTGATAGAAGAAAGGGCTATATACAAAAAGCTTCTATAGGAGAACATAAGATATATCTTCATACTGGGGAGTATGATGATGGAAAAATCGGTGAAATTTTTATAGATACAAATAAAGAAGGTGAGTTAGTAAAAGCTTTAATGAATAATTTCGCAATTGCAATCTCATTAGGTTTGCAATACGGAGTGCCACTTGATGAGTTTGTCGATGCATTTATAGATACTAAATTTGAACCGTCAGGCAAAGTAGACGGAAATGACAGAATTTTGAGCGCAACTTCAATTTTAGACTATGTTTTTCGAGAACTTGCTATCTCTTATTTAGGAAAAGAAGATTTAGCGCATACTCCCTCAATCTCTAAGATTCAAAATAATGATAATATCAATAGGGATGATAAGTTCCTTAAAATTGTCAAAAATATCACCTCTAAGGGTTTTGTAAGAAGTAATTATGAGGAAAAATTAGTTGATTTGAGTGATATTCGTTTAAATTTAAAGTCAAAAAGCTAATTTTTTTTAATATCTTTTTTAATACTGAGCTCTTTTAACTGTTTATCATCCACATTAGAAGGAGCCATCATCATAAGATCTTGAGCATTTTGATTCATAGGAAATAAGGTAACCTCTCTTATGTTTTTTTCATTAGCTAATAACATAACAATTCGATCAACTCCAGGTGCAATTCCTCCATGAGGTGGTGCTCCAAAACTTAGTGCGTTTATCATTCCACTAAACTTTTCATTTACATCATTTTTTTCATATCCAGCTATAGAGAAAAGTTTATACATTAATTCGGGCATATGATTTCTGATAGCTCCTGATGAAAGTTCAACACCGTTACATACAATATCATATTGATATGCTTTGATATTTAATGGATTTTTTAGATCTAATTTTTCTATATCTCCTTGAGGCATAGAGAAAGGGTTATGGCTAAACTTAATTTTTTTTGTTTGCTCATCTATCTCGAACATAGGATAATCAACAATCCAACAAAAAGCGAATTGATTTTGATTTATTAAACCTAATTCCTTTGCAATTTTATCTCTTGAAAGAGATAAAATTTTTTCTACTTCATTCACCTTGCCACAAGCCATGAATATACTATCACCAATATCTAGCTTGCAGCTTTTCATTATTTCTTTGAGAGAGTCTTCGCTAAAAAATTTTCCAATTGGGCCTTTGCCTGATATTTTTTTTGTCTTTTCTAATGTAAAATAAGCTAATCCCGAAGCGCCTTGTTCTTTAGCCCATTTATCAATATTATCAAAAAAGCTTCTAGGTTTATCTTTTGTATCTTTTGTAACAATGCATCTTACTTTAGACCCTTCAGATACTAATTTTTTAAAAATATCAAACTTTACATCCTCTCTTGTAAATATATTTGTGATATCTTTTATTATTAAAGGATTTCTTAAATCAGGTTTATCTGTACCGTAGCAAAGCATTGCTTCTTCGTAAGGAATTTTTGGAAATTTAGTATTTAAAATTTTTTTTGTAGAAAATTTTTTAAATAAGTTAACCATCAAAGTTTCGATAACCTCAAATACATCCTCTTGTTCTACAAAAGACATTTCCAAGTCTAATTGATAAAACTCGCCTGGACTTCTATCTGCCCTTGCGTCTTCATCTCTGAAACAAGGCGCTATCTGAAAATATTTATCAAACCCTGAAACCATAATTAATTGTTTAAATTGTTGTGGTGCTTGCGGTAATGCATAAAACTTTCCAGGATTTAAACGACTTGGTACTAAGAAATCTCTAGCGCCCTCAGGACTTGAAGAAGTCAAAATTGGTGTTTGAAATTCCAAAAAACCTAATTTTAACATTTCAGATCTTATAAATGATATAACTTTTGATCTTAATACAATATTCTTATGCATTGCATCTCTTCTTAAATCTAAAAATCTGTATTTTAATCTGATATCTTCTGGATAATCTTGTTCACCAAAAACAGGCATTGGTAAGTCATTAGCTTCTGCTAAAATTTTAATAGTTTGAATACTTACTTCAATCTTTCCAGTAGATAAATCTAAATTCTCAGTACCCTTTTCTCTTTTTAAGACTTTGCCAGTAACACTAATTACAGACTCTGGTCTGATTTTTTCAAGCATTTTAAAAAATTTATTATTATTTTCAACAACACATTGGGTTAATCCAAAATGATCTCTTAGATCTATAAATAGTAAATTCCCATGGTCTCTTTTTCGGTGTACCCATCCAGATAAAGTTACAACTTTATTTTTTTCACTTTCTGTTAGTTCGGAACAATTATGAGTTCTATATTTATTCATCAAATAATACTTTTTTTATTAAATTAATATTTATCGATTTTCCAGTAGATAAAGATAAACTGTCAACATCTTTAGTAAATTTGAATATTTTTTCATAAGATCTCTCAACATTTTTGATGATAAATTCTAAATTTTTTTTGCTTAGTTCAATCTGCTTATCAGAGAAAGTTTTGGATATTATGACTCTGACAAGATCATCGGTTGGTAAACTAATCTGAACTTCCATAAAACTGTTAAGCCTTGATTTTAAATCAATCAAATTAATACTGAAGTTTTTTATGCTTTCCAAAGAATTTATTATTAAAATCTTATTCAATTGTGAAACTTGATTTATTAATGAGTAAAGTAAATTTTCATTAATATTTTCATTATAATTTTCTATAACTATACAATCATAATTTTCCACCAAATTATTTATTTTTTCATCAAAGTTATTTGAATTTATTGAAAGTAATTTCAATTTTTTTCCAAGAATATTTATTAAATGGGTCTTACCGCAACCGCTAGGTCCAAATATATTAATCTTTTTATCGGTCCATTTTGGCCAGCTTTCAATTAATTTATAAGCTTCAAAATTATTTTTTGAAACAAAAAAATCTTTTTCAAAATATGTTGTTTTAAAGGGAAATTTAAAAACTAATTGACTC
>CACPFY010000005.1 GCA_902633335.1 uncultured Pelagibacteraceae bacterium | reverse complement strand
TTGTTTGTTTTTATAAGATTATTTAGTTTCATCATTTTTCTCTTTTTGAAATTATTTCAGATATTTTTTTTCCTCTTATAGAAGACAAAATTTTTGGTGAAATTTGAGATCTTAATCCGTTTACACAAGCTTTTAAAACATTATGCGGGTTAGCTGAGCCTAGAGATTTTGCAACTACATCTTGAATGCCTAGCACTTCACAAACTGATCTTATCGCGCCTCCTGCTATTATACCAGTTCCAGCAGGAGCTGATCTCATAAAAACTTTCCCAGATCCGTTTTTTCCTTTTACGTCATGATGAAGTGTTCTTCCATCTTTTAATGGTATTTTAACTTGATTTCTTTTTGCAACTTCAGTTGCTTTTTTTATTGCATCAGGGACTTGTTTTGATTTTCCTTGACCAATTCCAATTGATCCCTTTTGATTGCCTACAACAACTAACGCTGCAAATCCGAATCTTCTGCCTCCTTTAACAACCTTAGTTATTCTATTTATCGCAACTAATTTTTCTTTATATTCAATTTCACTCATTTATATTTTTAATCCATTTTTTCTTAAAGAATCTGCTAAAGCTTTTATTCTTCCATGATATTTATATCCGCCTCTATCAAAATAAACATTGCTTATTTTTTTTTCTTTTGCTCTTTTAGCCAATAGTTCTCCTAATGTACTTGAGAGATCCATTTTTTTGCCTTTAGATTTTTTCAACTCTTTCTCTATTGAAGAAGCTGAAACTAAGGTCTTGCTAATTTTATCATCTATGATTTGAGCATAAATATTATTCGTAGATTTAAACACAGATATTCTAAGTTTATTTGTATTATTATTCTTTAATTTTTTTCTATTTCTAATTTTTCTCTTTATTTTTGAGCTAACTTTTTTCATCTATTTTTTCTTTCCTTCTTTTCTTAGAACGTACTGATTTCTCTCTTTAATACCTTTTCCTTTGTAAGGTTCAACTGGTTTTAAAGACTTAATATCTGATGCTATTTTTGACACAAGTTCTTTATCTACTCCATTTATTTTTATAACTGTTTGTTTTTCTACTTGTATTTTCACATCTTTGGGAAACTTAAAATTAACATCGTGACTAAAACCTATTTGTAAATTAAGCGTTTCACCTTTTAAATTTGCTCTAAAACCAACTCCATTCAATTCTAAAATTTTTTCATGTCCAGAGGAAACCCCTATTACGGCATTGTTTATAAGGCTTCTATACGTTCCCCAAAGCAACTGTGTTTTATGATCAATTTCCTTATTAATTGGGAGTATTTGAAATTCATTTTTTTCATTAACTTTTGAGGAAAATATTTTTTCACTGATAAATAAGGATTTATTTCCTTTAGGCCCTGTAATAGTTATTTTATCACCCTCAATTTTTATTGAAGTTTCTTTGGGAAGTATTATATTTTTTTTTCCAATTTTAGACATTAAAATACCTTACAAATTATTTCTCCGCCGATATTATTTTTTTTAGCTTCAATATCTGACATTACTCCTTGTGAAGTTGATATAATTGCCATTCCTAAGCCATTCTGTATTTTAGGTATGCTTGTGGCTCTAGAATAAACTCGTCTGCCAGGTTTTGATATCCTTTTAATCTCTTTAATTACTGGCGTTCCCTCATAATACTTTAAATTTACTTTAATAACCTTTTTGTTGTTATCATTGCTTTCTAAAAAGAAACTATTGATATAACCCTCTGTTTTTAAAATTTCTAAAATTTTTGATCTAAATTTTGATGCAGGTATATTTACTGAATTTAGATTTCTCATTTGTCCATTTCTTATTCTCGTAAACATATCCCCTATTGGGTCAGCTAAAGTCATATTCCTCCTACCAACTTGATTTTATTATTCCAGGTATTTTTCCAGCAGATGCCATATCTCTTAAAGCTATCCTAGAAATTTTTAGTTTTCTGTAATATCCGTGAGGTCTTCCTGATAAACCACATCTATTCCTAATTCTGACTTTTGCAGAATTTTTAGGTAATTTATCTAATTTTAATTGAGCGGCAAATCTCTCAGCTAATTCTAATTTTTTGTTCATAATTATTTTTTTGAGTTTTGCTCTTTTTTTTTCAAACCTACTTACCATTTTCATTCTTTTTAAATTTTTTTGTACTGCACTTTTTTTTGCCATTTTACTTTCCTTTCTTTTCTGTTATTGGAAAATTAAACTCTTTTAAAAGTTCAAGAGTTCCTTGTTTTGATTTATTTGAAGTAACAATCGTAATGTCTAATCCTCGTATTTTATCTACTTTATCGAAATTTACCTCTGGAAAAATTATGTGTTCTTTTATACCAAAGCTATAATTCCCTGAATTATCAATACCTTCTGACTTCAAACCTCTGAAATCTTTTATTCTTGGTAAAGCTATATTAACCAGTCTATCAACAAACTCGTACATTCTTTTTGATCTTAGTGTAACCTTAGCGCCGGCACTTTGACCTTTTCTTGTTTTAAAATTTGCGATGGATTTCTTAAATTTTGTTATAACAGCTTTTTGACCAGTTATTAGACTTAGATCATCCAAACTTGTTTTAATTTTTTTTCCATCTGAACCATCTTCTCCTAAGCCCATGTTTAAAACTATTTTAACAAGTCTGGGTGTTTGATGTTTATTTTTATAGTTTAACTTGTTCATCAAGTTTTTTACTATTTCCTTATCATATAAGCTCTTAAGTCTAGGTGTCATTATTTCTTACTTCCTTTTTTAACTTTTTCTTTATTGATTTGTTTATCTATGTTTTTTACGTTTGAAAAATGAATGAAATTCTCTTTTGTAATAATTCCACCTTTATTTTCTTTTGTAGGTTTAAGATGTTTTTTAATCATATTGATAGCTTTAATTTTAACTCTTTTTAGTCTTCTATCTATTTCTAAAATTTCACCTGTTTTACCTTTATCTTTTCCGGTAATAATTTTTACTTGTTCTCCTTTTTTAATATTCAGCATTTATAATACCTCCGGCGCCAATGAAATAATTTTTGTATGTCCTCTTACTCTTAATTCTCTTGTTACTGGGCCAAATATTCTAGTTCCAATTGGCTCACCTTTTTCATCAGTTAAAACTACAGCATTAGTATCAAATTGTATTTTTGAACCATCATTTCTAAATATTTCTTTTTTAGTTCTTACTACAACTGCTTTGTGAACTGCTCCTTTTTTTACTTTACCTTTTGGTATTGCGTCTTTAACACTTATTACAATTATATCTCCTACTGATGCATATCTTCTTTTTGAACCACCTAAAACTTTAATACATTCAACTCTTTTAGCTCCAGTATTATCTGCTACGTTTAATTCTGTTTGTACCTGTATCATTTTTCAATAACTTTCCATCTTTTTTTTTTCGAAATTGGATTGCATTCAATTATCTTAATAATCTCACCTTCTTTAAATTTATTATTTTCATCGTGTGCATGATATTTTTTTGATCTTTTTATTACTTTTCCATAGAATGGATGAGCAAATTTTCTTGTAACTTCTACCACAACAGTCTTGTTACTTTTTGCACTTGTTATAACACCTTTTAAAATCTTTTTTGTCATTTAGAACTCTTAATGGTTGTGTACAGCCTAGCTATACTTTTTTTAATTTCACTATATTGAGCAGGATTTTCTACTTGGTTATTTATTCTTTTAAATCTAATGTTTAAAAGATCTTTTTTTAAAACGTCAAGTTTTTTTAATGCCTGATCCTTAGTCAATTTTTTTTCCTCTTTTTTTTTTACTGCCATATTATCTACTTATAAATTTTGTTTTAATCGGTAATTTCGCTGATGCTTTGTATAGCGCCTCTCTAGCAACTTCTTCTGTGACACCATCAATTTCAAATATAATTCTCCCAGGTTTTACTCTACAAGCATAATACTCTGGTGAACCTTTTCCTTTCCCCATTCTTACTTCGGTTGGTTTTTTGGAAACAGGTATATTTGGAAATACTCTAGTCCATACTTTTCCAGTTCTTTTCATGTACCTTGTTAAAGCTACTCTGGCAGCTTCTATTTGTTTTCCAATTACTCTTTCTGGCTGCATAGCTTTTAAACCAAATTGACCGTAATTCAATGTTACAGCTCGACTTGCTTTACCTTTTATTCGACCTTTAAAAGCTTTTCTATATTTTGTTCTTGTTGGTTGTAACATTTTTAACTCTTTCTATTTTTTCTTTTTCAATATCTTTATCAAATAAAGCTCCTTTAAAAATCCATACTTTTATTCCTATAATTCCGTAAGTAGTTAATGCCTCTGCGAAGCCATAGTCAATATTTGCTCTTAAAGTATGAGAAGGTATACTTCCCTCTCTTAACCATTCTGTTCTAGCGATTTCGTTGCCTGCTAGACGTCCACTCACCATAACTTTAATACCTTTTGCATTTAATCTCATTGCTGATTGCATTGCTCTTTTCATTGCACGTCTATAAGCAATACGTTTGACTAATTGTTGAGCTATATTTTCAGCTACTAAGTTAGCATTCAGCTCTGGTTTTTTTATTTCTTTAATATTTACATTTACCTCACTATCAGTAATTTTCATTAGATTTTTTTTGATTTTTTCTATATCCGAACCTTTTTTTCCTATAACAAAACCTGGTCTAGATGTGTGTATAGAAACAGTACATTTTTTTGATGATCTCTCTATGATTATTTCAGAAACACCGGAATTAGTTATATTTTTTTTAATGTATTCACGCATCTTAAAATCTTCTATTAGATACTTTCCGAAGTCTTTCTTTTTTGCAAACCATGTTGAGTCCCAACCTCGATTTATTCCAAGTCTTAAACCAATTGGGTTAATTTTTTGGCCCATTTTTTGTCTCCTTTCTCTCACTTAAAATAATAGTTATTCTACTAAATGGTTTTTTTATAGGACTAGCTCTTCCTTTTGCTCTTGGTCTAAATCTTTTCATTACTAAAGATTTTCCCACATAAGCCTCTTTTACGTATAAATTATCAATATCAAATTGATTGTTATTTTCTGCATTTGCTATAGCAGATTTTACTGTTTTGCTTACGTCCAATGATATTTTTTTTCTAATAAAGTCAAGGTCTCTAAGAACAGCGTCAACCTTTTTTCCTCTTATATGATCTAAAACTAAAGAAATTTTTCTAGGGCTTGATCTTACATTTTTGTTAACAGCTTTTACTATGTTGTTATTTTTTTGCATCTTTTGCTCCGCCTGTTGGTGTTGGTGTAGCTGATGCTTTTTCAGCTGCAGCTTTTTTATCTGCTGGTGTGTGTCCCTTGAAAGTCCTAGTAGGAGCAAACTCTCCTAGTTTATGGCCCACCATTTCTTCAGAAATAGTAATTGGTATAAATGATTTCCCATTATGAATCATAAAACTGTGTCCAACAAAGTCTGGAATGATAGTAGAATTCCTTGACCAGGTTTTAATTGGTTTTTTTGTAGGATTGTTTTTAAGTTTATCAATTTTTTTTAATAAACTTGGGTGTACAAATGGTCCCTTCCAAACAGCTCTCGTCATAGTTATTTTCTCTTCTTCCTTCTTGTTATAATAAATTTATCACTTCTTTTTGGTCTTCTAGTTTTTAACCCTTTAGCTGATTGACCCCAAGGAGATACAGGGCTTCTACCACCAGATGTTTTACCTTCTCCTCCTCCATGTGGATGATCGACTGGGTTCATAGCTACTCCTCTTGATTGTGGCCGCTTACCTCTCCACCTGTTTCTTCCAGCTTTACCAATTTTAATATTTTTTTGGTCTGGATTTGAAACGGAACCTATTGTTGCGTTACAATTAATGCTGACTTTTCGTGTTTCTCCAGAAGAAAGTTTAAGAATTGCATATTCATCATCTATTCCTGATAATGTTACAGACGATCCAGCTGATCGAGCTAGTTTTCCACCATTTCCAGGAATTAATTCAACATTATGAATTGTTGTACCAGGTGGAATATCTTTTAGCTTCAAGCAGTTTCCAACTTTAATATCAACATTTTCACCTGAGGAAATCTTATCTCCAACTTTTATTCCTTGAGGACATAAAATATAATTTCTAATTTCATCCTCATATTTTACTAGTGCAATATGTGACGTTCTATTTGGGTCATACTCTATTCGTTCAATAGTTGCTGTAATATTTATTTTATTTCTTAAAAAATCTATTACTCTATATTTATGTTTGGCGCCCCCACCTCTATGTCTCGAAGTAATTCTTCCATAATTATTTCTTCCACCAGAAGATTTTTGACCTTTTGTTAAAGGTTTGTAGGGAGAACCTTTCCATAAACTACTTTTGTTTACTATTACTGTCCCTCTGGTTGATTTTGTATATGGTTTGAAAGATTTTAAGCTCATAATTAAATTCCTGTTGTTAAGTCAATACTTTGACCTTTTTTTAAAGTTACTATCGCTTTTTTATAACCACTTTTCTTTGAAAGTCTGCCTTGTTTCAATTTTATTTTTGCTTTTAAATTTACTATATTTACTTTTATTACATTCACTTTAAACAATTTTTCTATATTTTTTTTTATATTTTTTTTGTTTGCTTTCTTATGTACTTTAAAAACAGTTTTATTCTGTTCAGAAAGTATTGTTGCTTTTTCTGTAATAATAGGTCTTATAATAGAATCTAAATAATTAATTTTTTTCATTAAGTATCCTTTTTTCCAAATTTCTTACTGAACTTTGAGTCAGTAATACGTTTTTATACTTCATCATATCGTAAATATTTGCTCCAGCATCATTTATAATTTTTAGATCTTTTATGTTTCTTGCAGATTTATTTATATTTTTTATGGTCTCAATATCAGAGATTATTACTACATTTAAAAGATTATTTTTTTTTAAAAAATTGTTAAATTCTTTTGTTTTTTTTATTTCTTTCTTTACATCAGATAAAACAAATAAATTTTTATCAGAATTTTTTTTGGAAAGTGTGTGAGCAAGGGCTAATTTCCTTACTTTTTTATTAATCTTTTTAATTTTGTATACTGCACCTTTTGGGCCATGAGCAACACCACCACCAACAAATATAGGTGCTTTTCTACTTGCGTGTCTTGCGCCCCCACTACCTTTTTGAGGCACAATTTTTTTTGTTGATCCTTTAATTTCATTTTTTTGTTTAGTTTTAGCAGTTCTTGGCTTAAGGTGATTTAGCTGCCAATCAACCACTGATTTTATCAATTTGTAATTGATTTTTTGTTTTAAAATTTTATCTGATATTTCTATTGTTTCAGATTTGGTGCTTTCAATGTTTAATAATTTTACTTTCATTTATTTCTTCTTACCTTTTGCTGCTTCATTCTTTTTGATCATTTCGTTATATTTCTCTAAAGTAGTCTTTCGTCTTACATTTTTAACAGACTCTCTTAAATAAATAGTTGAATTTTTTCCACCTGGTATCGAACCCTTTAAGTAAAGTAAATTATTCTCAAGATCTGATTTTATTATTTCAAGATTTAGCATTGTTCTGAATTTATCTCCCATGTGACCAGCCATTTTTTTTCCTTTAAATACTTTTCCTGGGTCCTGATTTTGACCTGTTGAACCATGAGCTCTATGTGAAACTGAAACACCATGAGAAGCCCTTAAACCACCAAAGTTCCATCTTTTCATTGCTCCGGCAAATCCTTTGCCTATTGTTTTTGACTTAACATCAACAAATTTTTTATCCTTTAGAACCTCTAAGCCTAGTTCATTTCCAGTCTTGTAGCTTTCAGTGCTATCAACTCTGTATTCTTTTAATATTTTCTTGGGTTCAGTATTTTTTTTTGTAAAAAAACCTTTCATTTGTTTTGTTAATTTAGAATTTTTCGTTTTAAAGTATCCAATTTTAATAGCGGAGTATCCTCTTTTTTCCTTTTCAATAATATCTATTACTCTCCCAGTTTCTATTTTTATCACAGTCACAGGCACAGACTGGCCAGATTGTATAAACTCTCTAGTCATACCTAATTTTGTTCCTATTAATCCAATTGTCATAACTATATTTTTATTTCAATGTCTACTCCAGAAGCTAAATCTAACTTCATTAACGCTTCAACAGTTTGAGGAGTTGGTTCAATTATATCAATTAATCTTTTATGTGTTCTTGACTCAAATTGTTCTCTACTTTTTTTGTCTATATGAGGAGATCTTAAAACTGTATATCTCTCTATCCTTGTTGGTAGAGGTATCGGTCCCTTTACTTGAGCACCAGTTCTTTTTGCTGTATTAACAATTTCTTCTGTAGAAAGATCTAAGATTTTATTGTCATAAGCTTTTAGATGTATTCTTATATTTTGATTTTCCATATTAAGCTAATTTTTTTGTTACCTCATCTTGAACGTTTTGCGGCACTTTATCATAATGGCTGAACTGCATCGTATATTGTGCTCTTCCTTGTGTTGAAGATCTTAAATTATTTATATATCCAAACATATTTGCTAGAGGAACTGTTGCTTGAATTGCTGTAGCATTACCTCTTGGTTCGGTAGATCCGACTTGACCTCTTCTACTGTTTAAATCACCTATAACATCCCCCATAAAATCTTCAGGTGTTACTACTTCAACTTTCATTATAGGTTCTAATAATTTTAGTTGGGCTTTAGTACAAGCGTCTCTAAAACACATTCTGCTTGCGATTTCGAATGCTAAAACACTTGAGTCAACATCATGATGTAATCCGTCAAGGATTGTAACTTTATAATCTATCATCGGAAATCCTGCTAAAATTCCGCTATCAGCAACACTTTCAACTCCCTTTTCGACTCCTGGAATAAATTCTTTAGGTATTGCACCACCTTTAATTTTATTTTCAACTTCTCTACCTTTTCCCGGATCTAAAGGTTCAACTAATAAAGTTACTTTAGCAAATTGACCTGCTCCTCCACTTTGTTTTTTATGTATATAAGTAACTTCTGAAGAACCAAGTATTGTTTCTCGATATGCAACTTGAGGTGCACCAATATTTGCTTCAACTTTAAATTCTCTTTTCATTCTATCGACAATAATGTCTAAGTGTAATTCGCCCATACCTTTAATTATTGTTTGACCAGACTCTTCATCTGAAGTAACTCGAAAAGAGGGGTCTTCTTTAGCAAGTCTTCCTAAAGCTTCTCCCATTTTTTCTTGGTCAGCTTTAGTTTTAGGTTCAACAGCTATTTCTATAACTGGATCTGGAAATTCCATAGGTTCAAGTAAAACGGGTTTATCCTCTTCACATAAAGTATGTCCTGTAATAGTATATTTTAAGCCTGCTAAAGCCACAATATCACCTGCATTAGCCTCTTTTATATCTTCTCTGCTATTAGCATGCATTAAAAGCATCCTTCCAACACGTTCTGATTTTTCTTTAGAAGAGTTAAAAACCGACGTGCCTGATTTTAAAGTTCCTGAATATATCCTCACAAATGTTAGTGAGCCAACGAATGGGTCATTAGCAACTTTAAATGCTAAGCCAGAAAAAGGTTCATTATCCGCAAATTTCATTTGAATTTTCTCATCTGATCCTAATTTTGTACCTTCAATTGATTTTAAATCCTCAGGGCTAGGTAAATAGTCTATAACGGCGTCTAATAAAGGTTGAACACCTTTATTTTTGAAAGCTGAACCAGTCGTTATAGGTACAAAATTAAATCCTAGAGTTCCCTTTCTAATGCATTTAATAAGATCTGCTTCAGAAGGTTCTTTTCCATTTAAATAGTCTTCCATTAATTTTTCATCTTCTTCAACAGCTGTTTCTACTAATTCTTTTCTATATTGTGTTGCTTTTTCTTTTAGATCTTCTGGTATATCTACTAAATCAAATTTCGCACCCAAATCCTCATTTTGCCAAATAACTGCTTTCATTTTTACAAGGTCCACTATCCCTTTGAGATCTGCTTCAATACCAACTGGTATCTGAAGTACAAGAGGTTTTGCGCCTAGTCTTTCTTTAATCATATCAACACATCTAAAAAAATCTGCCCCTGTCCTGTCTAATTTATTTACAAAACATATTCTGGGAACTTTATATTTATCAGCTTGTCTCCATACTGTTTCTGATTGAGGTTCTACACCAGCGACACCATCAAATACTGCTACAGCACCATCTAAAACCTTTAAAGATCGCTCAACTTCAATAGTGAAATCAACATGTCCAGGTGTATCAATAATATTAATTCTGTTATCTCTCCAAAAACAAGTAGTAGCTGCGGAAGTAATAGTAATGCCTCTCTCTTGTTCTTGTTCCATCCAATCCATCGTTGCAGCTCCGTCATGAACTTCACCAATTTTATGACTTTTACCAGTATAGTATAAAATTCTCTCGGTAGTAGTTGTTTTACCGGCATCGATATGAGCCATGATACCTATGTTACGATATTTATCTAATGAATATTTTTTTGCCATAAACTACCACCTAAAGTGTGCGAAAGCCTTATTTGACTCAGCCATTTTATGAGTATCTTCTCTTTTTTTTATTGCTGAACCTTTATTTTGAGATGCATCTAATATTTCAAAATAAAGTTTTTCGGACATAGTTTTGTTTTTTCTTTTTCTCGTGGCATCTATAAGCCATCTTAAAGCTAAAGCTTGACCTCTATTAGGTTTTACTTCTACTGGCACTTGGTAAGTAGCACCTCCAACTCTTCTTGATCGAACTTCTAAGTTTGGTTTAACATTGCTAATTGCATTGTTAAATACTTTGATTGGATCTTCATTGCCTTTTTGTTTAATTTTGTCTAAAGCATCGTATAAGATTTTTTCTGCTGTTGATCTTTTTCCATCATACATTATAGAATTAATGAATTTTGAAACCACCACAGATCTATATTTTGGATCAGGGTATATTTTTCTTATAGGGGCTTTTCTTTTTCTGGACATTGTTTTATTTAGGTTTTTTAGTTCCGTATAGTGAACGTCTTTTCTTTCTATTCGCCACACCTTGTGTATCAAGATTACCTCTTAGGATATGATATCGTACTCCAGGTAAATCTTTTACTCTTCCACCTCTTATCATCACTACAGAGTGCTCCTGTAAATTATGTCCTTCACCAGGTATATAAGCTGTAACCTCAAATCCATTAGACAGTCTAACTCTTGCAACTTTCCTTAATGCCGAATTAGGCTTCTTTGGAGTTGTTGTATATACTTTTACACAAACACCTCTCTTTAAAGGTTGTTTTTGTAAAGCAGGAACCTTATTTCTCATTAAAGGTTTAACTCTTCCTTTTTTAATCAACTGGTTAATAGTCGGCATAATTTTATTTTGAAGTAAAAGAAAGGATAGCCTCTTTGAGGTCTTGGTTAGTGTTTAAGGCTAAATCCAACCTTACTTCTAACTTTCAAAATTGCGCTAAACTAGCATCGAAGCTAGAAAAGTCAACGTTTTTTGGCTATTTTATTAGTTAAAAATTAAGGATTATTCGGTTGCAGGAGCACTTTCTTGCTCTTCTTTTTTTAATTCCTCTAATCTTAGCTTATCTTCTTTTTGTGCCTCTTTGTCCCAGCCCATTTTTGTTAAGCCTGTGCCTGCTGGAACTAATCTACCAACAATAACATTCTCCTTGAGACCTTCTAAGTTATCGACCTTACCTTTAATTGAGGCGTCGGTTAATACTCTAGTAGTTTCTTGGAAGGAAGCCGCAGAAATAAATGAGTTTGTTTGTAAAGAAGCTTTTGTAATACCAAGTAGAACTCTCTCAAATGAAACTATTTTTTTCTTACTATTTGATAATTTTTCATTAATATTTTTTATATCAATTAAATCAATAATTTCACCTAATAAAAGTTCAGAGTCACCTGGGTCTTTTACTTCAACTTTTTTAAGCATTTGTCTAACTATGGTTTCAATGTGTTTATCGTTAATAACAACCCCTTGTAGTCTATATACCTCTTGAACTTCACTTACAAAATATTCTGTTAATTTTTCTACACCTAATATTCTAAGAATGTCATGTGGGGCGGGACTTCCATCTAATAGATATTCCCCTTTTTTTATTTTTTCTCCTTGATTAAAATTTACATGCTTTCCTTTAGGGATTAAATAATTAGATGTTTCGCCTTTAGAGGAAACAATAGAAATTTTTTGTTTACCTCTTACTTCTTTTCCAAATTCAATTACTCCGTCATTTTCAGCTATTATAGCACTATCTTTTGGTCTTCTGGCTTCGAATAATTCTGCTACTCTTGGTAAACCTCCAGTTATATCTTTTGTTTTTGAAGTTTCTTTGGGTAATCTAGCTAATACATCACCAGCTGAAACTTTTTGACCGTCTTTTACTGAAAGAATTGTATCAGGTACTAAATAATATCTCGCTTCATTACCATCAGCTTTTTTTATGATTTCACCCTTGTCACTTCTCAATGTAAGTCTAGGTTTTAGTTCAGAATTTTTGCTAACTGACTTCCAATCAGTAACTGATTTGGACGATATACCTGTGGCATCGTCTAAAGTTTCTGTAATAGATGTACCTTCAACTAAATCCATATAATTAACATTACCTGAGGTTTCAGCAATTACTGGTAATGTATAAGGATCCCACTCAGCAATTTTTTTTCCTTTGTCTATTGTATCTCCGTCTTTGAAAAATAGTTTAGAACCATAATTTACTTTATATATGGCTAATTGCCTTTTGTTATCGTCCTCTATACTTAGTTGCGTGTTTCTTCCCATAACTATTATATTTTTCTTAGAGTCTTCAATTAAATTTTTGTTAATAATCTTTAATTTACCTTTTGTTTGAGAGACAATTTGAGACTCTTCTTTAATTTGTGCTGTTCCACCCACGTGGAAAGTTCTCATTGTTAATTGAGTTCCTGGCTCTCCAATTGATTGAGCGGCTATCATACCTATTGCTTCACCTATACTTACAAGTTTTCCTCTTGATAAATCTCTTCCATAACACGTTGCGCATACTCCTTTTTGTGATGCACAAGTAATAACGGAATATACTTGGACAGATTTTACTCCGGCTGCATCTATTTTTTCACAATCTGATTCATCAATGAGGTTTCCTTTGTTGATTAAAACTTCACCACTTATAGGGTGTTTAATATTCTCAGCTATAACTCTTCCTAAAACTCTTTCAGATAGGCTAACCAAGATATTTCCACCTTCAATTATTTCAGAAATATTAATTGAGGATCTTTTTTTAATATCACATTCTGCAGAAGTTATTTGAATGTCTTGAGCTACATCGCAAAGTCTTCTAGTTAAATATCCGGAGTTTGCTGTTTTCAATGCAGTATCAGCTAGTCCTTTTCTTGCTCCGTGAGTAGAATTAAAATATTCTAGAACTGACAGACCTTCTTTGAAATTTGATATAATGGGTGTTTCTATAATTTCTCCTGAAGGTTTAGCAATAAGACCTCTCATTCCAGCAAGTTGCTTCATTTGTGCTTGTGAGCCTCTAGCGCCAGAGTCAGCCATCATATATACAGAATTAGTCTCTATCCTGTCATTTTCGTAAACTTTTTCTGCTGATGAAATTTCCCTCATCATTTCATTAGCCACCGTATCTGTACATTTAGACCATATGTCTACGACTTTATTATATTTTTCACCTCTAGTAATTAATCCATCTGAATATTGTTTTTCATATTCTTCAATTTTTTTCTTTGTGTCATTTATCAAATTTTCTTTTGTCTTAGGTATAATTAGATCATCTTTACCAAAAGAAATTCCAGCCTTAAATGCATGCTTAAAACCTAATGTTTTAATTTTATCGCAAAAAATAACAGTTTCTTTTTGTCCGCAATATCTAAATATTGTATCTATTACCTCTGAAACATTTTTTTTTGTTAGTAGTTTATCAACCAAAGTGAATTTTATATTTGAATTTTTTGGTAACAAGTTAGCTAATAAAAACCTTCCTGCTGTACTAGAGTATTTTTGTTTTATAACTTTATTATTTTGATCAACTGTTTCAAATATTGATATAATCTTAGTGTGAAGACTTATAGACTTATTTTCTAAAGCTTGTTCAATTTCATCAATATTCGAAAATATTCCTTTGGGCTTATCAGATTTTGAAGATTGTGATAAATAATAAATTCCTAACACAATGTCTTGGCTGGGAACAATAATAGGTTTACCGTTTGAAGGGCTTAATATATTATTTGTGGACATCATTAACACTCTAGCCTCTAGTTGCGCTTCAAGACTTAAAGGTATATGAACTGCCATTTGATCTCCGTCAAAATCTGCATTAAATGCTGCACATACTAATGGGTGAAGTTCAATAGCATTTCCCTCTATTAACTTTGCTTCAAATGCTTGAACGCCCAATCTGTGTAGAGTTGGTGCTCTATTTAATATAACAGGATGTTCCCTTATAATGTATTCTAGCGCATCCCAAACCTCACTTTTTTCCTTTTCCACCAATCTTTTAGCTTGCTTAATAGTAGTGGCTAAACCCAATTTATCTAACCTTGCATACAAGAAAGGTTTAAAAAGCTCTAAAGCCATTTTTTTAGGAAGTCCGCATTGATGTAATTTAAGTTCCGGACCTACAACTATTACCGATCTTCCGGAATAATCTACTCTTTTTCCAAGTAAATTTTGTCTAAACCTTCCTTGTTTACCTTTAAGCATCTCAGCTAAAGATTTTAGAGGTCTTTTTCCTGTTCCAGTGATAACTCTACCTCTTCTTCCGTTATCAAACAGGGCGTCGACAGACTCTTGAAGCATTCTTTTTTCGTTTCTTACTATTATATCTGGAGCTTTAAGATCTAGAAGTCTCTTAAGTCTATTATTTCTATTAATTACCCTTCTATACAAATCATTAAGATCTGAGGTAGCAAATCTTCCACCATCTAAAGGAACTAATGGTCTAAGTTCTGGTGGAATAACTGGGACAGTGGTCAAAATCATCCATTCCGGTTTATTTCCAGAATTAATAAAAGACTCTATTAATTTTAATCTTTTTATCGTTCTTTCTTCGGTTACTTTTGATTTAACTTCTTTTAATGACTCTCTAAGCTTTTTTTGTTCGGACTGGAGATCAAGATTGATAAGTATTTCTCTTACTGCTTCAGCTCCTATGCCAGCAGTAAAAGCATCCTCTCCAAATTCATCTTGGGATTTTATGAGTTCTTCTTCATTTAAAAGTTGTCCTTTTTTAAGTTTTGTTAAACCTGGTTCAATGACTATAAAGCTCTCAAAATAAAGAACCTTTTCAACTTCTTTTAATTTCATATCGATAGCTAGCGAAATTCTGCTTGGAAGTGATTTTAAGAACCAAATATGAGCCACAGGACATGCTAAATCAATGTGCCCCATTCTTTCACGTCTAACATTTGATTTAGTGACTTCTACACCACACTTCTCACAAATTATTCCTCTAAACTTCATTCTTTTATACTTTCCACAAAGACACTCATAGTCTTTTACAGGACCAAATATTCTTGAGCAAAATAGACCGTCTTTTTCTGGTCTAAAAGTTCTATAGTTTATAGTCTCAGGTTTTTTTATTTCACCAAATGACCAAGATTTGATTTTATCAGGGCTAGCTAAAGTAATTTTTATACTTCCAAAATTATTCTCTGATGCAAGATTTTTATTATCAAAATTTTTAGTTATATTTTTTTCCATTTTAATTTAGTTCGATATTAAGTCCTAAAGCTCTAATTTCTTTTATCAATACATTGAAAGACTCTGGTACTCCAGATTCAAAATTATTATTTCCTTTGACGATAGTTTCATATACTTTGGTTCGTCCAGCTACATCATCTGATTTGACTGTTAATATTTCTTGAAGAGAATATGAGGCCCCGTAGGCTTCTAAAGCCCAAACTTCCATTTCCCCAAATCTTTGTCCACCTAATTGAGCTTTTCCTCCTAAGGGTTGTTGTGTTACTAAGCTATAAGGTCCTGTTGATCTCGCATGAATTTTATCTTCGACTAAATGATTTAATTTTAACATATAAATAGTCCCAACTGTTACAGGCCTATCAAATTGCTCTCCAGTTCTTCCATCCCATAAATTAGTTTGTCCGCTAGATGGAAGTTTAGCTAGGTCTAACATCTTTGTAATATCTTTAGTCGATGCGCCGTCGAAGACAGGTGTGCCAATCGGTATACCACTAGAAATATTTTGCACTAATTCAAATATTTCTTTTTTTGATAATTTGGATATAACGTTATCATAATATTCTTTTCCATATATTTCTTTTAACTTATTTTTAAGCGCTTCAAACTCATTTTCGAAGTTTTTTAAATGAGATTTAATTTGATCGCCTAATTCAGAACAAGACCATCCAAGATGCGTTTCAAGTATTTGGCCCACATTCATTCTACTTGGCACTCCAAGAGGATTTAAAACTATATCTACAGGTTTTCCATTTTCCATATATGGCATGTCTTCAACAGGAACTATTTTACTAACAACTCCTTTATTGCCATGCCTTCCTGCCATTTTATCACCTGGCATTAGTCTTCTTTTTACTGCTACGAAAACTTTTACTACTTTCATAACCGTTGGTAATAAATCATCACCTTGCTGTATCTTATTAACTTTGTCGTCAAACCGTAAATTAATGTCTTCTAAAGCATTTTCATATTGGTTTTTAAGTTTTAAAATGTTTTCACTAATTTTTTCGTCTTTGAATGAAATTTTCCATAAATCTTTAAGGCCTAAATTTTGTAGATCATTCTCATTCAATGTTAAGCCGGCTTTTAGCTCTTTATAGCTTTTGTCAATAGACTGGTTTTTTAATAAATCTGTAGCTCTGGATTTTATATTCCTGTTTAAAATTTCTTCTTCAACTTTTCTATCCTCTTGAACTAATTCAATTTCTGATCTTTCTATTGCTATGGATCTTTCGTCTTTTTCAATACCATGTCTATTGAAAACTCTAACATCAATAACAACACCTGCGCTTCCAGAAGGGAGCTTCAAAGAGGAGTCTCTTACATCTGTAGCTTTTTCTCCAAAAATGGATCTTAAAAGTTTTTCCTCCGGACTAGATGAAGTTTCGCTCTTAGGGGTAACTTTTCCTACTAATATATCACTTGGTTTTACTTCAGCACCAACATAAACTATTCCGGACTCATCTAAATTTCTTAAACTTTCCTCACTAACATTTGGAATATCTCTTGTTATCTCCTCAGCTCCTAACTTTGTATCACGAGCCATAGACTCATATTCTTCTATATGAATTGAGGTAAAGACATCGTCAGTTACACACCTTTCTGATATTAAAATAGAGTCTTCAAAGTTGTAACCTTGCCATGGCATAAATGCTACTGTTACATTTTTTCCCAAAGCTAATTCACCAAGTTTAGTTGCAGGACCGTCTGCGATTATATCTCCTTTTTTAATTTCATCACCAACTTTAACTAAAGGTTTTTGATTTATACATGTATTCTGATTAGATCTTTTAAATTTAGAAAGATTATATATGTCAACAGCAGACTGTGATAGATCTTTAACTTCAGTTGCTTTAACAACAATTCTTTTTCCATCAATTTTGTCTACTACACCGCTTCTTTTTGCAACAATTGTTACACCAGAATCTAAAGCAACATCGGATTCTATGCCTGTTCCAACTAAAGGTGACTCTGGTTTTAATAAGGGTACTGCTTGCCTCATCATATTTGAACCCATTAGTGCGCGGTTAGCATCATCATTTTCAAGAAAAGGAATTAAAGCTGCTGCTACTGAGACTAGTTGTTTTGGAGATACGTCAATGTAGTCTATATTATCTTTATTTGATAATTGAAAATTTAAATTTTTTCTACAAGCAACTAACTCTTCTTCGAAAGATCCATTTTTATCTAAAACTGAATTAGCTTGAGCGATTGTAAACTTCTCCTCTTCAATAGCTGAAAGGTATTTAATTTCATTAGTCACCTTACCTTTAATAACTTTTTTATAAGGACTTTCAATATAACCAAATTTATTTACTCTACAGTATGTTGCTAGACTGTTAATCAATCCTATGTTTGGACCTTCAGGAGTTTCGATTGGGCATATTCTTCCATAATGGGTAGGATGAACATCTCTAACTTCAAACCCAGCTCTTTCTCTTGTCAGACCTCCAGGTCCTAACGCTGAAACCCGTCTTTTATGGGTAATCTCTGATAGTGGATTAGTTTGATCCATAAATTGAGATAACTGAGAAGTTGCGAAAAAATCTTTTAAAGAGGTTGTTATAGGTTTAGCGTTAATTAAATCTTGAGGCATCGCGGACTCAATTTCTAAAAAAGTGGACATTTTTTCTTTAACAGTTCTTTCCATCCTTAAAAGGCCAATTCTAAATTGATTTTCAACGAGTTCACCAACTGATCTCACTCTTCTATTACCTAAATGATCGATATCATCAACTTCGCCTTTTCCATCTCTTAAATCGAGCATAAATTTAATAATTGCGATTATATCTTCTGAATTTAAAGTGCTATCTTTAGCGTCTCTTTTTAAATTTAGTTTTGAGTTTAATTTAACCCTTCCTACCTCAGATAGATCGTATCTATCTTTATTAAAATATAAGTTTTTAAAAACATCTTCAGCAATTTCAATTGTCGGAGCTTCGCCTGGTCTTAATACTTTGTAAATATCATTAAGGGCTTCGGCTTTATTTGAATTTTTGTCAATTTTTAATGTTTCAAGTAAATATGGTCCTTTGTTAATAGGATCAATATTAACTAGCTCTAAAATTTTTAACTCTTCATTTCTAATTTTTTCGATCACTTCATTGTTTAAGTCTGATCCTGATGAGAGTATCAAATTATTATTTTTGTCTACAATATCTTTCGCGGTATATTTACTAATTAACTCTTCATTAGTAATGAATATTTCTTTTAAACCCTTTTCTTCAAGTTTCCTTGCAATTACAATATTTAATTTTTCACCTTTTGATAAGATTTTTTTATTAGTTTTTGCGTCAACTAAATCAAAACCTAACTTCACTGGTCTTTTAAATTTATCAACATCAAAATTTGTAATCCATTTATTATTTTTCTCATCGAAACTATATTTATTTGTTGTATAAAAACTTTTGATAATTTTTTCCTTTGATAAATCTAATGCAAATAATATTGTTGTTATTGGAAGCTTTTTTTTTCTATCAATTCTAAAATATAGAATATCTTTTGGATCAAATTCAAAATCTAACCACGATCCTCTACCTGGAATTATTCTGCAATTAAACAATAATTTACCACTTGAATGGGTTTTTCCTTTATCGTGATCAAAAAAAACACCAGGACTTCTATGCATTTGATTGACTACTACTCTCTCTACGCCGTTTACAACAAAAGTACCGCTAGGAGTCATTAAGGGCAATTCCCCAATAAAAACTTCTTGTTCTTTGGCAGATAAAATTTGTTTTGTATTATTTTCTGTATCAATGTCATAAACTACCAATCTAAGATTGGCTTTTAAAGATGCAGAATACGTCAAGCTTCTTTGCTTGCACTCAAGAACATCAAACTTAGGTTTTTCTAATTTGTATGAAATGTATTCAAGAGTAGATTTATCCGAGTTATCATCAATAGGAAAAATACTTTTGAAGACTTTGTCGATACCTTTTGAAAGGATATCCATTTGTTCGTTAAGAGCTTTAGAGGATAAAAATTCTTGATATGAATTTTTTTGAACTTCTATTAAGTTTGGGATTGATAAACCTTCTTTAAGTTTACCAAAACTTTTTCTAATACTTTTTTTTTGAGTAAAAGATAATTCCATTAATTAATTTTTATTACGAAATCAACCTCGTAATAATCTAGTCTTAAATTTTAATTTACTTTAATTCTACTTTAGCGCCGGCAGCTTCAAGTTTTTTCTTAAATTCGTCGGCTTCTTTTTTAGGAACACCTGCTTTAATTTCTTTTGGAGCTCCTTCAACTAAATCTTTTGCCTCTTTTAAACCTAAACCTGTTATGGCTCTAACTTCTTTAATAACATTAATTTTTTTATCTCCCGCGGCTGCTAAAAAAAGTGAAAATTCTGATTTTTCTTCACCCGCTGGTGCTGCACCCGGTGCTGCTGCTGCTGCAACAGGAGCTGCTGCAGTTACACCCCATTTTTCCTCTAATTGTTTTGAAAGTTCTGCTGCCTCTACAACAGTTAATTTTGATAAATCTTCTATAATTTTGTTTAAGTCTGACATTAGTGATCCTTGTAATTATTTTTTTAAAGCCTTTGCGCGCGCTAAATTAGCAATTTTTGAGCCAGGTGCAAGTAAAATACTTACTAATTTTTGAGCAGGTGATGACAAAATACCTACAATTTTAGCCCTTGCTTCCTCTAAAGAAGGTAATGTGGCGATAATAGCCACCTCTTTTTGATCTAAAACCTTACCATCCATAAAGCCAGCTATTATTTTTAATTTTTCATGAGATTTTGCAAATTTTGTAAGAATTTTTGCCGTAGTTATTGGATCAGATGAAAGAGCTGCAGCTGTGGGACCAGAAAAATATTTTTCTAGATCTTTTACAGGAGTTTCTTTTATTGCAATTTTTGTAATCCTGTTTTTTGTTATTTTAAAAAGTATACCTTTTTCTCTTAATTGTTTTCTTAATTCATCAAGTTCTTTAACATTTAAACCTTGATACTGAGCAATCATAACAGAATTATTTGAAGAAAAATTTTTTTTCATTTCTTCAATATAGCTTTTTTTATTTTCTTTACTCATCATAACTAGTTTTTGCTCCCTATTTTACAAGATATTCCCATTGTTGATGTTAAAAAGATATTTTTTATAAACTCTCCTTTTATATTCTCAGGCTTTTCTTTTTTTAAAAAATCAACAAAAAAATTATAATTTTCTTGTAATTTTTCTTTTGAAAATTTTTTTCTTCCAATAGATAAAGCCAAATTACCATCTTTGTCATTTTTAATTTCTACTAAACCTGTTTTAAGATCTGTTATTGATTTCTTGAGATCATTAGAAACAGTACCTAGTTTCGGATTTGGCATTAGTCCTTTTGGTCCAAGAATTTTTCCTAGTTTCCCAATTTTGCTCATCATTCCAGGTGTGCAAATTAATTTATCAAAATTCAATTTACCGCTTGAAATTTGATCTAACAATTCCTGAGAACCGGCTATATCTGCACCAATCTTTTTTGCTTCTTCTACTTTTTCTTGCTCACATAAAACAGCAATTTTAAATTTTTTTCCATTTGGATGGGGTAATTTTACCACTGTTCTTAAGTTAAAATCTCCACCTTTTGATTGTTTTGTGTTTATTCTAATTGATAAATCGATAGACTCTTCCATTTTTGAAGTGCATGTTTCTTTAATTAAATCTATAGATTTGTCTAATGATAGTCTTTCTTTAATTTTTTTCTTTTCTAATAATTTAAATCTTTTTGATTTTTTTTTCATTCTTTTACCTCTATACCCATTGATCTAGCTGAGCCACAAATAATTTTCGTAGCTTCTTTCAAATCAAAGGCATTTAAATCTTTCATTTTTTCTTTAGCTATTGCTTCAGCTTGTTTCATGGTTATTGATCCTGCTACAACTCTACCAGGTTCTTTTGATCCACTTTTTAACTTGGCAGCTTCTCTAATAAAATGTGATGCTGGAGGAGATTTAATTACAAAGTCAAATTTTTTATCTTTATAAACCGTAATTACGACTGGTACTGGTTTGCCCATGAAAGATTTTGTTTTCTCGTTAAAGGCTTTACAAAATTCCATTATATTTATACCCCTTTGTCCAAGAGCGGGACCAACTGGCGGAGCTGGATTTGCCTGTCCACCTTTAATTTGTAGCTTCACATATCCTGTTATTTCTTTTGCCATAACTAATTCTTTTCTACCTGGTTAAATTCTAAATCTACCGGAGTAGCCCTACCAAATATCGAAACTGATACCTTTAGTCTAGACTTTTCTTCATCAATTTGTTCAATCAAACCAGTAAAAGAAGCGAATGGTCCGTCACAAACTTTGACTTTTTCTCCAATTTCAAAGCTTATACCAGATTTTTGGTTGATTGCACTTTCTGATACCTGACCTAAAATTCTTTTAATTTCATTATCAGATATTGGTGTTGGTTTATCTGATGATCCTAAAAAGCCACTAACTTTTTGTAAATTTTTAATTAAATGATAAATCTGTTTTGTGAGTTCAATTTTTATTAAAACATATCCAGGAAAATATTTTTTTTCTTTTTTTGTTCTCTTTCCTTTTTTTACCTCAGTTACTTGATGAGTTGGAATTAGGAGTTGATCTAAACTACCTTCTAGTTTATGTCTTTTAAGCTCCTCTTTAATGCTTTCAACGACTTTTTTTTCAAAACCGGAGTATGCTTGTACAATGTACCAATTCATTTAAAAGCTTAAGTTAAGTACTATATTTAATAAAAATCTTAATATTTGGTCTAAAAGCAAAAAGAAAATCGCCGCAATCGAGGCTAGTCCAAATACCATTAACGCACCAGTCATAGTATCTTTTTTCGTAGGCCAAGAAATTCTAAAAGCCTCCTGTTTTACTTCCTGTAAAAATTTTAAAGGATTTCTCATAATACTAATTTAATTGGCAGGAGCGGAGGGACTCGAACCCACAGCCTCCGGTTTTGGAGACCGGCGCTCTACCAATTGAGCTACGCTCCTATTTAATTATCTTTGTTACTACGCCAGCTCCTACTGTTTTTCCACCTTCTCTAATGGCAAAATTTAAGTTTTGGCTCATAGCAATCGGAGTAATTAATTTTACACTAAATTTTCCGTCATCCCCAGGCATTACCATTTCTGTGCCTGATGGAAGAGTTACTTCTCCAGTTACATCAGTTGTTCTAAAATAAAACTGAGGTCTGTATTTAGTGAAAAAAGGAGTATGTCTTCCACCCTCTTCTTTTTTAAGAATGTATGCTTGGCATTCAAACTCGGTATGTGGTGTAACAGAACCTGGTTTAGCAAGAACTTGTCCTCTCTGCACATCATCTCTCTCAACACCTCTTAACAATGCACCAATGTTATCACCTGCTTCACCGCTATCCAAAAGTTTTCTAAACATTTCTACGCCAGTACAAACTGATTTTTTAGTATCTGTTATTCCTATTATTTCAATTTCTTCACCGACTTTAATTACCCCTTGTTCAACTCTTCCAGTAACTACTGTTCCTCTTCCTGAAATAGAGAAAACATCTTCTACCGGCATTAAAAAAGGTTTATCTTTTGGTCTATCGGGCTGTGGAATTGTTTCATCAACTGCTTTCATTAATTCCATAATCGCATTTTTACCTGTCGCTTCGTCTTTTCCTTCGACTGCATTTAACGCTGAACCTTTTATAATTGGAATTTTGTCGCCTGGAAATTTGTAAGAGGTTAATAGTTCTCTTATTTCTTCCTCAACTAGGTCGATTAACTCTTTGTCTTTAACAGTATCTATTTTATTTAGAAAAACTACAATAGCAGGAACTCCAACTTGACGAGCTAATAGAATGTGTTCTCTAGTTTGTGGCATTGGACCATCTGCTGCATTAACAACTAAAATAGCTCCATCCATTTGAGCTGCACCAGTGATCATATTTTTTACGTAGTCAGCATGTCCTGGACAATCAACGTGTGCGTAGTGTCTTTTTGCAGTTTCATATTCTACGTGTGCTGTAGATATAGTAATACCTCTTTCTTTTTCTTCAGGAGCTTTATCGATTTGATCATAAGCTACAAATTTTGCTCCCCCTGCTTCTGCAAGTACTTTTGTAATAGCAGCAGTTAGTGTTGTTTTACCGTGATCTACGTGTCCGATTGTTCCTATGTTACAATGCGGTTTACTTCTATTAAACTTTTCCTTCGACATTTTTTTTTCCTTTTTTAATTTTTTTTTGGAGCGGGTAAAGGGAATCGAACCCTTACATCCAGCTTGGAAGGCTAGCGTTCTACCATTGAACTACACCCGCAAAATCCAAACTTATCACGCTCTTAATTATCAAACGATTTTAAGTATGGTGGAGGGGGAAAGATTCGAACTTTCGAAGACCGAAGTCAACGGGTTTACAGCCCGCCCCATTTGACCGCTTTGGTACCCCTCCAAATTTTCTTTAGGGATACCCACTAACTTAAAAAGCATTCAACAACAAGGGTTTTATAAGCATTTGTACAATAAATGCAATAAATCATTTTGCTTTAAAATATGCTAATTATTTGGAAAAAAACTTATATTTTTATGAAAAAGTCGACTTTTTTAATAGTTGGAAGGCACGCAGTGACCGAAGCGTTAAAAAACCCCCTAAGAAAAGTACACCGTTTATTTATTACGGAAGATGCTCTAAAAAAGCTAAATAGGGATAATCAAGATGTGAATTTACTCAAAAAAGTTCATGTTTTTTATAAATCTAAAAAGGAAATAGATAATTTGTGCGGGAAAGAAGATATTTCTCACCAAAACATTGTGGCTGAAATAGAAAATTTTGATGAGGTAAATATGAAAGATTTTTTAAAAAATAATAATAAAAAAAATCTTAATTTTTTAGCCTTAGAAGAAGTAACTGACCCAAGAAATATCGGTTCGATTATTAGATGCGCAATTAGTTTTGATTTAGACGGCTTAATTGTTAAAGAGAGGTCTTTTCCTTTTAAAAGTAAATTATTATTTAAAAGTGCAAGCGGTGGAATGGAGCATTTACATATTTTTAAAGTATCAAATATAAATACAACTCTAAGATTTTTAAAAACACAAGGATTCTGGGTTAGTGCGTTCGACTCAAAGTCAAAAAAAGATTTTACAGAAAACCAGTGGATAGGAAAAAACGTGTTATTATTTGGTTCAGAAGGTTTTGGATTGAACAAAAATACAGTAACTAATTCTGACTTTATATTTAAAATAAATATTAGTAAAAAAATGGAAAGTTTAAATATAGCTAACTCAGTAGCTATAGTATGTCACCATATTAATAAAGTTATTAATAATAAAAAAAATTGATTGTATTTCTTTTTTAGTATATTTAATGTCATTACTAAGCCCTCATAGCTCAATTGGTAGAGCAATTGATTTGTAATCAATAGGTTCGCGGTTCGAGTCCGTGTGAGGGCACCATTTTTATTGAAGTATTTTTAAGAGGGTTTTACCTACATAGTCAATTTCTGAATTCGTTAAGCCTAAACCAGATGGTAGATAAAATCCATTCGTCGATAAATCATCAGACACTTGAAATTTTTGATTTTTTTTAAAAATTTTTAGTTTTTTTAAAATTTTTTGTTTATACATTGGATAAAAGAAATTTCTAGTTTGAATATTTCTTTTTTTTAATTGAAGGACAACTTTATTTCTAGAGATTGTTTTATTATTTTTTAATAAAATTCCAAATACCCAAAATATATTAGTCGCATATTTATTTTTATATGGTTGAATTGTAATTTTTTTGCATTTTTTTAAAATTGAAATGTATCGTTTTCCAATTTCTCTTTTTCTTTTTAAAATTTTTGAGATATTGTTCAATTGACCGCATCCCATCGCAGCCTGTAAATTTGTCATTCTATAATTCCAGCCAATGTCATCATGATCAAATCTATTTTTAGAACCAAAACATAAATTTCTTAAAGATATACATTTGGAATAAAGTTTTTTATCATTGGTCAAAATCATTCCACCCTCCCCAGTAGTAATATGTTTATTCGCATAAAAACTAAAAGTGCTTAAATCTCCAAAACTTCCACATTTTTTTTTATTATAAGTTTGTCCTATCATTTCTGCGGTATCTTCGATAATTTTAATTTTTCTTTTTCTTGCAACAGCTAGAACTTCTCTCATTTCAACTGGAAAGCCGTAAATATGTGTAATTATTATAGCTTTAGTATTTCTGTTAATCTTTTTAATTATTTCTTTTGGATTCATATTCCACGTTTTAGGATCAACATCCACTAAAACAGGTTTTAAACCTAATTTAACAACACAAAGTGCAGTAGAAATTATTGAAAAATTTGGGATAATAACTTCACTTTTTTTTTTTAAATTCAAAGACTTCATAGCTATTTCAAGAGCAGCCGTACCGCTTGATACAGCAACTCCGTATCTCTTATTAATGTATTTTGAAAATCTTTTTTCAAATTCTTTTACATATTTACCCTCAGATGAAATCCAACCTGTAGTTAGACACTTATTAACATATTTCTTTTCATCTTTGTAAATCTTTGGTGTGTTTACTGGAATAAATTTACTTTTTGATTTTGATATTGTTTTCATCAATATTTTCAAATTTTACTTTGTCTTTAGAAACGCTGTAGGGACCTTGTTTAATTTCTAACATTTCAACATTTTTTAAAACTTTAAATCCATGACCTCCATGTACTAACATGATAATGTCATCTTTTTTTAAAATTTTGCTATAAAGATATCTTTTTTTTTGATTGTAAAAGTCAACTCTTAACACGCCTTTCATAACTAAAATCACTTCGGTAGTTGATAAAATTTTTGTTAAGCGTTTCTGGTGTAAATGTGGTTTTATAATATGTTTTCTATTATGTTTCATGTAGCCAAATTGTTGAGTGGCACTCTCGGGGGTAAAAAAGTGAATTCCTTTTTTGCCTCTGTACTTACCTCTTACGATAAGTGCTAACATTTTTTTTTTATGTATAATTTTTTCAATCATAATTTAGTTTTTTCTACGAAAAATTGTTACAAATGCTCTTAAAACATACATTATACCATGAAAAAAAAACTTTACTAAATTTGGTGCAGATTTGCTATCTTTATCATTTTCATCTTTTTTCTGCACATAAGGAATTTCTTTAATTTTAAAACCTTTTTTATGTGTATTATATAAGAATTCTAAAAAAAACTCTCCATGACCGTAACATAAAAAAGTTATTTCATCTAAAATATTCCGTTTCATTAAAAAAATAGAACTAGTTAAGTCTTTTATTGGTATTCTAAATAATATCCTACAAAATGTATTAAAAATTTTGCTACCTAAAGATCTTAAAAGTATCCTTTCGTCTCCCCCTTCTGCTACATATCTTGATAGAATTACTAGGTCAGAATTATTATTTAATTCATTTATCATATCAGTAAATTTAATTGCAACTTCACCCATGTTAGTGTCAATCCAGCCAATATATTCACCTGTTGTTTCTATTAAACCCCTTGAGAAAGCTGATGCCAAACCTTTGCTTTTCTTTCTAAATATTAATTTAAACCTATTGTTAACATTAAGTTTTTTTAATAATTCTATAGTCCCATCATTAGAAGAGTCATCCACAATTACTAGTTCAAGATTAGGTATGTGTTTTTCAAGCTGATTAATTGTATTTTCAATGTATTTTACCTCATTGTAAGAACATAATATTATTGAAATTTTATTTTTCATTTTAATTTATTTTCACTATTTTATTTTTTTTATAGCAGATAGAACTAAACCATTCCTTTTAACTTCTGCAACATTTTCTAAGTCATACTCATCATAACAATTTGAAATACTTTGTTTTTTATCCGAATACAATGTTCTATTTGTCATTATAACATAGGAAGCTTCTTCCTTTTTTGTTAATTCAGACCTTTTATATTTCTGTTTCATATAAATTTTTACTATTCCAGAATTGACACCGCAAGAGAAGAAATTTATCTTCTCCTCATTCAAATTAGAATTCATTATTAATTCCTTTAAACTAGTAGACCAATAGTCATTTTCAAATTTTTGATATCTCAATTCCTTAGGACCTGAAAAATAATTAAGAAATGTATAGTGGTAAGGAGTAATGGTTAAAAAATTAAAAATATGAAATAAAAATAAAATCGATAAAGTAATTTTAGTAGTATTATAAATATAACCCTTATTCGAAAATATAAGATATGTTGTTATAGACGGAATAATAACTAAATATGGCGCGCTCCATAAAAAATGTCTAACACCATCGTAAATTGGATAAGGAATAAAGATCACTATTAAACTTGGGTAAATCAATAACGTAAGAATAAGAATAATTAACGTTTTGAAATTTTTAAAATTTTTTTTTAAATATCTTCTATTAAAATATATTATAGGAACAGTAATTATGTATAAAAAAATAATAAACTCAGGAAGTTTATAAAAATAATTTATCAAAAGATAATAGTTAGGTACCTCATTTGTATTAAAATAAACACCATTTAATAAATTGAAAGGCCAGCCTACTTCAATTGAAAACGATTTAATAAAAAGCTCAATCGGCATAAGTATTATATTGCTATGAGTGTCAACCCAAAATAAAACTAATACAAAATAAAAAAATAAAAAAAATAAGATAAAATCAGTTAAGATGATTTTTAAACTTTTGACTTTATTGAATAATATTATGGTTAAAAAAATAATCACAATAGGAATTAAAGATCCCAAAAATAATAATTGAACACCGGTTCCTAAAGCTGATAGAAGAGAAATTTTGAAAATTAAAAGTAATTTTTTTTTAAATTTATATTTAAAGTATGTATATTTATATAAGTAGTAAATGATCCAGACGTATGCGAATGCCAAAATAATATCTTTGTTATTGATAGCTAAGTGACCAAAAAAAAAAGGAATAAAAAAAAGAAATAAGGACGCCACTTTAGCAATTGACTTGTTAAATAAGATTTTATTTATTTTATATAGGCCGACAATTATCATTAATCCAAAAAAAGCATTTATTACATGAAAAACTTCTAATATATATTTTTTTGGAAAAATCTGACTAATGAAACTTGATAAAGACCAATACAAAGTAGAATATTTATATTTATATAAAAAAGGTTCATTTATTAAACCAAAAGAAAGAAGATAATTTAAATTAATTTTTCCTATTTCTTGGTGATACCCTTCATCCCAAGACATACCAATGTTATAAGCGCAATATACTGTATAGGTAATTAATATAATTTTAATTATTTCTTCTTTTTTTTGTAAAAGTGTTAAATATTTTTTCAATATAATTTTTATTTTAATTCAGATGAAATTTTTTCTATGAATTTTTTAATTAAAACTGCGTCTTCATCTGATAGGATTTTATCTTTTTCTATACCGCTTTTAAGTTCTGACCTTATCTTATCTTTAAGAACTTCAGCAGTGCTTTTATCGAGATTTGATATTTTATTTAATATTTCAAGTTTATCAGCAAGAAATATATTATAAAAAACATTTATTATTATTATGAATGCAAATGTTATAGCAACTAATTTAATAAAAAAGATTTTTAAATTGCTTTCTGACTTCATCATAAATACATTATCTTTTTATAAACTTTTAACCGTTTATGGTCAAACAACCAATTATAGATATAATAATTCCCAACTATAATAAAGCCAAATATCTTAACCAGTGCTTAGAGTCGATATTATCTCAAACTTATAAAAGTTGGAATATATATTTAGTTGATGATAATTCAAAAGATAATTCTAAGGAAATTTTGCAAAATTATCAAAATTTTGACAACATTAATTTATTTTTTTTAAAAGAAAATAAAGGACCATCATATTGTAGAAACTTAGGAATTGAAAAATCTAGTTCTGAATTTATAGCTTTTATGGACTCTGATGATTTTTGGCCCAAAGATAAGTTGGAAAAACAAATAAATAATATGTTTAAGAATGGTTATAACTTTACTTATACTGACTATAATTTTTTCTTTCATGACAAAATCCAAAATATAAAAACTTCAAAATTACCTTTATTTTTAGATTTCAAAAACTTTATACTACACTCTTCTATGAGCACTTCTTCAATAATAATTTCGAGAAAAATTTTAGGCGACATCAAATTTAAACAAGTTGAACAAGAAGACTATTTATTTAAATGTGATCTACTTAGAAAAGGAGAAAAAGCATTTAAAGTGAAAGATACTTATGTTTTTTATAGGATTAACAAAAATAATAGATCGTCTAATAAATTAAAGAACATTTGTAGTTTATGGAATATAAACAAAATGCAAAATAAACTTAATTTTTTAACTAATTTGAAATCATTAATTTTTATAAGCATTAACTCTCTCAAAAAGTATGGATGGAAATAATAAAAAAATTTTAGTAACTGGTGGTGCTGGATATATAGGTAGCAATGTATGTAATTTACTTTTAGATAAAGGGTTTGAAGTTACTGTTGTAGATAATTTAATTACTGGTAATAAAGAATTAGTGCCAATAAAAGCAGAATTAGTAATCTGTGATATCGCGGACGAAAAAAAAATAGAAAAAATACTAAACGATAAAAATATTGATTTAGTAATACATTTCGCTGGTCTAATAAGAGTCGATGAGTCAATTAAAGAGCCAACAAAATATAATGAATTTAATTTTGAAAAATCAAAAAAATTTTTTAATGTTTGTTTTAAAAATAAAATAGATAAGATTATTTTTTCTTCGTCTGCATCCGTTTACGGAAATCCTAATAAACAAAAAGTTTTAGAAAGCGATACATTAAATCCTCTAAATCCTTATGCACTTTCTAAGCTTAACCTAGAAAAATTTTTAATAGAAAAATCTAAAAAAACAAATATCAAATATGTTATATTAAGATATTTTAATGTTGCTGGTGCTGATGAAAAACTTCGGAGTGGTTTAATCTCCAAATTTTCAACCCATCTAATAAAAAGGGCTTGCGAAGTTGCAGTGGGAAAAAGAAATGAATTAATAATTAATGGAAATGATTATGACACAAAAGATGGAACACCAGTTCGAGATTTTATTCATGTATCAGATTTGTCTGATATCCATTTAATTACTACAGAATATTTACTTAAAAATGGAGAGTCTGAAATATTTAATTGTGGTTATGGCAAAGGTTATTCCGTTAAGGAAGTTGTAGATAATTTAAATGAAATATTAGAGAAAAAAATTGAATTTAAATTTGGTCCAAGAAGAAGTGGTGATAGTAAAATGATTGTGGCAAACACTGATAAATTTAATAGTTTTTTCTCTTGGAAACCAAGATTTAACAACATTAAATATATTCTTAAGACTGCGATCGATTGGGAAAAAAAAATTAAATAGTACTAAAAATATTTTCAATTTCGCCTAATTGGTCTTTGCTTGCAAGTAATACTACTAAGTCATCTTTTTCGAAAATAGTATCCCCCCTAGGTATAATAACTTGCTTTCCTCTTACTATTGCTCCAATCCTAATGTTTTCAGGTAAATCGCTATCTTTGATTTTTTTATTTAATAGTTCAGACTTTTCTAAAACTTTGGCTTCCACGAATTCATATTCTCCATCTAATAAAGAATATACGGTGGCAATGGTTCCTCTATGTACATGCTCCATTATTCTTGAAACTGTAGTCATTCTAGGATCAACCAAGTCATCAATATTTAGTGAGCTTTGCAATAAACTGTAATTGGATTTATTTACAATAGCTATAGTTCTCTTAGTTTGTCCAGTTTTTTCAGCAAGCACACAAGCCATAATATTATTCTCATCATCATTTGTTAATGCTAGAACAGTTTCAGATTCTTCCAAGTTAGCTTCTTTTAATATTTCTTCATCTAGTGCGTCACCATTGATTACTATTGATGATGAAAGCTCAGCCGCAATTTCCTCAGCTCTAGCTTTATTTTTTTCTATAATCTTTATTCTTGCTCCTTCAAAATTTTCCTCGACCATTTTAGCTAAATGAAAACCAATATTTCCACCCCCTATAATAAGGATTTTTTTGGATGTTTTTTCTTCATGACCAAAAGCTTTAAGAATTTCATTTAATTGATCGCTGCTTACAACAACATAAACGTTATCGCCTTCCATTAATTTATCCTCTTTTTTAAGAAATTGAAATTTTTCTTTTCTTTCTAAGCCTACAATGTTGGCTCTAAAGTTTGGATATTTTTCGGTCAATTTTTTTAACGGAGTATTTATAATCGGACAAGATTTTTCAATTGCGATTTCGAGCATTTTAACTTTGTTCCCAGCAAAAGGAACATTGTCTAATGCCCCAGGTGCCTCTAATCTTCTGAATAATGATTTTGCAACTTCTTTTTCAGGAGAAATAATAACATCTATTGGAATATTTGATTTGTTATAAAGTTTATTCCATTTTCCTTCTAAAAAATCTTTTGTTCTAATTCTTGCAATTTTTTTTTGTATATTAAACAAGGAGCTAGCTAATTGACATACAACCATATTAGTTTCATCATTTCTTGTTACAGCAATTATCATATCTGTATTTTCTGCACCTGCATTTTCTAATACTGACGGCAATGAAGCTCTTCCCACAATACCTTTTGCATCTTGAGTATCATTTATTCTTTTAATATCTTCTGAAGATTGATCAATGACTGTTACTGAATGTCCTTGTGAAGAAAGCTGTTTACTTATTGAAAAGCCTACTTTTCCGGCACCACATATAATTATATTCATTTTTTAATTAATACCCTTTATACCGAGTTGTTTAAGTTTCCGGTGTAATGCAGAACGCTCCATGCCAATAAAATCAGCAGTTTTTGAAATATTTCCATGATTTTTTTTTAATTGTATTGTTAGATATTCTTTTTCAAATTTTTCCCTTGCTTCTTTTAATGGAGATGAAAATGTTAATTGGAAGTCTGAATTATTTTTGATTGGCCTTTTGTTATTGAGTATATCATTTATTGATTTTTCAATATTTTCTTTGCTCTCATTAGCTGAAACAATAGTAATTCTTTCAACTAAGTTTCTTAACTCTCTAACATTTCCAGGCCAGTTGTATGTATATAATTGGTCATTTTTAGTATCTATATTAATTTCTTGAACTCCGTTTATTTCAGAAATTTTTCTTTTAAAGTAATTAATTAATTCTGGAATATCTTCAGTTCTAGAAATTAGTGGACTTAGCTCAACAGGGACAACGTTCAACCTATGATATAAATCTTCTCTAAATTTACCAGCTTCAACTTCTTCTTGCAAATTTTTTGAGGATGAAGAAATTATTCTTATATTAACATTAACATCTTTTTTTCCACCAATTCTTTTATATTTTTGATCTATTAACACCCTTAAAATATTTGCCTGAGTTTTAATTGGCATTTCTGTTACTTCATCAATTAATAAAGTTCCTTTATTAGCTCTGTCGAGAACTCCAAAAGACACTGTCCCGTCGCTAAATTCTTGTCCAAATAATTCTTTTTCATAGGTTGTCTCACTTAATGAGGCCGCATTGATGACAATGAAGGGTTTTTTTTCTCTTGAAGATAGTTTGTGAATTTTTCTAGCTACCAATTCTTTACCCGAACCTGTTGGTCCAGTAATCAAAACTCTACTATCAGTATTTGATAATTTTTCAATAATTCTCTTTACTTTTGTAATTGATGGACTTTTACCTATAAGTTCGAATGAATGAAATAATCTATTTTCTATAATATCTTTTTCTTCTTTTAAATTTGCAGTTTCTAAAGCTCTATTTACATAATTTAATAATTTGTCTATTGAAAAAGTCGCACCTTTTTCTATAAATTCATAGGCCCCTAGTCTAAGAGAATTAAGTGCTACTTGAACAGTAGCATGACCAGAAATCATTATTACTGGTATTGCACTATTTTTTTTTATTAAGAGTTTTAATAAATCAATCCCATCTTTGTCTGTTCTATCAAGTTTAATATCTATTATTGCTAAATCAGGTAGCTTTTTATTTATCTCAACTACTGCCTGATCATAATTAGCGGCAGATCTAACGTTAAAATGTTTTTCTTTTAAGATGTTACAAATTAAATATCTTATGTCTGGATTATCGTCTATGACAAGAACTTCTTTACTCATATATTAAATACTTGGTAGCCAAATTTCAATTTTTGTTCCATTATCTTTTTTAATAACTAATTCACCAGAATGTTCATTAATAATTTTATTAACTATCGGAAGACCTAACCCTGTTCCTTTTTTCTTTGTGGTAAAATAAGGCTTCATAACTTTTTTTGTATCTGAAATCCCTTCACCATTATCTTTTATAACAGTGACTATATAATCATTATTCTTAAGAATATCTATGTCAATTTTTCCCATATATTTAGGCTTTTTACTTAAAATCTCTATAATTGACTCGTCTGCATTTTTGATAATGTTGATAAAAACTCTGTTAAGCTGATCTTCGTCACCCATGATTAAATTGGATTTTTTATTTTGTTTAAAAAATACTTGGCTTTTAAGAGAAACTTTTAAAAAATCTATGGAACGATTTATCACTTTATTTAAATCTATTTTTTTAATAATCGGTCTAGGCATTCTCGCAAAATTAGAAAATTCATTAACAAGTTTTTCAATATCTTTTATTTGTCTATTAATAGTTTGCAAATACTCATTAAATTGAGATTCATCTTTACCAATTTTCGAAGAATATTTTTCTCTTAATCTATCTATAGATAATTGAATTGGTGTTAAAGGATTTTTAATTTCGTGTGCAAGTTTCCTGGCTACTGACTCCCATGCCTCATACCTTTCGGTAACGAGCAGTTTATCTTGTTGTCTCTTCAACCTAGTGATCATATTATTAAAATTCTGATTAAGTTTTTTAAATTCTTCATCAGATTCTATATCCGGGACTTTTGCATCAAGCTCACCTTTACTTATACTCTCTGAAGCGCTTATTAAATTAATTATCGGTTTCGTCAGTCTTCTAGCAAAGGTAATTGCCACTGAGGTAGATAAAAACAATAATAACGTAACAACTATAATATAAATAATTGCAAAAGTGAGTTTAATTCCGGTTTGACTGTTCTCAACAGAATAATAAAAATCTACTGCTTTCTCAGTTTCGTTTAAATACTTTAAGATACTAGGATCAATATCTCTAGATATATAAAGAAATGTATCAACAAAAGAATTTAATTTTATCATTGCTGAAGTTTTGTTTTCAAAATTTCCTGGAACGATAACAGGTACTCCAGTTAAAGCTTCATCAAAGGTTTCTTCACCTGGAAAAGAAAGGTCGCTAGAAGTAACTCCTGTTTCAGAAAGCAAAATATTTCCCGCACTATCGATTAAGTAAATATCATCAACTTTTCTTAGAATTTTTTCAGCGCTTACTATTCTTAAAAATTGATTAGGATTTGAATAATAAAAATTTGATGCTCTATTTAATCCAACGCTCATTAATATTACGTCGGACTTTATATTTTTTTTTATTTCTTCAAGGTAATTTTTTGCTACATCATTAGAGTTATTGACTGCTTGTGTAATTTGGTCATCAAAGTATTTTTGTAAACCAAAATTGAAAATAACTAGTGAAAAAAAAGCAACAATTAAAGATGGAATTAACGTGAAAATTGAAAATAATGAAATATACTTGATATTAGTTTGGGATCCAGATTTATTTTTTTTTCCAGCTGAATAAAATCGAAAAAAATTTTTAAATATCAAATAAAAAAAAATTAATAATAAAATAATATCTAATGAGAGCAATATTAGTATATTTTGCTCAGTAAGAGGCACGAAACCCTCGTTTATAAAAGTTAGAAATGTTAAAATTCCGAGAAAAATACAAGTAAAAGAGGATAAAATAATCCAATTAAAATTTTTTATTATCTTAAACATATAGTTAATTATTTATATAAATATAATATAAGTTTATACAATGAGTTTTTGTTTAATCATTCTAGCTGCAGGTAATAGCCATAGATTTAGGTCTAATATAGGCAAACCATATCAAAAAATAGCTGGTAAATCATTAGTTGAGATAAATATTGATAAAGCAAGAAAAATTAAAGCAATTAAAAGGATAGTTCTTGTCTATAATAAAAAAGACTCCAAAAGAGTCAAGTCGCTAAAACTAAGAAATATTAAAATGGTTTTGGGTGGAAAAAATAGACAGCAATCTGCTTTTAACGCTTTGAAATATTTAATTAAAAATAAAGGTGTCACAAAAGTTTTAATTCACGATGTAGCAAGACCTAATTTTTCTTTAAAATTACTAAATAATATAATTTCTAAAATGAAAAGCTTTAAAGCTGTTATCCCAAAAATTTATATAAACGATGCAATAAAACAAAAAATAGATTCTAGTTTGAACGAATATATTTTAGGCAAAAAAAGAGATAATTTATTTCTTACCCAAACTCCGCAAGCCTTTAATCTTAAAGAAATATATTATCTGCACAAAACTAATTCTGCTAAATATAGAGATGATGACATTTCTTTATATATGGATTTAAATAACATTAAGTTTATTGAGGGAGAAAAAAACAATTTTAAGATTACGGATCAATCAGATTTTCAAAATTTAAAGAATATTTATAAATCCAAACAAAGTGTGGGAATAGGCTTTGATGTTCATAGACTTGTTCCTAAAAGAAAACTTTATTTAGCAGGATTAAAAATTAAATCACCTTTAGGCACATTAGGTCATTCAGATGGAGATCCAGTATTGCACTCAATTACAGATGCAATTCTTGGTGCTTGTAAAATGGGAGATATTGGTCAAATGTTTTCTGATAAAAGTAAGAAATTTAAAAATATAAGATCAACAATTTTACTACAAGAAGTAATGGAAAAAATAAAAGCGAAGGGTTATTTTGTAAATAATATAGATATAAATATTATTACTCAAACTCCAAAAATTAAAAAATATAAAAATAAGATGATAGAAAGTATTTCTAAACTTTGTGGGATTTCTAAAAATCAAATTAATATAAAAGGTAAAACAACAGAAAAATTAGGTATTATCGGAAAAGAAAAAGCTATAGCATGTGAAGTTATAGCGTCAGTAGTAAAATATGATTAAAACTTTTAATTATTTATTTGTTACTTTTTTTGGCATAGGAACAATAAGATTTGCTCCTGGAACAATTACTTCTTTAATTACAACTGTTCTACTTTTTAGTTTATTTCACATTTTAAATTTCTCTAATAATGTAATTCTATTATTCCTTATTTTGGTTTTTTTATATTCTTTTTACGCTGTAGCTGATTATATAAAAGAAAATGAAAACAAAGATCCTAGAGAAGTTGTTATAGATGAGGTTATAGGCCAGTCTATTCCAATTTATTTATTTGAGATAGCCCATGGTTCAGAAAAAAACTTCCAGGAAGCAATATTCTTTTATATTTATATTTTTGTATTGTTTAGATTTTTTGATATTAAAAAACCATTTCCAGTCAATATTTTTGATAAAAATTATAAAAATAGTTTTGGTGTAATTATTGATGATGTTATTGCAGGATTATATGTTGTTTTAACCCTAATTGTTTTTATGATTATCAAATCAAACCTTTTCACATGAGTTTAAATAAAAAAATAGTTTCAATTCTTATTAAAAAAAAACTTAAGTTAGCCATAGCTGAGTCATGTACTGGTGGACTGCTCTCAAGTTCAATTACTTCCGTTAGTGGTGCCTCTAAAGTCTTTTTAATGGGTTTAGTTACTTATTCTAATCAAGCTAAAATAAATATCTTAAAAGTACCTAAAAAAATTATTCAAAATCATGGTGCAGTCAGCGTTCAATGCTGTTTATCTATGGTTAACAATTTAAGTAAAATTAGTAAAAGTAAAGTTTGTATTTCTGTAACAGGTATAGCTGGTCCAAAAGGAGGATCTAAAAAAAAACCAGTTGGGTTAGTTTATATTGGTATTAGGAAAGACAAGATTGTTAAAGTGAATAAATATATCTTTAAAAATCGAGGAAGAAATTACATTCAAAAAGCAACAGTAAACAAGGCTTTAGAATTAACTCATAATTTTCTCTAATATTTGAGCTGCCAAAATATTTACTAAGAAAAAGATTGCTATCACGTCAATATAAAGTAAAAAAACTAATCTGTTTCTAAATCTTCTTCTTCTAAGAATTCTTGGTTTATCAGGGCTATAATCCTCTTTTTTATTAGGTTTAAAATCGTAAGAAAATTTCCAGTAATTTGTATCTGTTTCGTTAGGGTCTCCTGTGTTGAAATATTTAATATACTCTACTAAATACCACCAAAAAACCAAAAAAATGATTATAAGAGATATAGTACCAAACATTACTTGTATAGTTTTAAAGCTCTTTTTTCAAAGGCATCAGCAATTTTGTTTAAACCAAAATTAAAAGATCTTTTCATTATTGCATTTAGCAAATTATTTTTTAATTCGAAATCAATATCAAATTCAAGTTGTGTAGAATTATTAATTTCTTTAAATTTCCACTCATTCTTTAAATGAGTAAGAGGACCCTCAATATTTGTAACTAAAATTTTATCTTTTTCTTTATAATAATGTACAAGGCTTGTGTAAGTTTCATTAATTATGCTTTTACCAACTTTTAAATCAGCTTTAATCTCAACTAAATCACTGCTCTCTTTTCTTGTATGAATTTTGCCATCTAAACACCAAGGGACAAACTCAGGATATTTTTCAATATCAAGAACCATTTTAATTAATTGATTTTTATTACAGGGTATAATTTTTTTTATAGATGCGGATGACATTCAAGCTGTCTATTTCTTGTGTCTTGTAGTTTTTTAAAATCTTCGTCAGCATGGTATGATGATCTAGTTAAAGGTGACGAAGAAACTAATAAAAAACCTTTTGTCTTTGCTATCCTTTCGAACTCTTTAAATTCTTGTGGAGTATAATATCGAGACAAAGGGTGATGTTTCGGTGAAGGCTGTAAATATTGACCTATAGTTATAAAATCTACTTCCGCTGATCTTAAATCATCCATAACTTGAATAATCTCTTGTTTATTTTCTCCTAGACCAACCATAATTCCAGATTTTGTAAAAACTTTTTTGTTAAATTTTTTTGCGTTTTTAAGTAATTCTAGTGAAGCAAAATATCTAGCTCCCGGTCTCACTGTAGTGTATAGCCTCGGAACAGTTTCGATATTGTGATTAAAGACATCAAGATCAGCTTCTAAAATTTTTTTAAATGAATCTCCCTTTCTTAAAAAATCTGGAGTTAAAACTTCAATTGATGTTTGAGGATTCATTTCTCGTGTAGCTTCAACGACTTTAAAAAAATGTTCTGATCCACCGTCTTCTAAGTCATCCCTATCCACAGATGTAATTACAACATGTTTTAAATTTAAATTTTTTACAGCTTTCGCAATTTTTAAAGGTTCAAAAATATCAAGAGCTTTCGGCTTTCCAGTTTTCACGTCGCAGAAAGCACAAGCTCTAGTACAAGTATCTCCCATAATCATAAAAGTGGCATGTTTTTTACTCCAACATTCTGTAATATTAGGACAATTGGCTTCTTGGCAAACAGTTACTAAATTATTTTGATTAACAACTTGTTTGGTTTGAAAAAAAATCTGAGAGTCTACAATCTTCGACCTGATCCATTCTGGTTTTCTTTTAATGGGATTAAAAGGTTTGTTAACTTTTTCTGGGTGTCTTTTGTCTCTGTCTATCATTTTAATTTAATAATTATTTCTTCTTTTTTTCCAAACTTTAGTTTCTCTCTATATAATGTATCTACGTAATCAAGATTCAGGTTAGTTGATAAAAGTTTATTTTTTTTTTCAAATTCATTTAATTTTTCTGATAATATATTTTTTTTTTCAATAAGATTTTTTTGTTTTTTTTCTTTCTCATAATATGAGACTAAACCTCTCTCACCACCAATCATATTTGTTGCAATATATAAAGTCAGTAGAATATTTAATAGCAGCAATTTCTTTTTTGTTAAAAAGTTAAAAAGTCTCATATTTAAATTTTAGCCATTTTTGGCTGATTTCCAAGCTTCTCTTCTATTCTTAAAAGCCTATTATATTTAGCAACCCTCTCTGATCTAGCCAAAGAACCTGTTTTAATTTGAGAAGAATTAGTCCCAACTGCTAAATCAGCTATGAAAGTATCTTCTGAGTCGCCAGATCTGTGAGAAATTATAGTTTTAAAATTGTTATCTTTGGCAAGTTTTATTGTTTCAAGTGTTTCACTTACGGTTCCTATTTGATTTGGTTTGATTAGAATAGTGTTAGCAGATTTTTCTTTTATTCCTTTTTCTAGTCTTTTTTTATTCGTAACAAATAAATCATCTCCAACAATTTGAGCTTTTATTTTCTCAGTTAAATTTTTCCAATTATCCCAGTCATCCTCTGAAAAAGGATCTTCAATAGATTTAATTGGGTATTTTTTTACAAGATCTAAAAAATATTGAACGTCTTTGGGAACCTTAAGTTCATTTGCAGCTACATCTAAACAGATTGATATATCCTTACCTGGTTTAAATCCTGATGCGGATATTGAATTTATAATAACTTCTATAGCCTCCTCATCAGATCCAAGGGATGGAGCAAATCCACCCTCATCACCTACACTTGTTGAAATTTTTTTACCTTCTAGATCTTTTTTTAAATTTTGAATAACCAAGAAGGACATTTGCATACATTCTTTAAAATTTTTTGCCCCATCCGGTCTAATCATAAACTCTTGAATTTCAAGTGAGTTGTTAGCATGAGCACCTCCATTAATTATATTCATTAAAGGATAAGGTATACAAAAATGTTTATTTTCATTATTAATATATTCATATATTTCTTTTCTTGAAAATTTTGCGGCAGCTTTTAAATTTGCAATTGATACTGCTAAAATGGAATTTGCTCCTAGGTTTGACTTGTTTTCTGTACCATCTAAACTTATTAAAATTTTATCAATTTCACTTTGATTTGTTGAATCTTTATTTTGTAACGCTTTAGAAATTTTATTATTTATATTTTTTACAGCGTCAAAAACACTTTTATTCAAATAATCATTATTTTTATCTCTAAGTTCATGAGCTTCATAACGACCTGTGGAAGCCCCAGATGGAACTATTGAAGTACCAATAGTCTCATCTTGTAAAATAATCTCAGCCTCAACTGTAGGGTTACCTCTGCTATCAAAGACTTGTCTGCCTTTTACACTTTTTATTTTTGACATTTTATTTAACTAATTTATCGATTTCAGTTAATTTTTTTAATAAACCTTTTAATTCATTAAGTGGAACCATATTAGGTCCATCTGAAGGAGCGTTATCTGGATCTTCATGAGTTTCTATAAATATCGCACTAACTCCAACTGCTATCGCAGCCCGGGCTAGATGAGGAACAAATTCTCTTTGTCCTCCACTTTTTTCACCCATGCCCCCTGGTTGTTGAACTGAGTGAGTAGCATCGAAAATAATTGGAAAACCAAATTTCGACATTATTGGTAAGGCTCTCATATCCGAAACAAGTGTATTATATCCAAAACTAGCTCCTCTCTCTGTTATTAGAATGTTTTTATTCCCTGATTCTTCTATTTTTTTTATAACGTTTGCCATATCCCAGGGAGCTAAGAATTGTCCTTTTTTAACATTAATTATTTTTCCTGTTTTTGCTGCAGCTACTAACAGATCAGTTTGTCTACATAGAAATGCAGGAATTTGTAAAACATCTACATGATTTGCTACAATTGAACATTGTTCAGCAGTGTGGACATCAGTCAAAACTGGCACTCCTACGTCTTTTCTTAGTTTGTCAAAAATAGATAAAGATTTATCTAATCCTAATCCTCTTTTTCCTTTTAGACTTGTTCTATTGGCTTTATCAAAAGATGTTTTATAAATAAGATTTATACCTAAGCCATTTGTAATTTTTTTTAATTCGGTAGAAATTTTTATTGCATGTGTCTCGCTTTCAAGCTGACATGGGCCGGCTATTAAAGTGAAAGGTTTATCATTTCCAATTTCAAAATTATTGCATTTTACTTTATGATTTTTCATTTTCTTGAATAAGTTTTTGCTGCCTTTATAAATGACGAGAATAATGGATGCGGAGTTAAAGGTCTAGATTTAAATTCAGGATGAAACTGAACTCCAATGAACCATGGGTGATCATTTAATTCAACTATTTCTGGCAATTTATTGTCTGGAGATAGACCTGAAAAAATCATACCTTTGTTCTCAAATTTCTCTTTATAGTTAATATTGACTTCATATCTGTGACGATGTCTTTCATTTATTTTTAGAGAATTATATATTTTGCTTACCTTTGTGTCTTTTTTAAGTCTAGCTTCATAACTACCTAAACGCATAGTCCCGCCCAAATTTTTGTCAGTACCTTTCATTAATTTTCCATCTTTTGTCCACTCACTCATCAAGCCAACAACAGAAGCTTTTGAGGGGCCAAATTCGCTAGAAGTTGCGTTTTTAATATTTAACTTGTTTCTAGCAAATTCAATTACTGCCATTTGCATTCCAAAACATATGCCTAAAAATGGAATATTATTTTTTCTTGCAAAATTAATGGCTGCTATTTTTCCTTCAGTCCCCCTTTTGCCAAAACCACCTGGTATGAGAATTCCTGATACATCTTTTAATTTATTTTTTATTTTATCTGGTTTGAGTTTGTCGGATTCTATTCGTATCAAATTAACTTTTAAATTATTATCAATACCTCCATGTGTTAAGGCTTCATCCAAAGATTTATAAGCATCTTTTAATTCAACATATTTTCCTATAATTGCAATATGAACAATATTTTTTGTTTTTAAAACAAGGTTTGTAATTTTTTTCCAGGGTTTTAAGTTTACTTTGCTTTTTGATTTAATTTTAAAAAATTTTAAAACTCTCTCATCTAATTTTTCTTTATTAAAACTTATTGGTGCTTCATAAATGGTTTTAACATCGACTGTTTCTATTACATCTTCAATGGCCACATTACAAAATAAAGAAATTTTCTTTCTTTGATCTAATGGAATAGTTCTCTCAGATCTGCAGATTATGATATCAGGTTGTATACCAATGCTTCTTAATTCTTTAACAGAATGTTGAGTTGGTTTTGTTTTAATTTCATCAGAAGCCTTCATATATGGGACTAAAGTTAAATGTATAAATAAGGTATTTTTTCTCCCTATCTCATTAGAAAACTGTCTAATAGCTTCTAAGAATGGAAGACTTTCAATATCACCGACTGTTCCACCAATTTCACAAATTACAAAATCCTCTTTTGAAACATCATTTTTAATAAACTCTTTTATTCTGTTTGTTATATGCGGAATAACTTGAACAGTTTTACCTAAATATTTACCCTGACGCTCTCTTTTAAGAACATCATTATAAATTTTTCCTGTTGTAATATTGTCAGATCTTTTTGCGGATATACCAGAAAATCTTTCGTAATGACCCAAATCTAAATCAGTTTCAGCACCGTCGTCTGTTACATAAACCTCTCCATGTTGAAATGGACTCATTGTTCCCGGATCTACATTTAGATAGGGATCTAATTTTCTTATTCTTACTCTATAACCCCTAGATTGTAGTAAGTAAGCTAATGAAGCTGATGATAGTCCTTTTCCTAAAGATGAGACCACGCCGCCAGTAACGAAAATATATCGCGCCATGGAAGTATGTTATATCCGATAATTTTATAAAAAAAAAGTTTTTTATTTATTAGACTCTGGTATTTGAGGCAAACCTGTATCTTGGCTTTCCTCTAGTTCTAAAACTGATTGGGTTTTACGAATTTCATCTCTATTGATAGCTACTAAAACAATACTGCAAATTATAAATAAAGAAGCTATTATTGTTGTTAATTTTGTTAAAAATGTACCAACCGATCTAGAAGACGTGAAATTATCTTGTGAAACACCTAGTCCCAAAGCACCACCTTCTGATCTTTGTAGCAAGACGACGACAACTAAAACAATCGCAAGTATAATATTTATAACAACAATTATGCTTTCCATGATGCTTATCTATAGTAATTTCTTATTATATCAATAAATTTTTTTGATGATTTAGATGCTCCGCCTATCAGAAAACCATCAATTTCTTCAATTTTTTTAAACAATTTTACACTGTTTCCATCAACAGATCCTCCATACAACACCGGTGGACTTTTAGATTTAAAAATATTTTTTAAAGTTTTTTTTATATAAGAAATAGTTCTTGTTAATTCGTGGGAGGAAGGTATTTTTCCAGTGCCAATTGACCAAATTGGTTCATAAGCAATTATAATATTATTTTTATTAAATTTTCTCTCAAGCACTTTGGTTAATTGTTTATTAAGGATACTAAAAGTTTTTTTATTTTTTTTATGAGTTTTGTTTTCACCAATACAAAAAATTACCTTTAAATTATTTTTTAAAGCAAAATAAACTTTATTTTTAAGGATACTATCATTATCTCCCTCGCTTCTGTTGTCTGAATGTCCAACAAGAGTATACTTTGCTCCAACACTCCTAAGCATGTAAGAGCTAATCGCCGCAGTATTAGATGAAAATTGATCTTTTTGATAACAATTTTGTGAACCAATATTAATTTTTTTACTTTTAAAATATCTTGCGTATGACTCAATCAAAGTATAAGGGGGAGTAAAAATTACCTTGTATTTATTTCGGTTTTTGTCTTTTGAGTAAAATGAATTAATTTTGTTGAGTATTCTTATAGACTTTGGAATTCCGAACATTTTCCAATTTCCTATAAAATATTTCATGATATTTTTATATTGAGTTTGATCTCTTTGAATTAATAATTTATTAATTATTTAAAATATTAATATGTTAAATTCAATAAAAAAATATTCAAAGACCTTCTTTTTCAAAGTTCTTGTTGGAATAATTATATTGCCTTTTTTATTTTGGGGTATGGGCGATGTTTTTAGTGGAGGAAGTCAGAATGTAGTAGCAAAAATTGACTCGGAAAAAGTCAGTACTAGAGATTTTGTTAATTATTTAAATGTTTTAAATTTAAGTGATCAGGAACGTAATAATTTGTCAAAAACAGATTTAATTGAAAAAATTTTATCAGATTATATAGGTAAAAAAGTTCTTCTTTTAGAGCTTGATGATTTAAATGTTATTCTTGGAGATAAATCTTTAAAAGAAATAATTATTAACGATAAGACATTTTTTAAAGATAATAAATTTTCAAGAACAGAATATGAAAAATTTTTAATTTCGAATAGTTTGAGTGCTCCTTTATTTGAAACAAACATGGCAGAACAAGAAAAAAAAAGGCAATTGTTAAGTTATTTATCTGGCGGAATTGAAATTCCTAATTTTCTTGTTCAATACGAATTTAACATGGAAAATCAAAATAAAAAAATTGAATTTATAAATTTAAAAAAATTCTATGATAAGCCCATCTCTGAAAAAAAGATTGCAGAAATTTATGAAAAAAATAAAAGTTTTTATACTGAGACATTAAAAGATTTTAAATATGCTGAACTGTCTCCACTAAATATAATTGGTGAAAATAATTATAATGAAATCTTCTTTAATAAGATTAATGAAATTGAAAATAAAATTTTAGATGGTGTAGAATTTAATCAAATAATAAAAGATTATAATTTAAATGAGAGTATGACAGGATTAATTAATCACGAAAATAAATCTAAAATAGATACAAATCTTGTTAAAACTTTTTTTAAGATTGAAAATAAAAATATCGTGGAGTTTATAAACCTGGAAAAAAAATATTATGTAGTTCAAATGACAAAAGTTTCTCAGATCCAAAAAGATAAAAACAATAAAGAAGTAAGAGACTCAATTAAGGCTCAAATTAATATAGAAAATAAAATTAACAAAAACAGCGAATTAGCTAAAGATATCACAAATAAAAAATTTACAAGATCTCAGATGGATATTTTTGCGAAAGAAAATAATCTTACTATAGAGTCTGTTACTTTAACCAAATTAGAGGGAAATAGTATTTTTAGTCCGGGCGTAATAAAAAGAATATTTGAAACAGACGATAAATCAATAAATTTAATAACAGACAATATGTTAAAAGATAATTTTATAATTTATTCAAAAGATACGAAATTACCAAAAATAAAAAAACAAAATCAAAATTTTGATAATTTTAAATTAAAAGCAAAATTGAGACTTGCTAACAACATATACAATGTTTATGACCAAAGCTTAAACAGAAAGTATAATGTCGAAATCAATAGTAAAACTTTGAACCGTATAAAAAATTCTTTTTAATGAAAATAAACGTTAGTTTTGAAAATTTTAAAAAAAACCATAAAAAAAAAAAGAGTCAGATCCTTTTCGTTGAAGAGAGATGTTTAAATTATAAAAAGGTTGAGAATATATTTAATTTAATTTTGTCAAAAAAAAATAGCTTTATATTCGAGTCTGTTGAAAAGGGAAAAAATAGGGGCAGATATACTATCATAGGATATAATCCAGATAAGATTTGGGATTTTAAAAAAAATAATCTCAAAATTTATAATAATTCCAAGATCAAAAACTTAAAGGTAAACCCTTTAAAATATATAAATAATTTAACAAAAAATTTTAAAATTAATTTACCGAAAAAAATACCTACAATGTCTTCAATGTTAGTAGGTTATTTCTCTTACGATATTATAAGATATATCGAGAAAATCCCTGATCGTTGTAAAGATGATCTAAAAATACCAGACGTTAGAATACTTAGGCCAAAAAATTTAATAATTTATGATAATTTGAAAAAAAAAATTTTTTATTTGTGTAATGTTTTTTCTGATACTAAAATTTCAAATTATTTTGAAGAATTCGACAATATAAAAAAGGAATTTAAAGTACTTAACTTTTACGGTGAAATTAATTTACCAAAGAAACTGACTTTTAAAATTAATAAAAATAAAATTAAATCGAATATAACAAAAAAACAATTTAAAAATAAAGTTATTAAAGCAAAAGCATATATAAAAAAAGGAGATATTTTCCAGGTAGTATTGAGTCAAAGATTTGAACGAAAATTTGAAAAAAAACCCATAGAAATTTATAACTATTTAAGGGAGTCTAACCCATCTCCCTTTATGTTTTATTTTAACTTTGAGGACTTTAAAATTTTAGGTAGCAGTCCTGAAATTTTAGTAAGATTAAGAAATGATTTAATTACAATTAGACCAATAGCGGGAACAAGGCCTAGAGGGAAAAATATAAAACAAGATAATAAATTTAAAAATGATTTAATTAAAGATAAAAAAGAGTTAGCCGAACACTTAATGTTATTAGATTTAGGTAGAAATGATGTTGGTAAAGTTTCAAAAATTAATAGCGTAAGGGTTACAGAGAGTTTCAAAATAGAAAAGTATTCTCATGTAATGCACATAGTTTCAAACGTTGTAGGAAAGTTTAATAAAAAAGTTTCCTCATTTGAGGCATTATTAGCTGGTTTTCCTGCAGGAACAGTAAGTGGAGCACCAAAAATTAGAGCTATGGAAATAATTGATGAATTAGAAAAAAACAGAAGAAATTTATATGCTGGAGGTATTGGATATTTTACTCCAAATAATGAATTTGACACATGTATAGCTTTAAGAACAGCTTTAATTAAAAATAACAAATTTTTTGTACAAGCCGGAGCCGGTATTGTTGCTGATAGCAAACCAGAAAAAGAATTTACTGAAACTGTAAATAAAGCGAAAGCATTAATGAGAGCTGTTGATTAAATGAAAGTTTTATTAATAGATAATTACGATAGTTTTACTTATAATTTATATCATTATATTTCTAGATTTAATAAAAATGTGGACGTAATTAGAAATGACAAAATAAATAGTAAAGCTATTTTAAAAAAAAAATATAAAAAAATAGTTATTTCGCCAGGTCCAGGCAATCCAAATCAAGCTGGAAATTGTCTTAAAATCGTAAGAGATGTTTACAAAAAAATTCCAATTTTAGGTGTTTGTCTGGGTCATCAAATTATCGGGCAGGCTTTTGGTGGAAAGATAGTGAGTGCAAATAATTTGATGCATGGAAAAACAAGTAAAATTAAGCATATAAAAAAAGGATTATTTAAAAATATTAAAAATAATTTTGCAGCCACAAGATACCATAGTTTGGTAGTTGATCGTAAAAGACTATCAAAAAACCTAATAATTACTGCAGAGACAAAAAATAAGACTATTATGGGTCTAATGCATAAATTCTATAATATTCATGGCTTTCAATTCCATCCTGAGAGTATTAGTACTAAAGTAGGGATGAAATTAATTGAAAATTTTATAAAAAATTAAAATGTCAAATATCAAAGAAAAGTTAAAAAAAGGTCAAAACCTTTCTTTTGAAGAAAGTAAAATTCTTTTTTCAGAGCTTATGGAAGGGAAACATGATGAAAGTTCGATAATAGATATATTAGAAAATCTTTTAGTGAAAGGTGAAACAAAAGATGAACTTGCGGGTGGTATTTACATACTTAGAAAAAAAGCGATCAAAGTAAATACAGATGAAAATACTATAGATACATGCGGTACTGGTGGGGACGGTCAGAACTCACTTAATATTTCTACTGCTGCAGCTATAGTTTTGTCGAGTATGGGTGTAAGAGTTGCTAAGCACGGTAATAAGGCTGTCTCATCAAATTGTGGATCGGCAGATGTGCTTGAGGCTTTAAAAATTAATATTAATTTGAATCCTCAAGAAGCCGAGGAAAGTATTAGAAAATTTAATTTTGCTTTTATGTTTGCTCCGAATTATCACTCAGCGATGAAACATGTTGGACCTGCTAGAAAAAAAATGGGAAAAAAAACAATTTTTAATTTAATCGGTCCTTTGAGTAGTCCTGCACAAGTAAAAAGGCAGGTTGTAGGAGTATTTGATAAAAAATGGATGAAACCATTTGCAGAAGCTTTAAAAGAAAATGGTGTTGTCCATGCATATATCGTGCATAGCGATGATGGAATGGATGAAATTTCACCATTTGAAAAAACAAATGTGGTGGAGCTAAAGGGTAACAGTATAACGCAATTTACAGTAGATCCAAAAAATCTTGGCTTAAATTCTACTAACAAAGAAAATTTAAAAGGAAGAAATGCTGAATATAATTCTGAAAAAATTATTGAAATTTACCAAGGAAAAAATAATGAATTTTCTCAAGCTGTAGCTTTAAATGTTGCTGCGGGTTTAATTGTTTCTGGTAAAGAAAATGATTTTAAAACATCTTTTAAAAATGCTACAGAACATTTGAATTCAGGTAAAGTGTTTCAACATTTAACTAAAATTCAATCTAACCAATGAAAAATATATTAGAAAAAATTATAAATGATAAAAAACAATCTTTAGAATTAATCAAAAAAGATAAGTCTTTAGATGCGCTAGAAAAAAATATTAAAAATCAAAATTTTTTTAATTTCAAGGAAGCAATTCAAAAAAATAATGGTATTTCCATAATATCTGAGATTAAAAAAGCAAGTCCGTCCGCCGGCGTTCTTATTGATAATTTCAATCATTTGGAGATAGCAAAAATGTATGTTGAAAACGGCGCTACTTGCCTTTCAGTATTAACGGAAGAAAAGTATTTTTTAGGTAAATTAGAGTATATTCAAGATATAAAAAAAAAATTTAAAATACCTATTCTTGCAAAAGACTTTTTCATCGATCCTTATCAAATAGCTTTAGCCAAAAGTTATGGAAGTGATTGTATATTAATCATTATTGCTGCTTTAAATGGTAGTCAAGCTGATGAAATATATTCAGAGGCTTTAAAGTATAATTTATCTGTTATAGTAGAAGTGCATGATCTTAAAGAAGCTGAGATAGCTTTAAAATACGATCAAGCATTGATTGGAATAAATAATAGAAATTTGAAAAATTTAGATGTTTCTATTAATAATACGATCTCAATTTTTGAAATTGTTAAAGCACATAAAGGGCCTCTATTATCTGAAAGCGGAATTAAGGATGAGAATGACGCAAAATACATTTACGAAAAAACAGGTATTAAAAATTTTCTTATTGGAGAATCACTTCTTAAATCCGACAAACCTGGTGAATTAATGAAAAGATTAATTCAAATAACTCAATAAATCTAAGGCTTATTTGAAGTTGTAATTTAAAAAGAACTTTTATAGAACATAGATGTACGAGGTTTGTTCTATGCTTACAAAAAAACAAAAAAACTTATTAATATTTATTAATAAAAAAATTAGATCTTCAGGAATTTCACCATCTTATGAGGAGATGAAAAATTCACTCAACTTGAAGTCGAAATCTGGTATTCACAGATTAATTAGTGCTCTAGAAGAAAGGGGCTTTGTTAAAAGATTGGCTCACAAAGCAAGAGCTTTGGAAGTGGTTAAGCTCCCAGAAAATGCAAGTGCTAATGATATTTTTAATTCTTTCACACCAAGCGTAATTAAAGGTGGTTTAGATAAATCTAAAAGCAACTCTTCTAAAGTTTCTGTATTGGGAAGTATTGCAGCTGGTACTCCAATAGAAGCTATACAACATGAAGTTGATAAAGTTGCTTTACCAGAAGATTTGCAAAAAAATGGCGAATATTTTGGTTTAAAAGTTAAAGGAGACTCTATGATTGAAGCTGGAATAAATGATGGCGACACAGTAATTATAAAAAAAACTTCTACTGCTGACACAGGGCAAATTGCTGTAGTGCTAATTGATGAACAAGAAGCTACCCTGAAGAGAATAAGAAAAAAAGGTAACACAATTGCTTTGGAAGCCGCTAACAAAAATTACGATACTAAAATATATGCTTCTAATAGAATAAAAATCCAAGGAAGATTAATTTCTTTATATAGAAACTTTCATTAAAATAGTCTAAAAATACTGAATGTCTTTTAATTGTAGGTTTGCTCCATCCCCTACTGGTCCACTTCATATCGGAGGTGTCAGAACAGCTTTATTTAATTGGTTGTTGGCTAAGAAAAATAAAGGAAAATATTTTTTGAGAATAGAAGATACTGATAAAGAAAGATCTAAGGAAGAGTTTAAAAAACAAATTATTTCATCATTAGCGTGGTTAGGCATTGAACATGAGGGTGAAGAATATATTCAGTCAAAAAATATTTCTAAACATGTGACTGTAGCAGAAGATCTTATAAAAAAAGGTTTTGCATACGCATGTTATTGCTCAGAGGAAGAAATAAATGAACAAAAAGAAAAATGTAAAAAACAAGGAATACCATATGTATATAATAGAAAATGGAGAGACGCTAAAGATTTAAAAATACCAAAAGATGTTAAACCAGTAATAAGATTTAAAAGTAAAATATCTGGAAATACGATTATAAAAGATTTGGTTCAAGGAGAAAGAAATATCTCAAATTCTACTATTGAAGATTTTATCATATTAAGAAAAGATAAATCTCCTACCTATCAGCTATCAGCAACTGTAGATGACCACGAGATGAAGATTACTCATGTGATAAGAGGTGATGATCACATGATTAATTCTTTTAAGCAAAAACAAATTTATGATGCAATGGGATGGGAAGTTCCTAAATTTGCTCATATACCTTTAATTCATAGTGAGAAAGGTAAAAAACTTTCCAAAAGAGATAATGCCTCAACAATAAATGATTATATTAAAATTGGTATCATACCAGAGGCTTTAAGAAATTATTTATTAAGATTAGGTTGGTCTTACAAAGATAAAGAAATTTTTTCACTTAAAGAAAGTATAGAGTTATTTAATTTTGAGGGGATAGGTAAATCACCCTCTAAATTAGATATGTCTAGAATTTTATCAATGAATGAAACTTATATAAAATCTATGAACGAAAAAAAATTGTTCGATAAATTGTTAGAATTTTCTAATAAATTCAAAATAAATATTGATAAATCTAAAGAAAGCATAATCTTAAAGTCATTAAATTTTTTAAAAAATAAAGCAAAAACACTTGAAGATATCTATAATAACTCAGGCTATATACTTAATGATAACTTAAAGATATCAAGTGAGGATAAATCTTTGATTGATAAAAAATCTAAAGATATTATCAAAAATTTCATAGAAGACTTTGAGGCATTAAAAGATTTAAATAAAACAAGCTTAGAGCCAATTATTAAAAATTTAATCGATAAACACAAAACTAACTTTAAAGGTGTTGGACAACCATTAAGAATTGGCTTAGTTGGTACAAAATTTGGGCCTGGTATTTATGACATTATTTTATCTTTAGATAAAGCTACTGTAATAAACAGGTTAAAAAAATTAGTCTAATGTCGAACCCATATTTATTTAGTCCAAGTGAATTTGCATTTGGATACTCAGGATGCAAAAGATGTTACTACGATCTAAAGGTAAACGATGTAAGAATAAATTTTGGTTTCCCGTCTATATTTTCAAAAATAGATTCAATTCAAAAAAAATTTTATCACAATAAATCCTCAAAATTTTTGAATTCTAATAAAGTGCCTGAGGGAATAATTAAAACAGATTACGCCAAGCTACATAAATCTGAAGTCCTTTATGACCATAAAGATAGAGCATTTCAATTAAGAGGTAAAATCGACGCTTATATTGATCATAAAGATTTTTTTTCAATAATAGATTTTAAGGTAACAAACATAAATGAAAAAAAATCATTAACATACATGACACAATTAAATAGTTATGCAATTATGTTTGAAAAACCAGATCAAAACTATTTAAAATTAGATCCAGTAAAAAACCTGGGAATTTTTTGTTTTGAGCCAGAAAATTTAATATTAAAAAATACACCAGCACTTGAGATGTCTACACAATATTTTGAAATTAAAAGAAATGATGATTTATATTTAAAATTTATAACTGACGTAATAGATTTTTTAGAAGGTGATATCCCAAGTTTAAATAACGAATGTAGTCTTTGTAATTTAAAATTACAAACTTTTCCTAATTGAGTCCGCAGCTAAATCAGTTGGGAGGTTTTTGGTTCTAAAGCTTTCTAAAACTTTTTCAGTATTAATAATTTGTTTTTTTATTTTATTTTGATCTTCTAAAAAACTAGAAACTAATTTATAAATTTCTTTAGGGTTACACTTTGATTGTAATAATTCAGGAATAATCATCTGTCCTGCAGCAATATTTAATATATTCGCATATTTAATTTTTACTAACATTTTTACAATTAAAAAGTTTATAAAATTCATCTTGTAAATAATTATTGAAGGTATTTTTCTTTTACTTATTTCAAGTGAAATAGTGCCAGATTTTGAAACAGCAAAAATTGATTTTTTTAGTATATGATCTTTAATCTTATCATCAGAAATAATTTCAATATTATTAATTTGGCTTTTATTAATTATATTTTCTAAATTAGATCTTTGTGCTTTTGTCGAATGAAAAACATATAAAAAATCTTCGTACTTTTCATTCATGAGTTTAACAAAGTCTAATAATATTGGAGTAAGTTTTTTAACTTCGCTATCTCTACTTCCTGGAAAAACAGATATAATTGCTTTATTTTTTTTGATAACTTGGTTAAGTTCAATCTTGTCTTCCTTGTTGTTTTCTAAAAGTGGATGGCCAACAAACTCACAACTTACATTTTCCTTTTCCCAATATTTTTTTTCAAATTTAAATAAAAGCAAAATATGATCGATAAATTTTTTAATTTTCTTTACTCTTCCCTCTCTCCACACCCAAACCTGTGGGGCTACAAAATGTATTGTTTTTATATTTGGTGAATTATTTTTTACCTTTTCAGCAACTCGTAATGTGAAATCTGGACTGTCTACTGAAAACAAAATATCTGGTTTAAACTCTAATATTTTTCGAGAAGTTTCATTTATTTTTCTCTTAATTGTAAATAAGTTAAGTAATACCCGAGTAAAACCTAAGTATGTTACCTCGCTAAGATTTGAGATTGAATTTATTCCTAAAGATTTAAGTTCTTCTCCACCCAAACAAAGATAGGTGATGCTTGGATCTTTAATTTTTAGTTTAGAGATAACTTTAGCAGCTAATTTATCTCCTGAGGGTTCACCTGTTAAAATAAAGATTTTCTTCATTTAAACATTCTCCAAATACTGCCGTTATCAGAAATTAAGTAAATTTCTCCTGTTTTTTTATGAATTTTAATATCTCTTATTCTTCCAATATTTCCCTTAAATATTATTTGTTCAACAACAAATGAGTCTTTAAAACTAATTTTTCTTAATGACTGATCTTTTAACGCTGTAACAAGTGCATCTCCGTTCCATTCCTTAAATTCTTCCCCTTTGTAAATTGCAATTGCACTTGCTGCTATAGATGGTACCCAGTATTTTATAGCCTTGGTAAATCCTGGCTTCCATTTTGGACCAATTTTTGTTCCACTATAATTAGTCCCACCCCATCCTAATATTTTCCAACCATAATTTTCACCATAGTTTGCTGTACCAAACCAGTCACCTCCCTTTGCGCCATGATTACTTAAATAAATTTTATCATCAAAAGGTGATAAAGCCATTCCTTGAGGATTTCTTACACCTATCTGGTAAATTTCAGGTAACCAATTATTTTTATTTTTAAACTTTGGATTATCTTTTGGGATAGACCCATCTAAATTTATTCTAATAATACTACCAGGATGCTTTTGAGGATCCTGGGCAATCATTCCTTCGCCTCTTTCCCCTGCTGTAATAAAAAGTTTGTCTTTTTTTATAACTAATCGTGAACCAAAATGGTATCCAGAATTAATAGGGGGTTCAGCTCTAAAAATATTTTTAAAACTTATGTTTTTATTGTTGAATACTCCTCTTGCAACAGACGTGCTAGAATGCCAATTACCTCTATTTTCAGAATATGAAACATAAACATATTCATCATAAAATAAAACATCTAACAAACCACCTTGTCCATCTTCAAATACGGATAAATTATGTTTAATGACCGATTTTGTTTTATCTTTTAAATTTACAAGTAAAAGATTTCCAGGTTTTTCTGTAATTAAAATATTAGTTTCATCAATGAAAGATAAACTCCATGGTTTGTTCAATCCATCGAATATTTTGATAAGTTTTATTTCTGATGAATATGAGTAGGAAAAGGTGAAATATATTAAAAGTGATAAGAACGTTTTTTTCATTTTGATAAAATAAACATTTTGTTTTTATTTGCAAAATTAATACATTTTTTTTTCTCTAAAAAAATATTTTGCTTATTCTTTACAACAATACCTTTTAAGCCTGCTAACTTACATTGTTTTAAAGTTTTCAATCCAATAGTTGGTAAATCAACTCTTAAGTCTTGTTTTTTTTTGGGAAATTTGACTAGTACTCCATTATTTTTAAATTTCTTATTTTTTGATCTTTTTAACAAATTTTGAGTACCTCCTCTTCCTTCAATAGCTATAAGTTTATTATTTCTGACTACTGTGCCTTGGCTGAAGTTATATTTATTCAATTTATTTAATATTAAAATAGCCTTATTAATATCAGCATTATCAACTTTGTTTGGTTTAATTTTTGTATAGATACCTTTTTTTAAAGTTAGCTCTGGACTAAAAAACAAAGAGCTTATGGTAATAATCTTTTCTCTTTTAAAGATTTCAATTATTTCTTTTAAAATAGCTGCATCACCTATCCTAGAGCTTTTTATAATTCGTGGCATGTAATAAACACCCTTAAAGTCTAATCTTAATTTAAAAAAATTGGGTTTTGTTACTTTTCCTGCAAAGAGTACCTTTTTGCATCTATTTTCTTTAAGTAAATTTATAATTTTACCAAATTGACCAATAGATACTTTTTTAGAGTTTTTATCTTTTTTAAATGTCCTTTTTTTACTTAAATCTATAATTAAATATTTTAATTTTTTTCTTTTAATTTTTTTTAGTATTTCTTTTGGAAAATCAGTATCTCCGAATATTAGTCCAATCATTATTTAGATAATGGTGTGCAAATAGGTCTTTTTTTATCCTTTGCTATAAAATCTATAACCTCTTTAACTAAATCATTTGTCTTAAATTCACCGTTTATTTTAGCTAAATTTTCGTGAAGTTTCTTAGAAGAAAAGATTTTTTTATAAGCTGTATCTAATTCTAAAATTTTTTTGTTTTCATATTTTTTTCTTCTCAGTCCAATTAGATTTATACCCTGTAAGTAATTTCTGTTACCAAATGATAGTCCGAATGGAATAACATCTTTAAGTACTCCGGTCATACCTCCTATCATTGCCAATCTTCCTATTCTTGTAAATTGCTGTACTGCTGAATTTCCTCCAATAACAACTGAATCTTCCAATGTAACATGTCCTCCTAATGGAACGTTGTTAGCTATGACAACATTATTACCAACTTTACAATCATGAGCTATGTGTGAGGAGATCATGAATAGACAATTGTTTCCAATTTGAGTTTTGCCTCCTCCTCCTTTTGTGCCTGGATTTATTGTTACATATTCTCTAATAATGTTGTTCTCACCGATTGAAACGCTATTTGTTTCTCCTTCAAACTTTAAATCCTGTGGATTGGTTCCTATACTTGCAAATGGGAAAATTTTTGTACCTTTGCCTATTTTAGTATTTCCTTCTATGTGCACATTAGAAATTAATTCTACGTCTTGTTGAAGCTCTACGTTGGGTCCAATATAACAAAAGGGACCTATTTTAACGTTTTTCCCAATGTTTGCTTTTTTATCTATAACACTCGAACTATGTATCATTTTATTTCCTGTCTACTATAGTCGCTGACCATTCTGCATCTGCCATTCTTTTTCCATCAACTTTAGCTGTTCCTTTATATTTCCAAACTCTACCGTGAGATCTTATTGCTTCTATTTCTAAATGAAGTTCGCAATCTGGTAAGACTGGATTTCTAAATTTAGCTTTTTCGACACTCATTAAATAAACTAATTTATTATCGTACTCCTTTGGATCTATTCCGCATGCTGTCAATGCTGCAGCTGCTTGACCAAAGGCTTCTACAATTAAAACTCCTGGCATTACTGGTTGACCTGGAAAATGTCCTTGAACATAAAATCCATCTTTTTTTACATTCATAATTGCAGTAGCAGATTTTAAGTGAACAATTTTGGTGAGTTTATCTATAAGCAACATGGGCGCTCTATGAGGAAGTAATTGTTCGATCTCTTTTCTATTTATAGAATCTTTTTTTATCATTCTCTTTTTTTTAAAAATTCTTTCAGTGGAACTGCTGGATATCCCATAACAATAGTATCATCAGCTATATCTTTTACTACGCCACTACCTCCACCAATTTTAACATTATCTCCAATTTTTAAGTGTCCTGAAATTCCTGCTTGACCACCTATTGAAACATTATTTCCTAATGTAGAGCTGCCTGCAAATCCAACCTGACCAGCTATCATACAATTTCTTCCTATTTTCACGTTATGTGCCATATGTACTTGATTATCTAAAAAAGTATTTTCACCTATAACGGTATCACCAATTGATCCTCTATCAATAGTGCATGAAGCTCCTATTTCAACATTATTTTCAAGAACAACCTTTCCAATGTGAGGAATTCTAAAATTTTTATCTTTCAAAGGAATAAATCCAAAACCTTTTAATCCTATTTTTGTTCCATCTTGAATAACAACACTATCGCCAATAAGTGAGTTTTTAATCATAACTTGTGAACCAATTGTACAATTTTTACCTATTAAAACATTATGTTCTATAATTGTATTACTTCCTATTATACTTGATTTACCTATTTTGACATTTTTTCCAATTAAAACATTGTTACCAAATTTTACTCCAGGAAATTTGGATTTTTTTGCTGTTTCAAGAGAATTATCAGGATAATCTAAATCCGCGTTTGGATAGAATTTTGATGTTACTTTTGCAAGTTCAAATAACACACTTTTAACACAAAGAGCTTCGCAAGATTGTGGGAGGTATTTTCTTAAATTTTCTTTGGTAATACAAGCGCTAGCTTTTGTTTTTTCAGCCAAATATTTGTAATTTAAAGAGTCAAAAAATGTTAAATCAGTTTTTTCAGCTTTATCCAAGGTTTTGATGTTTCTAATATTAACTTTTGAATTTGATTGATTGGGAAATAAAATATTTAATTTAAAAGGTCCATTGCTTTTAAAAAAAATATTTTTTGACATTAATTTAAATTAATAGATTTAAATTCCTTGTTTAAAATTTCAATAATTTGGGAAGTAATTTCAAACTTTTTATCACCCATTAAAACATTTTTTTTATCAATAACAACAGCAATATTATTTTCCTTCATATACTTGCCTAATAAAGGATTAAGATTTTTTAACATTTGATCTCCAGCTTTTTTTCTTTTTGCGGCGACCTCCCTAATAGATTTTTCTCTTTCTTTGTTAAGTTCAAATACTTTTTTTCTTAATGCATCTGCTTTTTTTTTGTATTCTTCTTTTGAAAGGGCATTTTTCTGTCCAATAATTTTATTTTCTTCGTCCTTTAATTTTTTGGCATTGTCATTGAATTTTTTGTTAGAACTTTTCATAAGATTTTTAAGGTAATCTTGTGCCTTTTTACCTGCTATACTTTGGTTCATTACCTTAGAGTAATCTATAAAATAAATATCACTTGCAAATACTTTTTTTTCTATTGTTAAAAAAAATATAGATATTAATAAAAATATTTTAAATAAATTTTTCATTTAAAAAGTTGTTCCAAGCCTAAAATTAAAAGATTGTGTAACATCTGTGGTAGCTTTAGTAATATTTTTTGAAAAAATGAATGACATAGGACCGGCTGGTGACAACCAACTTGTGTTAATTCCTACTGAAGATCGTACTTTGTTTGAATCATCTATGGTATCATTATAATCGACACCCCAAACATTTCCTGCATCTAAAAATAATCCAATATCTGCATTACTTTTTTCAGGAAAAAAATTGGGGAAATTTGCTTCCAAATTTAAAGTTGATGTATAATTACCGCCAATATAGTCTTCGCCATCTTTCGGTCCTACTTTCCCTTGCTCAAAGCCTCTTAATCTTCTCGAAGGTAAACTTAATCGTTGACTTAACTTAACATCTTCTCCTTCAATTCCATTTATCGCTGTTATACTAAATTTTAAAGCTCCAATAATGTCCTCGCTAACTTCTTTATAATGATTTGAGGAAATACTATTTTTTATATGAGGTTGCTCTGAGTACAAGGGAATTTCTTGATAAAATCTTGATACATATCCATCAGTAGGCATAAATCTTCTATCTCTTTTATCGCTGGTCAGACCATAATCAAACTTTAAATCTGTAGAGGTTCCTGCTTGTTTTTTTAGTAAATCCGATGCAGAGTTATCTGTTTTTAAATCATCAAAAGTCAAACTTAAACCCGGTGAGAAATATATGTCTTTAAATTTTTCGTATGACAAACTTATACCTGCGCCAAAAACACTATTTTCGTAGCCTGAGTCACTCTCTTCATTTTTAATATTTTCTACGTAGTAAGATAGTTGTTTGCCTGTAAAGTTAAAGTTTGGATCTGTAAATGATAAAGCGCCTTTTAAAGATTCTGCACTTACATCAGCACTAGCAGCTAAAATCACACCCTTACCTAACCAATTATTTTCTTTAACGCTAAATGAGAATGATCCACCATCTGTACCTATACCAGCCCCTGCACTTATCTCCCCTGTTGGCATTTCCTCAACAGCTATTTTAATTCTTTTTGAATTTGGCATTGATCCTTCACTTATAGTCTCTTTAACAGAAGCAAATATTCTTTTACTCTTCAACTGGGCTATAGATTTATCAATTTTCACTTTACTAAATGGGTCACCTTCATCTATAAGAAGTTCACTTCTTATAACAGTTTCATTTGTAATTGTATTTCCTACAATATCTATTTTTTCTACAATAATTTTTTGACCTTCGATAACGTTTATAACTAACTCAATAGAGTTATCATTCAAGATCTCATTAACGTTATGTTCAATAAATTGAAGATCTTGATTAGCAATAATCAGATCTAATTCGTCTAGTAATTTTTTAACAGTAAATGGAGAATAGTAATTTCCAACTACATTTTTATAAACTTTATTTAAAGGTAAAAATAATTCTTTATCTAAAACAGGATCAACTTTTGTACTAATTTTACTTATCTTATATCTAGTACCTGCATTTATATTAAATGTTATTTCGGCTTGAAAGTCATCTTTTAGTTCAACTATTTCTGATAATACTTTTACATCATAATATCCTACGGATTTGAAATAATTTGTTAACAATCTTTTATCTAAGTCAATATTTGACTGATTTAAATAAATATTTTTTGTTAATACTTTCCAAAAATTCGCCTCTTGTGAAGTAATAATATCTCTTAATCTTCTATCTCTTATTTTTCTATCACCTTTAAAATTTATTTTTGAAATTTTTGTTTTTTTACCCTTTTCTATTTCAAAATATAGATTAACTCTTTTTTTTGGAAAAGTTTCTATCTTTGACTTAACATCTAAAAAATTAAATCCCAATGAAGAGTAAAGTTTCTTTATAATTATTTCATCGTCTGCTATCAGTGATTTAACAAAAGGTCCATTTTTTTTAGACTTAATATTTTTTTTAATAGCTTCCTTATATTTATTGGCATCTTCTCCAACTATAATGATTTCGTTAATTACAGGATATTCAATTAATTTAATAAACAGAGTTTGGTTTGATACTGAAACACTTATATCTTCAAAAAAATTTGTAGAATAAAGATTTTTTATAATCTCATTTATTTTAAAATTATCTATATTTTGATTGATAGAAAAATCTCCATATACTTTAATTGTCTCATCACTTACTCTCTCATTTCCAGAGATATCAATATTTTTTATTATCTCTGCAGATAGAAAATTCGTGAAAAATAGTAGATATATAAGAATTAAAAATTTTTTCATTTGCTACGTTCGTTCAAAATTGTCATTGCTCTCTTTCTTGCCCAACTATCAATAGATAGAATTGTTTTAAAATTAGTGGGTTTTTTTATAGCATATTTTCTCATTTTTGGGTCTTTTAAAAGATAAAAGATGTAATTGATTATTGAGCAAAAACTCATATTTTTTTTCAAAAATTGATCAACAAATATTTCATTAGCCGCATTCAAGATAATTGGTAAAGAGTGGTATTTGTCCAATATAGGTTTTAATTTAATAGCTGGAAATTTTATTTTATTTACCTTAAAAAAATTCAAATTATTAGAATATTCATTTTTTTTAAATTTATTCTTTATATTCTTTATTTTTTTAAACTCAAATTTATTTTCAAAAATTTCATTCCCTATAGGTATAGACATATCTGTTTCAAAATATAAAAATATATTAAGACCATTTTTAAGTTTAACAATTGCATGAACTAAGGATTGTGGATGTATCAATATTTCAATTTTTCTCAAGTCTATAGCAAATAATTTATTAGCTTCAATAACTTCAAAAATTTTGTTCATTAAAGTTGCAGAGTCTATTGATATTTTTTTTCCCATTTTCCACTTAGGATGATTTACTGCCTGGGAGGGTTTTATATTATTCATTTTATTTATTGGATAGTTTAAAAAAGGACCTCCTGATGCAGTGAGATAAATTTTTTCAATATTGTCCTTTTTAATATGCTGCACTAACTTTTTAATTGAAAAGTGTTCAGAGTCAATTGGAGATACTTGAACTTTGTGTTTTTTTAATAATTTTTTAATCAAGTCCCAGCCACATATTACGGACTCCTTATTTGCGATCAGAATTTTTTTACTAATTTTGATTGCGTTCAATGTAGGCTCTAGTCCTGCTATTCCTGGAATTGCTAAAACAGAAATATCAGATTTTTTGAACTTAAAACTTTTATATTCTTTTGAATTTAATATTTTTACCTTATTTTTGTTATTTTCATTTTTAATTTTTTTATATGTTAAGTCGTCAAATATAATGAAAAAATTAGGTTTATATTTTTTTATAAGATGTTTAATTTTTTTATAATTTTTATTACCAGTGAATATATAATAATCGAATTTTTTTTTTTTATTTTCAATTAATTTAAGTGTTGTTTCTCCAATTGATCCAGTGCACCCATAAATTGATATTTTTTTTTTCATCCTGTAAAAACTAATATTAAAACGTATAACAAACCTACAGGCATTCCCAATAAAATGCCATCAATTCTATCTAGAATACCTCCATGACCAGGCAAAATATTTCCCGTGTGTTTAATTGAAGATTTCCTTTTGAGGTAAGAAAAAAATAAATCCCCAGCTTGTACACTCATTGATATAAATAAACCTAAAAAAATATTATTTATTAATTCTGTATTAAAAATATATTTTAATAATAATGAACTCGTTAACATAGATAGTGCAAAAGAGCCTATACAACCTGCTATAGTTTTATTCGGGCTGATAGTTGTAAGCTTAGGGCCTTTAAAAATTTTTCCAAAAAGAATTCCTCCAATATCTGAGGATATACATATTAACAAAATGACAAATAATATAATTTTAAAATGAATATCATTAAGGCCAAATATACAAATCAATAAAAACAAAAATAAATATAAAGCAAAAACAGCATTAACCAAAAATTGGTATACGTATTTTTTTTTTAAAAATATTTTTGATAATTTGGTAAATTCCACAAATGATAAAGAAAAAATACTTATTAATACAAAAAGATAAATAATTTTACTCATAAACATTAAAATTAATATTAATAATAATAATAACCCTGTGTTTATCCTTTTATACAATTCTCTATCCATTTAAATTCCCCCAAAATTTCTTTTAATTTTATAAAAATTTTTTAAAACTTTATTTAAATCTTTAGATGTAAAATCAGGCCACAACTTATCTAAAAAATAAAGTTCTGAATAGGCTAATTGCCATAACATAAAATTACTTAATCTTTTTTTTCCACCTGTTCTAATTAAAATGTCTGGATCTGGAACACCTTTTGTATAAAGGTTATTTTTCACGAGTTTTTCTGTAATTTTTTTGAATTTAACCTTTTTAAATGTATTAATTAATTCTTTTTTTGAACCATAATTTAAAGCTAAATTAACAATGATTTTTTTATTTTTTTTTGTTTTATTGACAGTCTCTTTAAGAATTGTTTTTAATTTTTTTGGTAATTTACTATTTTCACCTATAATCTCAATTTTAATTCCATTTTTTATCACATTTTTTAATTCGGAATTAAAATATGACTTTATAAGATTAAATAAAAAATTTATTTCTGTTTTAGGCCTTTTCCAATTTTCTGTTGAAAAAACATAAAATGTGACTACCGGTATTTTAAATTTTATTGATGCCTCGACAATCTTTTTTACTGTTTTTACACCAGCAAAATGTCCTGAATTTCTATTTTTATTTTTTTTATTTCCCCAACGTCCATTCCCATCCATAATGAATGCGACGTGGTTAAGTTTGTTCATATTTGTAAAACTTCTTTTTCTTTTTCAGAAGTAATTTGGTCTATACTTGATATATGATCATCAGTAAGTTTTTGTGTGCTTTTTTCAAAGTTTTTATTTTCATCTTCAGTTATTTTTTTTTCTTTAAGTTTTTTCTTTAATTCTTCATTAGCTTCTCTTCTTATATTTCTTATTGAGACTTTACTTTTCTCAGTCATAGCTTTAAGTATTTTTATCAATTCTTTTCTTCTTTCCTCTGTTAGATCAGGAATTCTAATTCTTATAATTTGACCATCAATCTGAGGATTCACACCTAAATCAGATTTTTGAATTGCACTATCAATTAGCGAAACATTTGATTTATCCCAAACTTGAACTGTTATTAATCTAGCTTCTGGAACTGAAACAGTGCCAAGCTGATTGATTGGCATCATTTGCCCATATACATCTACTTTAATCATATCTAGCATTGAAGGATTAGCTCTTCCAGTTCTTAAAGTTGAAATTTCTTTTTTAAATGATTGTATAGTTTTATCCATTTTAACAGAATAATTTTTTTCATTGAATTCTGAGCTCATTTAAACTCCTTCGCCTACTTTAAATCTAATAAAATCAATAATCTTAATATCATCATTTTTTTTATTTTCTTTGAGTATATCAGAAACTTTTTTTTTGGGATCCATAATCCATATTTGGTCAAGAAGTGTATTCTCTGATATAAATTTATTAATTTTTCCTTTCGATATTTTATCAGCGATATCTCCTTTTTTGCCAGAGTTTATTAATTCAGCTTTAATTATTTCAAGTTCTTTATCAATAGTTTCTTTTTTAATACCTGTTTTGTCTATTGCTAATGGATTAGATGCAGCGATGTGCATAGCAATTTTTTGACCTAATTCTTTATTATCATTGTTTAATATTTTTACTATTGAAACAATTTTTCCAGCCTCTTTTTCTACCGCAGAATGAATATAGAAATAATTTTTTCCACCTTTATTATTAAAAAACTTAGATCTCCTTATTGTAATTTTTTCTCCAATCTTAGCAATCATTGAAATTAAATTGTCATTTACTGACTTACCGTTGTCCATATTAAATGATTTTATTTTTTCAATATCGCCTGATACTTTAAAATTTATTTTTGAAATTTCTTTACTAAAATCTAAAAAGTCTTTATTTTTTGCAACAAAATCTGTCTCGCTATTTATCTCTACGACTGCTACTTCGTTATTTTGATCGTGTACAAGAACGAGACCTTCAGATGCGTTTCTTTCCATCTTTTTTGAGGCTTTAGCTATCCCTTTTTTTCTCAAAAACTCTATTGATTTTTCAATATCTCCGTTATTTTCTTCAATAGCAATTTTACAATCTTTAAAACCGACACCAGTTAATTCTCTAAGTTTTTTTATGTTTTTTAATAAATCTGTATTGGACATCTAATTAAAGTTAAAAATTATTTTTTATTAAGATTTTTTTTTTCAGGTTTAGTTAATTTAGGTTTAATTTTTTTTTCGTCTTGCTTAGATGTTTTTTTTTCTTCACCCTCGTTTTTCTCAATAAATTTTTCTGCATCCATAATTGTATTTTTTAACAAATCACAGTATAAATTAATTGATCTTCTAGCATCATCATTACCTGGAATTGGAAATTCTATACCTGTTGGATCCGAGTTGGTGTCTAAAATTGCTATTATTGGTATACCTAATTTTTTGGCTTCATTAACTGCTAAAGACTCTATGTTTGTATCAATTATAAAAATTAGATTTGGTAATTTTTTCATCTCTGATATTCCGCCTAAAGATCTTTGAAGTTTATCTCGCTCTTTTCCAAATTTAATAATTTCTTTTTTTGTGAACCCCATATTGTCTTTGGATAGTTGATCATCTAGTTGTTTTAATCTTTTAATTGAATTTTGAATTGTGTTCCAATTCGTTAACATACCACCTAACCATCTATAATTGACAAAATATTGTGATGTATCTTTAGCCAGTGTACTTACTTGTTCCGAAGCTTGTTTTTTTGTAGATACAATTAATATCTTTCCCCCAGATGCAATACATTTGTGAACCTCAACTAGTGCAGATTTTAGAAAGTTTACTGTTTGAGTTAAGTCGATAATATGAATTGAATTTTTTTCACCGAAGATAAAATTCTTCATTTTTGGATTCCACCTTAAAGTCTTGTGGCCCAGGTGAACACCCGCTTCTAATAATTGTTTTATATTAACTTCTGGTACTTTCATTTTTCCGGTTTATCCACCACAACTGCTCCAATTGGACCGGGGGGTAATTACCCTTAAAGTTGTGTGCGAAATTAAGCTTTATTATATTCTATTTGTTTAAAAAGCAAGTATTTAAAAAGTTATTTTTTTTACGTATTCTCTATTTTTTACTTCATTAAATAATTTTAAATCAAATTTTCTTGGATTTTCAAGTTTAATTGTGAATTTAGTATCTTTTTGTTTTAAAACTAATTGTACTTCTGTCTCACCCTTTTTTTCTAAAAGTTTTTGTAGTTCTTTAAAGTTTAGTTTGTCATCTATTTCTATGCTTACTTTTTTATAATTATCATTGATTAAAGTATCTAAAGAAACTATTTTTTTTACATTTACTCTTCTTTGATCACCGCTTATATCTTTAAATAAAGTTATTACAAAAGATTCTCCTTCTTTTAAAATATCCCTGTTTTTAATAAGTAATTCAGAAAATATAAAAAGTTCATATTCGCCATAGTTATCACTAAATTTTGCAATTGCAAATGGTGTTCCCTTTGAACTTTTTTTTTCTTGAATGGACATTAAAGTACCAGCTATTAAACTATCATTTTTCTTTCCAATTATAAAATCTTTGTAAGGTTTGATATTTAATTGAGCAAAAATATTTTCATAATTGTTTAGAGGGTGATCTGAGATATAAAAACCAAGAGATTTAAATTCTTCACTTAAAAATTCTTTATTGCTCCAAGACTCATTAGTATTTAATGTTAATTTTTCTATTTTATTCTTTTCTTCCGAGTCAAAAAGATTGCTTTGTTTACTAATTTTTTCTTCGTGATAAATTTTATTAAGTTGAATAAGTTTTGGTATTGTTTCAAAAATTGCTCTTCTATTTTTTTCTAGATTATCGAAAGCGCCTGATTTTACTAATCCTTCTAATTGCAATTTGTTTATGTCTTTTGGATTTACTCTTCTAATAAAATCCATGAGTGATCTAAATTTTCCATTTTTTTCTCTTTCTCTAATCAAATTTGAAATAGCCTCACTGCCTACATTTTTAATAGCACCTAATCCGTATAAAATAGTATTTTCAGTAGTTCTAAAATCTGAAAAACATTCATTTATCTCTGGTCTAATAACCTTTACTTTTAATCTTTTCAATTCATCGACAAACTCTCTAAGTTTATTTGTATTTGTCATCTCAGTTGACATTGTGGAAGCAATGAATTCCTCTTTATAATAAGTTTTTAAATATGCTGTTTGATATGCTATTAACGCGTAAGCTGCAGCATGACTTTTGTTAAAACCATATTCTGCAAATGGTTCGATTTTAGTAAAAATATAGTTTGCTAAATCTTTTTGAATACCTTTTTTTATTGCTCCGTTTACAAATCTTTCTTTTTGTCTTTCTAGTTCAGCCCTTTTCTTTTTACCCATCGCCCTTCTTAAAATGTCTGCTTCTCCAGCAGAAAAACCAGCTAGTGTTTGTGCTATTTGCATTACTTGCTCTTGGTATATTATTATTCCATAGGTTGGTTCTAATATGCTTTTAATACTAGGATGAATATATTCAGGTTGTTTAAGACCATTTTTACAATCGTTATATAGCGGTATGTTGCTCATAGGACCTGGTCTATATAGAGCGACCAATGCAATTATATCGTCGAATTTATTTGGTTTCATTTGTTTTATGGCCTCTCTCATCCCAGTGCTTTCAAGTTGAAATAAACCGGTTGTTTCACCAGTCGATAAAAGTTCAAAAACTTTTTTATCTTTTAGATTTATTTTTGAAATATCTAAATTTATATTTTTTTTATTTATCATTTTTACCGTTTTATCAATTACGGTAAGAGTTTTTAGTCCAAGCAAATCAAATTTCACAAGACCAGCATTTTCTGATGAATACATATCATATTGAGTAGATGGCAAAGGAAGTTTTGAAGAATGATCAATGTAAAGAGGTATTTGATCTGAGAGTTCTTTACCAGCAATTACAACTCCAGCTGCATGTGTGGCCATATTTCTGTTCAAACCTTCTAATTTTAGAGAGAGTTCAATCAGCTTTTTTACTTTTGGGCTTTGATTAATCTCATTTTGAAAACGTGGTTCTCTATTAATTGACTCCTGCAAAGTTAATGGACGAGAGGGATCAAATGGAATCATTTTACAAATTTTATCAACATGTCCGTAGGGTAAGCCTAAAACCCGACCTATATCTCTCAAAGCCATTCTGGCTTTTAATTTGCCAAAAGTGATTATATGAGCAACACCTTTTCCATATTTTTGTTTAAGGTATTCAAAAACTTGATCTCTTTTTTCTTCACAAAAATCAATGTCAAAGTCAGGCATTGAGATACGATCGGGATTTAAAAATCTTTCAAAAATTAAATTAAATTCGATAGGATCTAAATCTGTTATATCCAAGCTATAAGCTACTAAAGATCCTGCTCCTGAGCCCCTACCTGGCCCTACTGGAATTGAATTATTTTTAGCCCATCTTATATAATCAGAAACAATTAAAAAATAACTAGGGTAATTCATCGAATTAATAATGTTTATTTCATGGTTAAGTCTATCTTTATATATTTTTTCTAATTTTTTTTGATCCTTCTCAGAACTCTTTGGCAAAATGAAATTTTTTAACCTATTGTTAAGACCTAACTGAGCTTGTGTTAATAATTCTTGTTCCGCAGTCTTATTTTTTCCTAGATTTAGACTTGGCAAAATTGGGTTTGTGTGTTTCGGTTTAAAGCTAAATTTTTTTGCAAAATTATAATTATTTTCTAAAGCTTCAGGTATATCTTTAAATAAGTCTTTCAAATAATCAGAATTTCTTAAAAAATGGTTATTTCTAAGTTTTTTTCTATTTTTATCCTCTACAAATGTTTTTTCCCCAACACAAATCAATGCATCATGTGCTTCTGCCATTTCTTCTTTGATATAAAAAACTTCTTGTGAAGAGATAAGTGGTGCCTTTACTTTAGAAGATAAAGATATTAAAAAATCTTCATAATTTTTTTCATCTTTCTCACCATGTCTCTGAATTTCAATATAAAAATTATTCTTAAAATTTTTGTTTAGATCCTCTAATAATTTTTGAATAAGATTCAATTTATTTAACTTAAATAGCTTACCGAATAAATCATACACAGTGCCTGAAAGAACTGTCAATCCTTCTGAATTATTATATAAATTTTCCAACTTGCAGTAAGGATCTGATGTAACATCACTTTCAAGAAAACTCATAGAAGATAATTTTGTTAAATTTTTATATCCCTCTCGAGTTCTAGCAAATAAAGGTAGTTTGCCAATTATATTATCAATTTTAAAATTTATTTGTGATCCGATGATTGGTTGTGTGCCTACTTTGCTTATTTTTTCTGCAAACTCTAAAGCTCCGCATAAGTTCGAACTATCACACAAACCTATTGCTTTAATTTTATTATTTTTGCAGTATTCGGCTAGTTCATCTATTTTAATGGCACCTTCACATATAGAATATTGAGAATGAATTTTAAGATTAGTAAAATAATTATCGTTATTTTCCATTCACTCTTTTAATATTACCATCAGAAAGACTCAACTTATAATCAGCTTTGTTAGCAAGTTCTCTATTATGAGTTGCAAATAAAATTGTTTTTTTCATTTTTTTTAATTTTAAGAAGTAGTTAAATATTTCTTTTGATGTTTGATAGTCTAAATTTCCTGTAGGTTCATCTGCCAAAATTAAATCTGTTTCTGCTATTAAAGATCTTGCTATTGCAACTCTTTGTTGTTCGCCTCCAGATAAATCGCTTGGATAAAAATTCAATCTTTTTGAGAGGTTCACTAAAGAAAGAATTTTTTTAGATTTTTCATAACTTTTTTTGTAATTTTCTTGTCTAATTAGAAGTGGAAGCATTACATTCTCAATAATATTTAAATCTGAAATGAGATTATTATTTTGAAAAATTAATGAAATATTGAATTTTCTAATCTTGTTTATTTCATTTTCATTTAAATCGTTTATGTTTTTATCTAAAAAAAATATTTTCCCAGAAGATGGTTTTTCTAAAAGGGCAATCAAATGAAGTAATGTAGATTTACCTGAGCCTGAGGGGCCTGTTAGTGCAATAAGATCACCTTTCTTAATTGAAAAGTTTAAATTTTTTAATACTTCAACTTTACCGTTTTGATGCAAAAAAATTTTTTTTAGATTCTTAATATTCAAAATAGTTTTATTCATATTTAAGAGCATCACCTGTTTTCATTTTAGAAATCATTTTTGCTGGAAAATAAGACGCTATTGCGGTAATTACTAAAGAAAGAAAAAATACTACACTTACGGATACGATATTAATTTCACTAGGCATTTTTTCTAAATAATAAACATCAGATGGAAAAATATTTATTCCAAATAAAATTGATAAAGCATTTCTTATTTCATCTATATATGTTGAAAATAATAATCCAAATATAACACCTGTAATAGAAGCTAAAAACCCTATTGTAAAACCTGTTAAAAAAAAAGATTTAATAATTGATTTCTCAGATAAACCAAGAGTTTTAATAATAGCTATCTCCTTTGTTTTATTTTTTATTAAAATTGTTAAACCGGAAATAATATTAAATGCTGCAACTACAATAATTAGGGTAAGTATTATAAACATTACATTTCTCTCAACCTTGAGAGCATTAAAAAAAGATTTATTTGTATCCGACCATGTTGAAATAAAAATATTTTGATTAAATTTTTCTATTTCTTTTTTATATTTTTCAGCTAAAAAAGGATCTGTTAAAAATATTTCTAAATCCAGATTCCCATCTTCCTTGTTAAAAATAGATCTAGTATCATTAAGTTCAAGATAAATCAGATTTTGATCAAATTCATAAAAACCACTGTTAAAAAAACCTGCAATAGTAAAATTTTCTTGTCTTGGTATACTTCCAAATGGAGTTTCTATAAAAGACGAGGAAACAATATTTATTTTATCTCCTATTTTCAAATTGAGATTAAAAGCAAGTTCTCCTCCTATCATCACTCTACCTGCAGAAAAATCCTTTAAACTTCCTTTTGTAATTTCTTTATTCAAAAAAGATTGGGACTTATCTTTTTCATTAATACCTTTTATAAGTATACCTTTAGCTTTATTATTAGTAAGTATAATACCTTCTCCGGTTATTGTCTCCGCTATATGTGTATCGTTATATTTTTGGGTTATTTTTTTTTTTATTTCTTTAAGATCATCGCTATTATACGGCTGAATGACTAAATGTGGATTCAAACCAATAATTTTATTTGTTAAATCTGATCGAAATCCATTCATAACAGACATAACTATTATTAAAATAGCAACGCCTAACATTATTCCTAAAAAAGAAAACAATGATATTATCTTAAGAAAACCTTGTTTCCTTTTTGGTCTTAAATTTCTAACTGCTATTAATCTTTCAGTTTGAGTAAACAATTTAGCTTATAAGTTTTGATTTAATATCTTTCAAATCGACAAATGAACTTTCAGAATTGACTTCTTTAAATTCTATTTTATCCTCTGTTGATTTTGATCCAACAATAATTTGATAAGGAATTCCAATTAAATCATGTTTTTTAAATTTTTGAGACATATTTTCATCAGCATCGTCTAACAATACGTCAATATTTTGTTTTTTTAGTTCCTCATAAATTTTAATTGATTTTGATAGGTTTTCTTTATTGTTTTTACTAATACTTGGAATAATTACTACTTCAAAAGGTGCCACTGATTTTGGCCATTTCATTATCTCATTGTTATACTTTGCCTCAATGATTGCTCCAACTAATCTTGATACACCTATTCCATAAGATCCCATTTTTACAGCATTTTTTTTTCCATCCTGACTATCAACAAAACAATTTAATGGTTTTGAATATTTATCACCAAAATAAAAAATATGTCCAACTTCAATACCTTTTGTAACCATTTGATTTTGTTTTGGTACCTTTTTATCGAATTCATTTTTTTTAAATTTATCATCTGTTACTGCATAAATTGATGAATAATCTTTAATCATTTTTTCTAAAGATGAATTGTTAAAACTATAATTATTTAAATCTATTTCAAAAATACTTTTATCTGTATAAATTTTGCTTTCTCCAGTTTCAGCTAAAATTATAAATTCATGTGATAGATCTCCTCCGATCGGTCCCGTATCTGCTGCCATTGGAATTGCCTCTAGACCTAATCTTTTAAAAGTTTTTAGATATGAAAAAAACATTTTATTGTACGAAGATTTAGCGCTTGCGTCATCTAGATCAAAAGAATATGCATCCTTCATAAAAAATTCCCTGCATCTCATTACTCCAAATCTTGGTCTTATCTCATCTCTAAACTTCCATTGGATGTGATAAAGCATTTGTGGCAAGGATTTATAGGACTTAATAGATGATCTAAATATGTCTGTTATTAACTCCTCATTTGTGGGCCCATATAACATTTCCCTTCCTTGCCTATCTTTTATTCTCAACATTTCCTCGCCATAGTCATTGTACCTGCCACTTTCTTTCCAAATATCAGCCGATTGAATAGTTGGCATAAGTAACTCTTGTGCACCTATTTTGTTTTGCTCCTCTCTTACAACTTGTTCAATTTTTTTCATTACCTTTAAGCCTAAAGGTAACCAAGAATAAATACCAGCCGATGATTGTTTGATCATACCAGATCTCAACATCAATTGATGTGATTTAATCTTTGCATCAGCTGGAAGATTTTTTGTAATTGGTAAAAATAATTTAGATAAAAACATTATTTGATAAATTCTCTTAAATTAAAATGGTCATTAATAACTATATAATATATTCCAGCAAAAATTACTGTAGTAATTAGGGTTGTGTATAAAAATTTTTTTAAAATATTTGGATTTTTTGGTGCTCCTGGGTCTATACCTTCTAAATTACTCTTGAAAGGCTTTTCACCGTGTTTAATGCCGATTGGTAAAATAGAAAAAAAAATTATCCACCAAATTATTACGTACACTACAATTGAACCAGTTATACTCATTAAATCCTAGCTATATTTACATTCGTAAAAGGTCTTTTGCCAGTTTTCTCTTTAATTATTTTTCTACAATTTTGTTTAATAGTATCAATTAAATTTTTTTCTTGTTTATGATTATTTATAGCAAAACTTTTGCAAGTTTTTGTAATTTCATCTTCAAGATCAAATTTAAACGTCTCACTAACCTCTTCTTCAGGAATACCTCGAAAAGACACTACAGGTTTTTTCATCTTGCCATTATTAGATATAATTAGTGTAATTTCTAATAGACCATTTACTGAAATATTTTTTCGCTCTTTTATTGAGGATGAATCTAGGCTTACTGCTACATTACCATCTAAATAGACTTTACCAGTAGGTGCTTGGTCTATAATTTCTGGCTTTTGATCTTTAGAAATTTTGATGATATTTCCATTTTCAACTTTTAAATTAAATGGTATTTGCATTTCTTTTGAAAAATTTATGTGTTCTTTCATATGCCTATGTTCGCCATGAACAGGAATAACACATTTAGGTTTAACCCATTGATACATATCTTTTAGATCTTCTCTATTAGCGTGGCCCGATACGTGCACAAATGCATTTTCTTCAGTTATAACTTCAATATCTTTTTTTACAATTGAGTTTTGAAGAGCGTAAAGTTTTTTTTCATTTCCTGGAATAATTTTAGATGAAAAAATAACTGTATCTCCACTTTCAATATTTACATCTGGATGAACATCGTTAGCTATTCTGTTAAGAGCGCCCATCGGTTCACCTTGGCTTCCAGTGCATAAAAGTATTATACGATCTCTTGATATTTTACTTGCATCTCTAGGATCTACTGGCTCAATTAAATTTTTTAAATAACCACATTGTCTAGCAGCTTTATAAATTCTATGCATTGACCTTCCAATTAATGAGATGTTTCTTTTTGTTTGTTTTGCTATATAAAAAATAGTTTCCATTCTAGCTACGTTTGAAGCAAAAGATGTTACTAAAACTCTCTTTTTTTGATTTGAAATAATTTTAAGTAAACTTTCTCTAACGTCATTTTCTGAACCTGCTCTACCTGGGCTAAAGACATTAGTAGAATCACAAATCATTGCTATTACACCTTTTTCACCGATAGACCTGAGTTTTTTTTCGTCGACTTTTTTTCCTATTAAGGGATTGGGATCAACTTTCCAATCTCCTGTGTGTAGAACAACTCCTTCGGGTGTTGTAATACTTAATCCGTTAGGTTCTAAAATTGAATGAGTTAATGTTACAAAGTCAATTTCAAAGGGTCCTAGCTTAATCTGACTGTTGAGATCAACTATTTTTAAATAATTTGTAATATCAATTTTTTTTTCTTTAAATTTTTCTTGAATTAAAACTGCAGTAAAAGGTGTAGCATATATTTTACACTTTAATTTAGGCCAAATATGCGAAATAGAACCAATGTGATCTTCGTGAGCATGAGTTAAAACTATGCCTAACAGATCATCTTTTTTTTCTACTATAAATCCAGCATCTGGGTAAATAAGATCAACACCTGGAACTGTTTCATCTGCAAATGTAACTCCCATGTCGACAATTATCCATTTTTGATTTTCTTCAGTTCCATAAGCATAAAGATTCATATTCATACCGATTTCACCGGACCCTCCTAGAGGGCAAAATAATAATTTTTCCTTCATGTTAAATCTGCCAATCTAAGTAAACCTTTAATCGTCAAGTCTCTATCAACTTTAACTTTTTTTTTTGTAGTATCTTTAAACAAGTGTGAAAGACCTCCAGTAAATATAATTTTAAATTTTTTTTTATATTTTTTTTCAATAAGGTTTATCATATTTTCAATTAAACCTTGATAACCCCAGTAAAATCCTGATCTAACTGCATTTTGAGTATTTTTTCCTATAATATTCTTTATTTTTGTCAATTTAGTATTAGGGATTAATTTTGCTTTTTCTATTAAAGTTTTTAAAGAGAGATTTACTCCTGGTGCAATAATACCTCCTTTGTATTTATTCTTTAATATCACATCAAAAGTTGTAGCTGTTCCAAAATCTAAAATAATGAAATTATCTTTATTATTTATAACACTAATAGCATTGGCTAACCTATCTGATCCAACCTGTTTCGTGTTGACTTCTATTTTTAATATTTTTTTCAAATTAAATTGCTTTAACTCTTTGACCTCTACTCTTAGTTTTTTCTTTATTGATCCTTTTACATTTTTATACACATTAGGAACCACGCTGCTAAAAATTGTTTTATCAATTTTTTTTCTATATATATTCAAAAATTTAAATTTATTAGTAAGATTAATTTTTTTGAAATTATT
>CACPFY010000004.1 GCA_902633335.1 uncultured Pelagibacteraceae bacterium | reverse complement strand
TCTATTCTGGTTTTTTGGTCATCCAGAAGTATACATACTAATTTTACCTGGTTTTGGAATGATAAGTCATATTGTTTCAACATTCTCAAAGAAACCGGTTTTCGGGTATTTAGGCATGGCATATGCAATGGTTGCAATCGGAGTTGTTGGCTTCGTGGTTTGGGCACACCACATGTACACTGTTGGTTTAGACACTGATACAAAAGCATATTTTTTAGCTGCAACAATGATAATAGCTGTTCCAACAGGAATAAAAGTATTTTCTTGGGTAGCAACTATGTGGGGTGGATCAATAAGTTTTAAGACACCAATGCTTTGGGCTATAGGATTCATTGTTTTATTTACTCTAGGTGGTGTTACCGGAGTAGTTTTAGCTAACGCTGGAGTTGATACAGCTCTACACGATACATATTATGTGGTTGCTCACTTTCATTACGTATTATCTTTAGGCGCAGTATTTGCGATATTCGCAGGATTTTACTATTGGTTTAGTAAAATGTCTGGATATGAATATTCTGAATTTTTAGGTAAGCTTCATTTCTGGTTAACATTTATTGGCGTAAATTTAATATTTTTTCCTCAACATTTTCTTGGATTAGCTGGAATGCCTAGAAGATACGCAGACTATCCTGATGCTTTTGCAGGTTGGAACTATGTATCGTCAATTGGCTCATATATATCTTTAATAGGAGTTGGAGTTTTTTTATTAAACTTACTTTATTCATTCATTAAAAAAAGGGCTGCTGCTCAAAATCCATGGGGAGAGGGCGCTACAACTTTAGAGTGGACAGTAGCTTCACCACCTCCTTTTCATACTTTTGAGGAACTACCTAAGGTAAAATAAATTGATACAGGCAAGCATTAGAGCAAAAAATATTAAGCAAACCAGCTTTTACATTGACTCATTTTTTAACTTAATGAAACCAAGAGTAATGTCTTTGGTATTATTCACCTGTGTGGTCGGACTTATCATAGCACCAAATAGTGTCAGTTATTTAAATTCTGTTTTATCTTTAATTGCGGTTGCACTAGGCGCTGGTGCAGCTGGAACTTTAAATATGTGGTACGAGTCTGATTTAGACGCATTAATGACTAGAACGTGTTTAAGACCTATACCAACAGGTCAAGTTACAAAAAATCAAGCATTATTTTTTGGTGTTTTTCTATCAATAGGATCTATCTCCCTATTATATTTTTCATCTAATTTAATGTCTGCATTTTTGTTATTCTTAACTATATGTTTTTATTTTTTCATATACACAGTTTGGTTAAAAAGAAGAACCCCACAGAATATTGTTATAGGAGGTGCTGCCGGCGCTCTTCCTCCGGTAATAGGATGGACTATTGCAACCGGTTCATTATCTATGGAACCTTTAATTCTATTTTTGATTATTTTTTTATGGACCCCGTCCCATTTTTGGGCATTAAGTATTTATAAGTCTAATGATTACAAAAAAGCGAAAATACCAATGCTACCTATAATTTACGGTATTGATAAGACAAAAAAGAATATATTTATTTACTCTCTTTTAATGCTACCTACAATATCGGCTCCATATTTTATAAGTTTTCTCTCTGAAATTTATTTTTTTCCAGCTTTAGCGCTTACTATTTATTATATTTATTTGTGCAGAACTCTTTTAAAAATTAAAAAAAGTAAGGAAATAAATTCTTTAGCGAGAAAAATATTTCTGTACTCTATATTTTATCTATTTGCCATTTTCTTATTGGTTTTATCAGATCATTTTTTAACGAGGCTTTATGGATAAAAAAAAGAAAAATATTATTACAGCTCTTTTATTAGTAGCATTTATGTTATTTTTATTTTTACTAACTTTCTATAACATTGGAATATATAATAGAGAAATTTAAATGAACAAAAAAACCCTTACACCAATAATACTTGCTGGCGTATTTTTTTTGATGCTGGGCTTATCCTTTGCAGCCGTTCCTCTTTATGATTTATTTTGTAGAGTAACTGGATTTGGGGGCACAACACAAAATGCCGAAAATAAGGAAATTCCCAAAATCGTGATCAATCAAGATTACAAAATACGTTTTGATACAAATTCAAATGGAGCTTTAGATTGGAAATTTTACCCAGAGAAAAATACTTTAAGTTTAAAACCAGGAGAGGTACATACTGTAAAATTTTTTGTAGAAAATGAGTCTAATCAACCAACGTCTGGTTCAGCTACTTTTAATGTTTCTCCATCACCTTTTGGTATATATTTAAATAAAATCGGTTGTTTTTGTTTTGAAAAACAAACTCTTAATCCAGGTCAAAAAAGGAATTTTGTGTTAACATTTTTCTTGGATCCAAAAGTTGTCGATGATAAAAAAACAAATAATATTTCTGATGTTACATTGTCATTCACTTTTTTTTCTTCAGATTATTATAAAAAGGATAGCGTTTAAATGTCATCAGGAGAAAAAAAGCACGATTACCACTTAGTTGACCCAAGTCCATGGCCAATATTTACTTCATTTGCTTGCTTGGTTTTAGCAGTAGGTGCAGTTTATTATTTTCATACTAAAGCGTTGTGGTTACTATTAATCGGGACAGCATTATTAATATACGGGTCTTTCATGTGGTTCAGAGACGTTGTTGATGAAGCAGAAAAACAAGGTCATCACACTATGGTAGTTCAGATAACCCATAGATACGGCATGACACTTTTTATTGCTTCAGAAGTCATGTTTTTTGTGGCATGGTTCTGGGCTTTTTTTAATGCAAGTTTATTTCCAACAGAGGCTATTGGAAAAATATGGCCTCCTGCAGACATAAAAACATTTGATCCATGGGATATACCACTTATTAATACTTTAATTTTATTGCTGTCTGGCACGACTGTAACCTGGGCACACCATGCCATGATCGAAAATGATAGAAAAGCCTTAGTTAACGGTTTAATCGCTACTGTTTTTTTAGGTTTTGTTTTTTCTTGTTTTCAAGCATATGAATATCATCATGCTTCATTTACGATAGATGGAAATATTTACGGATCAACTTTTTATATGGCCACAGGTTTTCATGGTTTTCATGTTATCATAGGAACAATTTTTTTAGCAGTATGCCTGTATAGATCAATAAAAGGTCATTTCAAACCTGACCACCACTTTGGATTTGAGGCAGCAGCTTGGTATTGGCACTTTGTAGACGTCGTTTGGTTATTTCTTTTTGCGGCAATTTATATTTGGGGAAGTTAGAAATACTTGAGAAAAATATCTTTTAGTATTTTTGTTTTTTTTTCTATAATACTTTTTTGTTCACTTGGTACATGGCAACTCTACAGATTACAATGGAAACTTGGTCTCATAAACGAAATAAACAATGGTTTAAATTCTGAACCTATATTTTTCTCTAATACAAACATAAATAATTATCAAAAAGTAAAATTTAACGGTACTTTTGATTTTGAAAAACAAATATATTTGTATAGCTTGAATAGTAAAGGAACCCCAGGTTACGATATAATTACTCCAATAAAAACGAACTCTAACGAAATTCTTCTGGTCAATAGAGGTTGGATTAATAAAGATGTTAGAGACAATAAAAACATTAACAGCATAAATTCAAAATCTTTCGAAGGTATCTTAAAAAGAATAACTAAACCAAATCTATTTAAACCTGAAAATGATATTGAAAATAATATATGGTACTCTTTAAAATTAGAAGATCTTGAAAGTTTTACAGGATATAAATTAAACAACTTTGTTCTATATTTGCAAAACAATCAAAATAGTTTAGTTGAGAATAAAATTATCAGTCCTAATTTGCCCAATAATCACCTTAAATATGCTATAACTTGGTATTCCGTTGCACTTTCAATATTATTATATTTTTTATACTTTAGAAAAAAACAATGAATTATATTAGCACTAGAAATAAATCTTTAAATTTTGATTTTAGTAGCATTTTTTTGAGAGGGTTAGCACCAGATGGAGGTCTTTTTCTCCCAAATGAAATACAAAAATTTAATGAAAAAGAATTAAAACAATTAAGTACACTCAATTACATAGATTTAGGAGTTGAAATTATATCTAAATTTTGTTCTCCTGTTTTAAACAAGAATAAGATTAAATTGATTCTTGATAAAGCTTATTCAAGTTTTGATACAAAAAATATTGTTGAAATAAAAAAAATAGACAATATCAATTTACTCGAGCTTTATCATGGTCCGACTTTAGCGTTTAAAGATATTGCGATGCAAGTAATAGGACTAATGTACGAGGCGTTAAATTTAAATAATAAAAATATAAACATAATTGTTGCAACATCTGGTGATACTGGTTCTGCTGCAATCGCTGCCTTAAAAGAAAAAAAAAATATAAATCTTTTTGTTTTACACCCTCACAAAAAAATTTCTAATGTTCAAAGAAAAATAATGACAACATGTGTTTCTAATAATATTTTCAATATTGCTGTTAAAGGGAATTTTGATGATTGCCAAAAAATTGTTAAACAAATGTTCAATGATGATCAATTTAGAGAAAAAATAAACATGTCAGGTGTAAATTCGATTAATTGGGCGAGAATTATTTGTCAAATTGTTTATTATTTTTATGCATATTTTCAAATGTCCTCTAAAATTAATTTCTCTGTTCCAACTGGAAATTTTGGAGACGTATATGCAGGCTATATTGCAAAAAAAATGGGATTACCCATAGATAAGTTAATAGTTGCTACAAATGAAAATGATATACTATGTAGAGTTATAAATTCCGGAGAATATAGACCGTCCAAAGTGAAACCGTCTCTCTCTCCAAGTATGGATATACAAGTAGCAAGCAATTTTGAAAGATTGTTATTCGATGTGTTGAACAGCGATGATCGAAAAGTCTCGAAATCAATGCAAGATTTAAATGAAAATGGCTTTTTTAAATTAGAAAAAGATGAATTGAAAAAGATCAGGGAAAATTTTTCTGCTGAAAAAATAAACGATGCAGATACTTTAAGAATTATAAAAGATTTTTTTATAAATTATGGATTTATTTTAGATCCACATACTGCAACTGCTGTAGGTGCTTCATATAAAGTAAAAAATAATTCAAAAACTGTTGTATTAGGTACGGCTCATCCATATAAATTTTTAGAGACAATTAAATTAGCAATAGGAAAAAATGTTGATCCTCCTAAACAATTTTCAGATTTGTTAAAAAAAATTGAAAAATTTGAGATAATTGATAACAAACTAGAAGATATAAAAAAATATATTTTAGAAAAAATTTAATGAAAATAAAAGTTGGAGATAAATTACCTAGTTCAAAATTATTTTATCTTGATCAGAACAATGATGTTAAAAAAATTGATGTTCAAGATCTATGTAAAGACAATAAGACTATAATTCTAGGAATGCCAGGTGCATTTACTAAAACATGTTCAGCAATTCATTTACCTGGCTATATTAAAAACTATGATTTAGCTAAAAAAAAAGGAGTTACAAAAATTATTTGTATAGCAGTAAATGATCCTAACGTTATGAAAGCTTGGGGTGAAAATCAAAAAACAGGTAATAAAATTTTTATGGTTGGTGATCCTTTTCTAAATTTTACTAAATCTATAGGTACTGAAGTTGATAAATCGGAGAAAGGGCTAGGGGTGAGATCAAATCGATATACAATGCTTGTAGAAAATCAAATTTTAAAAAAAGTAGAAGTAGAAAAGGAGACTGCTACCTGCGAATTGTCTGGAGCAGAAAGTTTTCTAAAATCTATTTAGATTTTGAAACTGCCAACTCATCTACTAAATTATTTAATTTATTTCCCGCGTGTGCTTTAACCCATTTCCAACTTACATCATGCTTCTGGCAGCAATTATCTAATTTAACCCACAAATCCTTATTTTTTATTGGTTTTTTATTTGAACCTTTCCAATCATTTAATTTCCATTTTTTTATCCATTCAGTAATTCCATCTTTGACATATTTAGAGTCAGTATAAATTGTAATTTCTGACCTCGTTTTAATTTTTTTTAAGGCCATTATAGGCGCCATTAATTCCATTCTATTATTAGTAGTTTTATTTTCACTACCAGAAATACTAGATTGATTTTTTCCGTCTAAAATAACAGCGGCCCAACCCCCTTTTCCAGGATTTCCTGAACACGCGCCATCAGTATAAATTTTAAACTTCATTAAAAGAAATAATCCTCATAATTTTTTGAATTTTTATGAAATTCTAATCTTTTTAAATATTCAATAGGATCTTTAATTTTTACAATTGCTCCTTCAACTTTATGGAGAGTGTCAAATACCCTTGTTAATAGAAACCTCAAAGCAGCCCCTTGAGACAATACTTTGATGTTATTTTTTTCTTCTTCATTGAGTTTTCTTATCGAAGTGTATCCATTAATAAAATTTTTCGCCTTTGTAACATTAAAACTTAAGTTTTCTTTTAAACCGTCAAAACAGAGCGCATTAAAACAAATAGCTATTTCGAAAGCAAAAAAGTCTTCACAAGAAAAGTAGAAATCAATTATCCCACTAAACTTATCTTGAAGAAAAAAAATATTATCATGAAATAAATCTGCATGAATGATACCCCGAGGTAAATTTTTTGGCCAATTTTCTTCAACATCTCTAAGATTTTCCTCTATTAATTTTGGGAGATCTTTATGAATTTTAGAACATTTGTCTTTTACAGTGTCAAATAAACTTCTCCAAGATTTTACAGAAAGATCATTCTCTCTTTTAAATTTAAAGTTCTTTGTAATGTTGTGCATTTTTGCAACTTCAATACCAATTGATTTACAGTTTAAAGGAGATAAATTTTGTTTTGCTTTACCCTCAAGAAAAGAGACTATCATTAGTTTTTTACCCTCAAAATCTGTAATTGTTTTATTTTGTTTATTTATAATTGGGGCAGGGCATTTAAAATTCGATTCATTTAATGATGACATAAGATCAGAAAAAAATGGAAGATCTTCAGACTTTACTCTTTTTTCATAAATTGTAAGTATGAACTTTTTCTTTTCAACAGATAAAAAATAATTTGTATTTTCTATTCCTTCTTCAATACCCTTAAAATGATCCAGTTTACCTAAATTGTACTGAGATAAAATTTGTTCAATTTTATCATAATTAAATTTTGTATAGACAGCCATTAGTTAAGCTCTTTTGGTAATTTGAAAACAACTTTTTCCTCTGCTACTACTACTTCCTCTATAGATACTTTCCTATCCTTTTTTATATTATTAATTAAAGTTTGTACTAATTTTTCAGGAGCCGATGCACCAGATGATATTCCAATGGTATCAGAGTTATCTATCTCGTTAAACGGTATTTCTTTTTCCGAATGCATCAACTGAGAATTTTTACATCCTGCTTTTTTTGCTACCTCAACTAATCTCACTGAGTTAGATGAATTCCGACTACCTACAACAAAAAACATATCACATTTAGATGCTATTTTTTTTACAGCTAATTGTCTGTTTGTTGTAGCGTAACAAATATCCTCTTTAATTGGACCTTTAATATTTGGAAATTTTTTTTTAAGGTGATTAATGATATCTGCAGTATCATCTACTGAAAGCGTAGTTTGCGTTATATAAGCTATTGGTTTCTTAAAGTTCTCTTTATCAAGCTCATCTACGTCATTTTTTGTTTCAATTAACTTTATAGATCCTTTAGGTAGTTGACCCATTGTGCCTACTACCTCAGGATGATTTTTGTGTCCAATAAGCAAAATGTCAAAACCCTTTTTGTGCAATTGTTCCGACTCTCTATGAACTTTAGATACTAGAGGGCAAGTAGCGTCTACAAAAGATAAATTTTTCGATTTTGCTTCTTGTGGCACAGACTTAGGGACGCCATGAGCAGAAAAAATCACTGGTCTTTTTTCATCCTCTATGTCAGATAATTCATCAACAAAAATTGCCCCCCTTTTTTTTAGCTCTTCAACTACTTGTTTATTATGCACTATCTCGTGTCTAACATATACTGGAGATCCAAACTTATTGATTGATTTTTCAACAATGTCTATTGCTCTTTTTACTCCAGCACAGAATCCCCTTGGTGACGCTAAATAAATTTTAAGTTCTTTTTTCATTTTTTTCTAAAAGATATTCTAACAATATATGCGGAAAAGTAAGCGACGCCAAACCAATAAAAATCACCTTATATATAGCCTCATCAAGCTTATAAAAATTATTTAAAAAAAATATCGCAAATATAAATATTACTCCGGTTACAATAGTTAAAGGGATTGCTTTTTTTATAAATTTTTTAAAACCAGGATTAAAAGATTTATCCAGTTCAAAAATAAGAGAAATCGAATGCCTTATTGAGTGAAGAAAACAAAAATAAAGAGTAAAAGCCAAAATAGGTGATAAAAAAAGGTTTAATATAACTAAAGCAAAGAAATCCATGATCATTAGACCTTTAAGGTCTGCATTTTCTTTTTTTGAAATGTACAGTGAAGATAAAAAACTTAGACATAAAATAGTAATTAAAAATCCGTCACTAAAAAATTTCATCTCAAAAAAATTGAAATTAAGAATTCTAAATATTTCATTTGTTTCGTTTCTCTTTAACAATAATGGAGCCATAATTACTGCTGAACCTTTTAAGAAGAATAAAAATTCAGATACGAAAAATTTTCTTCTAAAAGAAAATACCGTGTCTTCTTTTCCAAAGTGATATGCTGCAACAACTAAAAATAATAATAAAATAGTATTAGGGAAAATTAACCAGAATATTATTATTAATAATGAAATAAAAATATAGGCAAGATAAAAGGAAACTAGATGTTTATATCCAAATAATTTTAAAAGCTTCGCCCCTTTAATATTGTCTAACGCACCATGTGAAATTCCTAGAATTAAGATTAAAAACAAACAAAATATTACTGGTTCAAAATTAAGGATTAGATAAAGTGGGCTTATCAAAATACAAAAATTAAAAAATATAATTGAGTGTTTAAAGTTAATTTTTTCCATTAATTAAATAGTGCCTTAAAAAAAATTAATTTTGGCATTCTGCTTATAATGTTTATATCTTCTATCAAATTACTTTTATTTGACAAAAATTTTATAATTGTATTTGAAGAAGCTTTAAACATATTAAGAAATATTTTGGGCATCTTTTCAGGGTGCTTTTTTAAAACTCTAAGAAATATTTTATCTAAAAACTGATATTTATTTCCTAGATTAAATATTTTTGCTTCATAAATTTTATCGATATTTTTTACAATATACTTACTATGTTCTTGGATATTTAAAAAAGTATAACCTGTGCTTAACCGAGTCATTCCTCCAGCTGATCCAATATTAATTATTTTGTTATCATTTTTTAATGAAGGGTAAAAAAGTGGAATAGCACCTTTCTCAGTAAAATTTATTTTATAGTTTTTTATACCCAAATTGTTTTTAATATAATTTTCTAACTGAAGGTCATAATCCATAAGGCTCTGATCTTCTAAATCTGATAACCAAGTTGTTTCAATTAAAGCTTTATTTTTACTGAACGGCAATGTGTAGAAAAAATGTACATCATTTCTCTGATCACAATTAAAATCCATTAAGTTTATTATTTCCTCATCAAAAATTTTTTTCTGTGTCTCTATCTCAATACCTTGAAAGTGTTGCCATAGCTTAGATTTATCAATTTTTTCTTCAAAAACACTATTAAAAATTTTTGAATTTTCTAAATTGATTTCGTTAAGATTTTTAAAAAAACTGACCTTAGAATTAGTAGAAAGCTTAGATTTTATTTTGTTGTAAAATTTACCACTATCAATACTTTGATAAGGAAATTTTTTATTTGTTAATTCATGTGAACTTTCTGAAGTATTGATTGTAAAATTATTCCAACTTTTAATTACACAATCATCAAAGTTGTGATCAAAAACCTTCCAGAAGGACCATGTTTTATCTCTTTTATATTCTTTACGATTTTCAATAATTGCTAGGGTTTTGTCTTTTAACTTTTCGTTTATCTCTAGTTCATAAGCTAAAGACAAACCAGCACACCCACCACCAATTATTACGTAGTCAAATTCTTTCATTTAAATTTACTTCCTTTTCTAGAATAGTATGATTTGTATGATTTTCGTAACTTAATTCTTTTACAAATAATAATTTAATAAAGTCAAAAAAAGACAAAAAAGTTTGAATAATCTTTTCAAAAATAGGTACATATATCTTTCCCGCATTATTATAATTCTCTATATTTTTTTGTTTGAGGATATAATCGCCAATTTTTCTATAAACGCGTCTGGCCACAATAACTGAAAATCTAGAATTTAGTGGAATACTACTAATTGAGTGAAAAGATGTATTATAAAATATTTGAGACTCATTAATTATTTCTTTTATTGAAGAAAAATCGTGATTAACATATTGCCTATTGCGCGCCTTGTCTTCACAAACATCTCGAGCGATATTTGTAAGTTGCATTGCAATTCCAAGATCAATAGCACCTTTAAGAGCTTCTCGATTATTTACTTTTAAAATTTTTGACATCATCAAACCAACTGTTCCAGCAACTCTATAGGAATATACTAACAATTCCTTTTTTGAATTAATTTTAACTTTTTCTTCTAAATCTGTTTGAACTCCGTCGAATAAGTCCATTACTACCTGTTTAGAAATTTTCTCTTTATCTATTATTGACCACATTTCTTTAATTATAGAGTTATTGTCATTTTTATTAATAAAATCTTTTTTAAATTTCAAAAAGTTTTGTTTTTTAACTTCCAGTTTTTTATCATCGTCAACTATATCATCTAAAGTTCTACAGAAATTATATAAAGACGAACATTTATTAAATACTGGTTTAGATAAAAAAAAACTTGCCCAGTAAAAAGATTTTGCATGTTTTTTTATTAAATTATTCATCAAAATAGTCTATCCAATACTTTAGCAGATGAAAGGACCCCTGGCATTCCTGCTCCTGGATGTGTTCCAGCTCCCACAAAATATAAATTATTAAAAACTTCTGATTGATTGTGAAATCTAAAATAAGCTGATTGTGAGAATTTTGGTTGTATTGAAAATCCCGATCCATGTAAGGTTGCTAAGTCTTTTTCGAAGTAATCAGGTGTTAAATAAAAATCACTTACAACATTTTGTTTTATACCAGGTAGCACTGTCTTATCCATTTTATCTAAAATTAGATTTTTAAATTTTTCACCTTCCGCAGACCAATCTATATTAGATAAATTATTTGGCACTGGAACTAAAACATAAAATGCATCTTGATTTTTAGGTGACATATTTGGATCTGTAGCCGAGGGTCTGTGTAAATAATAACTAATATCTTCAGACAGAATTTTTTTCTCAAAGATTTTATCTAAATGTTTTTCATAAGAATCGCCAAAGTAAATAGTATGATGAGCTACATTCTCGTATTGTTTTTTTGAACCAAAATAATAAACAAATAACCCCATTGAATAATCCATTCTTTTAATTTTTTGTTTAAACAAAAAATTATAATTGTTTTTTGATTTAATTAAATTTTGGTAAACATTTGGGGGATCAGAATTACAAATAATATAATCACAATTAATAACTTTAGAATTATTTATCTTTACACCTAGCACTTTATTATTGCTTGAAATTATTTCAGTTACTTCAGCATCTTTAATAATCTCTATACTTTCCTCATTCATTAATCTTTCTAAAGCCGAAACCACATTACCTGTGCCACCCATTGAGTAATGAATGCCCCATTTTTTTTCTAAAAATAAAATCAAAGTATATATTGAAGTTGTTGTAAAAGGATTGCCGCCCACTAAAAGAGGATGCATACTAAATACCCTTCTTAATTTTTCATTTTTAATATAGTTTGAAACTAATTGATAAACAGATTTATAACTTTTTAGACTTAATAACGATGGAACTTGTTTTAACATAAAAGTAATATTATTAAACGGTTTGTCCGATAAATCTGTAAAGCCTTTGTTAAAAATTTTTTCAGTAAAGTTAACTAAATTATTGTATCCCTCAAAATCTGTATCTGAAAACTTTTTGACTTCTTTTTCCATCGACTTTTCATTTCCAGAGTAATCAAAAGTTTGTCCGTCATTGAATACAAAACGGTACCACAGATCTAACGGTACAATTTTTAAGTAGTCTGAAATATTTTTATTAAATAAAGAAAATAGTTCCTCAAAAAGATAAGGAGCTGTTATTACTGTGGGACCCCCATCATAGGTAAAATTTCCCTTTTTGAATACTCTCGCTCTACCACCTAAATCTGGGTGTTTTTCGACTAAGGTAACGTCATAACCCTTAGCTTTTAACCTAAGAGATGCAGCTAATCCACCAAAGCCGGAGCCTATAACTATAATTTTTTTTGTCATTTTTTGTGACTTATTTTAACTGGATTTCTTTTGAAGTGCTAACTTTGTTTCTTCTATACTTTGATTATAAATCTTATCTAATTTGTTTTTATCTAAAGAATTTAGCATAAGTTTCTCTATACTCTCGAAAGCTATGTTAATTGAAGCATTTTTTACATCTTTTACTGCTTGATTTTTTAGTTGCTTAATTTTCTCTTCAGTACTTTTTTTTCTAACTTCAATTTGTTTATGAAAAATTTCATTTGATTTTATGATATTCTTTTCAGCTTGTTCGTTTGCCTCTCTAATCATTTTTTGAATTTCAGATTTCGAACTTACAATTTTTTTTTCGTGCTCGGCTAATTTATGCTTAGCTTCTTCTTTTAACTTTTCTGACTCATCTATTTGTTTTTTTATATTAGTTATATTTTCGTCAAGAATATTTTTAACTTTTGTAGGAATCTTAAAATAAATTAAAAGTAAAATAAAAATTAAAAAAGATATTGCCACCCAAAATGTTGCGTCGATTATCATAAATATTTATCTATTTTTTTTTTTGAAATTTCTGCAACTGATGCCTTAATACTACTTTCATTTAGTTTTTCTCCAGTTATATTTTCAATTACTTTAGCTGAAATTTCTTCAGCTATATTGTGTATTGAACCTAATGAGTTTTTTTTTAGATTTAAAATTTCTTCTTCAGCTTTTTCTACTTCTTTTTCAATTTCTATTTCAAATTGCTGTTTTTTTTGATTAATACTTTTATCTAATTGTTTTTTTGACTCAGTAATTATTTTTACAACCTCTTTTTTTGCATTCAGTATCTGATTTTCATAATCTAAATTTTTTTTCTCTGCTAATTCAGAAAATGTTTTTGCTTCATTTAAATTGTCCTTAATTTTTTTTTCTCTATCGTCTAAATTATTTTTTATTTTTGGTATAAAAAATCTGGATAATGCAAGATACAGAATGAAAAAAATTAAAATTAACCAAAATGATTGTGATAGCCAATATTTTGCGTCCAGCTGAGGCATACCGGCCTCAGCTGCAAACAAATATGTTTCAAAACAAAATATAAAAATAATAAAGGGTACTTTAAGCCTCATATTTATTTTTAAAATGCAAATAAGATAATCAATGCAACTACAAGTCCAAATAAACCTGTCGCTTCTGCTAAAGCAAAACCTAAAAGCAAATTAGGAAACTGCTTTTGTGCTGCTGACGGATTTCTCATGGCTCCTGATAAGTAGTTACCGAAAATAATTCCGATACCAACCCCTGCTCCAGCCAGTGCGATTGCAGCTAATCCTGCTCCAATCATTTTTGCTGCTTCTAACTCCATTTTTCCTCCTTTTTTTTAATGGTGAAGATTAAGTGCATCATTCAAATAGATGCAGGTTAAAATTGCAAAAACATAAGCTTGTAAAAAAGCTACTAATATTTCCAAGCCAGTTAATGCAACTGAAAAACTAAGTGGTAACCACCCACCTAATAAACCCAAACTAATGACAAAACTGCCAAAAACTTTTAACATTGTATGTCCTGCCATCATATTTGCGAATAATCTGACGGAGAGACTAACTGGCCTACTTAAATAAGAAATAATTTCTATAATTGTTATCAAAGGCAACAATACAACTGGTACACCTTTTGGAACAAATATCGATAAATATTTTAGACCATGTTTTAAAAACCCTATTATAGTTACCGCAATAAAAATAAACATTGCCATCACTAAAGTTACTATAATATGACTGGTTACTGTGAAAGAATAAGGTAGCATACCAATCATATTGCAAATTAGCACAAACATAAACAAGGTAAATATAAATGGGAAATAAGGCTTAGCTTTCGACCCAGCTGTATCACTAATCATTTTTGCAATAAAGTTATAAAACAATTCAGCTACAAGCTGCAATCTACCTGGTATTATGTTTTTTTGTTTTGATCCGAAATACAGAAATAAACAAATTGATATAGCACTTATAAGCATAAATAAACTTGCGTTTGTAAATGATAAGTCAAAATTTCCCAACTTTATTTCTGGCCCAATTCTATAAACTTGAAATTGATGCATCGGATTAGCTGCCATAATTTAATGCCCCTTTTAATCTTTTTTTTGCATGTTGTTTGCTACTCTAATAACGTTCATTATTCCTGCTATTACACCTATAAAAAAGAAGATAATAATAAACCAGGGTTTAGTACCAAACCAATTGTCTAAAATAAACCCAATAATTGTCCCAACCACCACTGCAGCCACTAATTCGGTTCCCAACCTAAAGGCAGAACCCATAAAAAGTCCTCTTTTCTCTTTTTCCTCGGAGTTGTTCTTTAGAAATTCCTTTTTTGCAATCTTTAGGCGAGTTTTAAAATCCTTATCATCCATTTATTTAAGCTACTAACTCTTCCGCTTTTTCTAAGTCAACAGCAACTAATTGGCTGATACCTTTTTCCGGCATAGTAATTCCATATAACCTGTGCATTCTTGACATTGTTAAAGCATGGTGTGTTATTATAATGAATTTAGTTTTAGTTATGCTTGTCAACTCATCTAATAAAGAGCAAAACCTTGTGACATTAGCATCATCTAAAGGAGCATCAACCTCGTCTAAAACGCATATAGGTGAAGGATTAACTAAAAATACTGCAAAAACTAAAGATAAGGCCGTAAGTGCCTGTTCGCCTCCGGACAACAAGGTTATAGATTGTAATCTTTTTCCCGGTGGTGAAACAAACATTTCTAATCCAGCTTCCAAAGGATCATCTGAATCGACTAATTCTAGTTTTGCACTTCCTCCACTAAAAAGTTTTGTATAAACTTCGTTAAACTTTCTATTAACTTTTTCAAAAGCATCTAAAAGCCTTTCCCTACCTTTTTGATTTAATTCTTCAATACTAGATTTAAGCTTTACAATTGCTGAAAAAAGATCAGCTCTATCGTCTTCCATTTTTTTAATTTCATCTTCAAATTTTTTAGTTTCTATGTCAGCTCTTAAATTTACAGTGCCCATTGACTCTCTCTCTTTTTTAATTTTTTCTACAGTAGATATTTGATTATCTATGGACGGCAATTCATCAGTATTAAATTCTGCAAGAGATAATAATCTATTTTCGTCGGTAATATTTAATTCTGAATTTATTGAATAAAATAAATCTTTTTTTCGTGTTGCAATTCCCTCTAAAGTAGCTTCGTTTCTAGCTTTGTTTTCTCTCAGTATTGTAAGTTTTTCTTGTACATCTTTAATATTGTTATTTATTTTATTAAATCTTTCTTCTGCAGAATTTAGTTCTTCTGTAAGCTCCTCACTTCTTTTTTTCGTATTTTCTAAATTTTGTATATTTTGACCTTTTGTAGTAGCAATAATTTCAGGATTTTTTTGATTTTCTCTCATCTCATTATTTATCTTCTTTTTCCTTTCTTGCAAATCATTGATCATTTTTTCAGAATTTACTTTTAAACTTTTCCAATTTTCTAACTCAATATCAATATTTTTAATTCTTTCTTTTCTCTTAATTGAATCACTTTTTACGGTTTCATTTTTACTAAAATTAGTTGCATAATTTTCATGTGCTGATGTTATTTTATCAACTAGATTTTTGAGATTATTAAATAAATCCTTTGGTATTTTCTTATCTTCATCTATAAGTTTGCCAATTTCGAAAATTAAACCTTCAAGTTCCTTTTTTAAATCATCTAAATTTCTTTTTGAAAGCTCTAAATTTTCATTTATTTCTACTTCAGTAGTACCAAATGCTTTTTCAGTTTTTAATAATTCATCTTTTTCTTCTAAGATCCTTTTCTCATTAAGAGATGCGTCTAATGAGATACTTTTCTCCCTTTCTAAATCAGACTCAATAGTTAATAATGAACTTTCCAGTTTTGCAGATAATTTTTTAATCCTTTTTTCCTTTTCTTCTAAATTAGTCATATCTAAATTTATTTTTTGTAGTTTAGCCAAGCTTTCTAACTTTCTATCTCTCAGAGGAGTTAATTTTGCGTTTTCCTCATTTAATAATTCTGTATTATGGTTCAAGTCTATTTTGATCGCACTTATTTCATCATCTTGCTCGCTTACTTTTTCAAGAATTTCTTTTTTATTTTTTTCAATATCAATTAACTTAAGGTAGTATAATCCTGCTTCTGCTCTTCTAATTTCTTTTGAAATTTCTTTATATTTTGTAGCTTCCTCAGCTTGTTTTTTTAGGTTGTCTAATTGTTTTTGTTGTTGTTTTTTAAGCTCATCTGCTCTTTTGAGATTATTTTCTGCAGCGTTTAGTCTTGTTTCAGCTTCATGTCTTCTAGCATGTATACCAGCTATACCAGCAGCCTCTTCTAAAATTGATCTTCTTTCTACAGGTTTTGCAGTAACAAGTTGTCCAATTTTACCTTGACTTATTAAAGACGGAGAATGAGCGCCGGTAGATAAATCAGCAAAAAAAGTTTGAGCGTCTCTTGCCCTTACCTCTTTTTCGTTTAAATAATATTTTGAACCTTTATTTCTCTCAATCTTTCTTCTTATTAAAATTTCATCTAATTTATGATATTGCTCTGGACCATCCTTATCTTTGTTATCAATTAATAAAGACACTTCAGAGAAATTTTTTTCTGGTCTATTTGATGTTCCAGCAAATATTACATCTTCCATACCAGCTCCTCTCATGCTTTTGGCAGATGTTTCTCCCATACACCACCTTAATGACTCGACAATATTTGACTTTCCACATCCATTTGGACCAACAATCCCGGTCAAACCATCTTCAATAAAAAAAGTTGTTTTATCAAAAAATGACTTGAAGCCGGTAAGTTCCAATCTTTTAAACTTCATGAAATTATAATAATTTATCTATCTCTTTTTTGAAAGATTTGAATTCATGCTTATCCTCATATTTTTTGCCATTTATGTAAATAGTTGGTGTAGAAGTAATATTGTATTCCTTTTGTGCTTCAATTCTCTCATTTAAAATAATTTCTTGAGTTCTATCGTTGTCTAAACAAGCTCTTAAGTCAATGTCGTTAATTTTAAAATCAGTTCCAATTTTGACTAAAGATTCGTTAATTTTTTTAATATCTGAACCTACTGCCCACTTTTTTTGTTTGTCGTAAATTTTAGTTAAAAGTTCAAATTTTGTGTCTGGGTTAGGGGCACATCTGACTATTTTTTCTGCGTTAAGAGCTGCTAAATCTAAAGGAAAAGCATGATGTTCTAATTTTACTAATTTTTTATCAATATATTCTTTTTTAAGTTTCTCATAAACTTTTTTATGAAAAGACGCACAGTGCGGACAGGTTAAAGATGAAAAAACTTTGACAGTTATTTTTGCATTCTCTTCTCCGATTTTTAAAATATCACCTGAAACACTAGCAGGAATAAACTGGGCAATTAATAATATTGTAATTAAAATAAATTTAATTTTTTTCAGCATAGGCACTAATTAATTTTTCTAGCTTATTTTTTAAATGAATATCACTTATTTTTTTCAATTCATCGTTAAAGTTATTTTTATTTTTTTTCATAGATACATTTTTTTTTGAACTAATTGATTTTGAATTAATAATTTTTATTTGAATATTTTTGATAAAAATATATCCAAAATATGAATTAATTTTGTCGATAATATTTTTTTTATTATACTCAACGTCAATTTCTTTTCCATGCATAACATTGAGTATTAAAGTTACATCTTTAGAGTTGCCTTGTGCCTTTATATTAATAGGATAACAATTGTTTGAAATCTCATTACCTATAATTTTTGTCCAATTATCAACAATTGAGGATAAATTAAATCCATTTTTCTTTAAAACTTTTTTTATTTGTTGAGGCAAAGTGCTCGATAAAGGCCTAAGCCCTTGAATGAAATTTTTAGTTAAACTATTATTAGTTTTTTTTTTATGCATTTAAAGTTTAACTTAACAAAAAATATTTTAGCTTGGTATGATAATAACAAGCGCACTTTGCCTTGGCGTGTTGGTAAAAATTCACCTAATTTGCTTTTTTATAGGGTATTAAGTGAGTTTATGTTGCAGCAAACACAGGTTAAAACCGTTATTCCTTATTTTGAAAAATTTACAAAAAAATTCGCTAGTCTCGACTCATTATCTAGAGCAAACGAGAATAAAATTCTTAAGTTATGGGAGGGTTTAGGATATTACAGGAGAGCTAGAAATCTTTTAGCTACGTCAAAAATATTAGTAAACAAATATAATTCTAAACTTCCGAGAGAAATTGATGAAATAAAAACTCTACCTGGTATTGGTGAATATACTTCAAATGTTTTAGCTGCTTTAATTTACAACAAACAAACATTGGCACTAGACGGAAATGTGAAAAGAGTTATTTCAAGAATATTTAATAGGGAAGTTAGTAAAATAGATTTTGAAAATTTTATAAATATAAATAAAAAAAATCTATTTAATACCAGCAGAAATTCAGACCTCGTGGAAGCGATGATGGAATTTGGGGCATTGGTCTGTAATTCTAAAATTCCAAAATGTGGAATATGTCCCATCCGGAGTAATTGTAAATTTTACAAATCTAAAAATAAAATTAGGAAAATAAAGAGAGAAGTTGTTAATAAAAACATAAATATTTTTTGTTATTTATCTAAAAAGGGTGAAATAGCTTTAACTAAAAAAAATAATTTGGGTTTTTTAAATAAATTCAACTTGCCGAAAATAGAAAGTATTAAAAACAATAAATCTTTTAAAAAATGGAAATTATTATCAAAATATAAGAATTCTATTTCAAATAAAAAGTTAAATATTAATTTGTATTATCAGTTCTCAAAAAGCATACCAAATCATTACTCTTGGTACTCTATAAAAAATACCAATGAATTTTTACCAACTTTCACAAAAAAAATATTAAAACAAGTTTCAGTTTTATTTTAATGAAAAAAAAAATTGCAATAATTGGATCTGGAATAGCTGGTTTAACTTTAGCAAATTTTTTATATAAAAATAAAAATCATGATTTTATGATTTATGAAAAAAATGATAGCCTTCCACTTGATGAGGGCTATGGTATACAACTCTCAACTAACAGCATTAAAATTTTGAACAAATTAAACTTTAGTAAAGTTGATAGTGAAAAAATATATCACCCGAAAGACCTTGATATTTACAATATTCAAAACAAAAAATTATGTGATTTAAATTTAGCTCAATTTAACTCAAATAATGAAAAGTACACCACTTTGCAGAGATCCACTTTAATTGAATTTTTAAAAGATGATATTTATACTCAGCACATTAGATTTGGAAAAATAATGAAAGAGGTTTCAGAATTAAAGGGAAAAGTTCTTATTAAATTTGATGATAACACGAATGATCTTGTAGATTATGTAATTGGTGCAGATGGAATTTTTTCTAATACACGCACATTTTTTGAAAAGAAAAAAAATAAACCAGTGTTTAAAAACGCTATCGCATTGAGGACAATTCTTAATTCAACATCAGGATTGGATATTGATCAATCTAAAGTTAGTCTGATGATGGGAAAAAATTGTCATTTAGTTATCTACCCAATAAATAAAAATAAAGATCTTAACTTTGTTTGTATATTAAGACACAGAAAAAACAATCCTGATAATATCAAAATTTTGTTGGATAAGATTGTTAAACAAAATCCTAATTTAAAGAAAGTGTATGAAGAGGATTTAAAATCTTGGCCATTATATGCAACTCCTAAAATACTTCCCTCATCTAATAGTAAAGTTTTCTATATAGGTGATGCATTTAATGGTTTTTTACCAACATTAGCTCAAGGCGCAGGACAATCGATAGAAAGCGCTTATGAATTATTTAATCTAATTAAAAATGAAAGAGGGGATATACAAAAAATATATTTTCTAGAAAGATCGAAGAGAGCGAAAAAAGTAAGAAGAAGATCAAACTTTAATTTTTTTCTGTTTCATTTATCGAGCAAGTTTATGCAAATAATTAGAAACTTTTTTATGAAATTTTTTTTAAAAAGAAAAAGTTTTGTTAATTCTTATTTAGGCACGGTTTATAAAAACTAAATTTATTTTTGTGTTATAAACTTTTGTCTCAGACTGTCAATTAAAACCGTTGAACCATTTAAATTATAATGCCAGTAAGTCCAACCATTATAACTATCTGCGCCCATTATTTTTGCTGCTACTTTATGAATTGAACCTTCGGACTCTTTATATTTAATGCTTCCATCTGCCATAATTTTTGCGTTAATTTTTTTCTTAGCATCAAATAAAGATGTTCCAGGCTTTAACATTCCTAATTCTACGAGTGAGCCAAAAGGCACTCTAGGCTTAGATTTGTTATTTTCAATCGTATCAAGATAACTATCATTAATAACTTTTGTTTTTTTAATCCTTTCGCTAGCAGCTTTAAAATATTTTCTCTCTTTTTCTATCCCGTAGTAATTTCTTCCTAATTTTTTTGCAACAACTGCTGTTGTCCCAGTGCCTAAAAACGGGTCAAAAATGCTGTCACCCTTATTTGTGGTAGCTAGTATAATTCTATGAAGTAATGCTTCTGGTTTTTGAGTAGAATGAACTTTCTTTCCATTCTTTTTTAATCTCTCCCTCCCATTACATATTGGAAATATCCAATCTGACCTCATCTGTAAATCATCATTTAAACACTTAAGTGACTGATAATTAAAAGTGTATTTCGACTTTTTACTTTTTGATGCCCAAATAAGAGTTTCGTGAGCATTTGTAAATCTGGTTCCCCTAAAATTAGGCATTGGATTATTTTTTCTCCAGATTACATCATTAAGCAGCCAATAATTTAAGTTTTGTAAGTGGTAGCCTAAACGAAAAATATTATGGTAAGAACCTATAACCCATATGCTCCCGTTATCTTTTAAAATTCTTTTGCATTCAGTAAGCCATGCTTTGCAGAAAACATCATAATGTTTAAAGCTGCTAAATTGATCCCATTTATCGTTTACTCCATTTACTTTACTTGCATCTGGACGAGTCAACTTTTCCCCTATTTGCATATTGTAAGGAGGGTCAGCAAAAATTAGATCAAAAGAGCTATCAGGAATTCTTTTAAATTCTTCTAAGCAATTTCCGTTTATAATTTTATTATGAAACTTTGACATTTCAAGATTCAACCTTAAATTGAATCTTAGGTCAATTATTTTTACGTGAAAAAAAAGGTTTTTAGTTGCATTAAGATTATTTCAACAACATATTGTATATTGGTTTAAAATTTTTTCTATGGATTGTTGTGAAACCATATTTTTTTAAGCCAACAATATGTTGTTTGGTACCATAACCAAAATTCTTGTCCCAGGCATAATTTTTAAATTTTTTTGACATCTTAATCATTATTTTATCTCTATAAACCTTTGCTAAGATAGAAGCTGCACTTATACATTTTATTTTTTCATCACCTTTAATTATGGTTTTACATTTATTTTGAACTTGTGGAGCAAATATACCATCTACAAGTACTAAGTCGGGTTTTTTTGATAATTTTAAAATAGCTCTTTTCATGGATAGCAATGAAGCTTTTAAAATATTTAATTTTTCTATTTCTTTTACTGAGGCTATTCCAAATGAAAAAAAAGATTTATTTTTAATTTCCTCTGAAATTTCTACTCTTTGTTTAAAACTAAGTTTTTTTGAGTCCTTTAAATTTTTAATCGGTAAGCCTTCCTTTAAAATTACTGCAGCTGAAACAACAGGCCCCGCTAAACATCCTCTTCCCACTTCATCAATACCAGCTATAATCTTATAATTTTTCAAATTTAACTTACTCTCCTCAATTTTTCTCTAATCATTTTTAAGTCTATCCAAGAGAATTTTTTCTGGTCTGGCTGCCTTAAGAGGTAGGCCGGATGAAAAGATACAATTGAAAATATTTTTAATTTATTGATTTCAATCTCAATCCATTTTCCTCTCATTTTTGAAATTACATCTGCTTTTTTTAAAATAGCATTCATTGCAGTGCTGCCTAGAAGTAAAATAATTTTTGGTTTTATAATTTCTATATGTTTTTTTAAGTATGGAAGATATCTTTCAACTTCCTTTTCGGTAGGTTTTCTATTTTCGGGAGGTCTATAATTAACAACGTTTGTGATATAAACATTTTTACGACTAAGATTAATTGCATTAAGCATTTTATCCAACAATTGTCCCGCCCTCCCAACAAATGGAAATCCCTCTTTATCCTCGTTAGCTCCTGGTCCTTCACCAATCACCATTACTTTTGCATTAGGATTACCATCTGAAAAAACAAGATTTGAAGCATTTTCTTTTAATTTACAATTTTTAATTTTATTAATTTCCTCTCTTAGTTTTTGTAAACTTCCAGCCTTATCTTTTTGGACGAATGGCTGTCCAATATTATACCGATTTATTGATTTATTACTAAAGATTAAATTGTGATTAATCAAACTATAGTATTTAATTAACTTAGTTAATTTGTTATTCATATTTTTTGATATTATGAATAAATTTTTTAAACTAATTAGAATAATTTTACAAACCTTCTTTTTGTATATTTTGGTATTTACAAGTTCTAGTGTGGGTTTAGAAAAATATTACACAGGGGATAAAATATCAAATTATTTTGCTGGTGTGATTTCTTTACAAAATAATAATTATGATGACTCTTATAATTTTTTTAAAAGACTTAACAATCTTGAGGATAATCATTATAAATTTTCAAAATTATATATTGAGACTTTGATTAACAACTCCAAAATTAATCAAGCATTTCAATACTCGAAGAAATTAGAAATTAAAAAAAAGAATTTTTTCCAAAGTGACATAGTCATCATTAGCAAATTTATAAAAAACAACAATTTTTCTAAAGCTCACGATTATTTAAATTTAACCAATAAAAATAACTACACTCCATTACAAGAGCTGTTAAGCCAGATAATATTTAGCTGGATATCTGTAGAAAAATCAAAGTTAAATTACGATGATGCTAAACAAGTATTTAAGTTGATAAGTCCTAAATACAAAAATATTAAAAAAATTAATGATGTTTTCTTAAATTGTTACTTTGATACTTCAAATGTAAATGAAAAGTTTTTAAGTTTAACCAATGATCAAACAACTGATTTCTCACGATATACATTTTTTTATGCTAATTATTTATTAAAAAAAGATCTTATAAAAAAAGCAAATTTAGTTTTAAATTCAAAATTAAAGCAAGCCCCAAGAAATTTACTACTTAATCAACTATATTCAGATATTAACAAAAAAAAGCAAAATTATTTGAAAAATAATTTTGATTGCAAAAACATATCTAATGTAATTGCTGAATTATTATACATAACTGCAAATGCTTTATCGTCTCAAAGTTTATATTCAGAGTCTAATTTTTATATAAATCTGTCAAAATATTTAAATCAAGATTTCTTTTCTTACAACACTTTACTTGCAGAAAATTTTATTATGATAGGAAACTATGAAAAGGCAAAAAAAATTTACCTTCTTTTAAACAGATTTGGCGACCACTATAGTTGGCATTCATCAAAACAAATAGCTTCACTTGATATTGAAAATTCTCAAACCGAAAAAGCTTTAAGAACAATAGAAGCAAGTTATAAAAATTTAAACTTACCTAACAATTATCAAACGTATGATTTTGCACAATTTCTAAAAAATAATCAAAAATTTAAAAAGTCAATTAAGTATTATTCAAAAATATTACAAAACATTACACGATCCCATGAATTATATCCGAAAGTTAAAGATGGAAGAGGTATAGCTTATGAACAAACTGGAGATTGGCCGAAAGCAGAAAAAGATTTCTTGGACTCGTTAGAAGTTAAGCCAAATCAAGCTTATGTAATAAATTATTTAGCATACAGCTGGATTGAAAAAGGAGTTAAAATTGAAAAATCACTTAAAATGTTAGAGGAAGCGAATAGACTGAGATCAAACGACGGTTATATAACAGACTCTTTGGGTTGGGCTTTATATAAATTGAAAAGATATGAAAAAGCAGAAGAATATTTAAAAAAAGCTGTTCAACTTATGCCATTAGATCCAATAGTTAACGATCATTTTGCTGATATCCTATGGATTAATGGAGAAAAGTTGCAAGCAAGATATTATTGGAGGCATGTCTTGAGTCTAAAAGATACTGAAGATGAGCTTAAAAATAAAATCGAAAATAAAATACTTTATGGCCCAAACACATTAAATTAATGAGATTAAAGTCTTATTCAAAAATTAATTTAACATTAAGAGTTTTGAAAAAACTAAAATCTGGTCTGCATAATATTGAAACTAATTCGACATTAATTAATTTATACGATGAAATTTATATAAAAAAAAATAAAAAAGATATAATTATTTTTCATGGAAGATTTAAAAATAAAGTTAACCCAAAAAAAAATAGTATTATTGACACATTGAATTTACTTCGAGAATTTAAAATTATTAATAATTTTTATAAGATTACAATAAAAAAAAATATACCGGTTTACGCAGGCTTAGGAGGAGGGACTAGTAATTCATTTAGTATTGCAAGGCACTTTTTAAAAAAAAATTTTAATGAAAAATTATTAAATGCTCTTGAAAAAAAAATTGGATCAGATTTTAGATTATTTTTAAACAATAATTCATTTCAAAAAAATTTAAGAAGAGTTTTTAAAATAAAAAATAATATTAAATCATATGTTTTACTTGTATATCCAAATATTAATTGTAAAACAAAAAACATATATAGGATAGTTAGAAATTTCAGCTCTAAATCAAGCGTAAATTATTTTAAAACATTAAATAGAAAAAAATACATTGAAATAATTAAAAAAGATCGTAATGACTTGCAGCAAATTGTAGAAAAGAAGTATTTAAAGATTTCTAGTCTTTTAAAATTTATTGGCAAATTAGAGGGGTGTATTTTTTCTAGAATGACTGGCTCCGGCTCTGTTTGCTATGGAGTTTTTAATTCAAAAAAAAATGCTAAATTAGCAATGGCTAATTTGAAAAGAAAATACCTTAAATACTGGTGCGTTATTACAAAAACTATTTAATTTAAATATTTTATGATATATGAAGCAAATAATTGGGGCATAGCCAAGCGGTAAGGCAGTGGTTTTTGGTACCACCATCCTAGGTTCGAATCCTAGTGCCCCAGCCAAAATAATGAAAAAATTTATTAGATATTTAACCTTAACAATTAGTAAATATTTTTTTCCATTTTATAATTCAAAAGATATAAAATTATTATTTAAAAATTTAGAAAAAGGTGAGACTAAAGGAAAAGAAGTAGCAATGTTTGTCGGAGGCTGTGTAAGAAATCATTTACAGTCCAAAAAAATTGAAGACATTGATATTGCAACAATATTTACTCCGGATGAAGTAAAAAAAAAATTACAACATTCCAAATTTAAAATCATTGATACAGGAATTGAACATGGATCTGTAACTGTTGTATTAGAAAATAAAAAATTTGAATTAACTACTTTAAGAAAAGATATCAGAACTGATGGTAGACATGCTGAAATAGAAACAATCGATAATTGGAAAGAAGATTCTAAGAGAAGAGATTTTACAATAAATGCAATTTATTTAAATAAAAAAGGAAAAATTTTTGATCCGCAGCAAGGAATTAACGATCTTAATAATAAAGTTGTTAAATTTATTGGGGATCCACAAACAAGAATAGAGGAAGATTTTTTAAGAATCATAAGATTTTTAAGATTTTCAATACAATATAATTCTGTTGTAGAGCACACTACAGTCAAGGCAATCAAATTAAAATTAAATGGTATTAAAAATCTTTCTAAAGAACGAGTTTTATCAGAATTACAAAAAATACTTAAATTAGAAAATTTTTTTAAGTTGATTGATAATAAAGAATTATTAGAAATTTTTTGTTTAGTTTTTCCGGAATTTAAAAAAATTGATAGATTTAAAAATTTCAGTTTAATTAAAAACCATATAGAAAATTCAGAAATATTACTATTAGCTATATTACTTGTAGACTTAAAAGGTAATCATGAATATTTTTCCCATAAATACAAAGTGTCAAATAAAGTCCATGAAAACTTATACTTGCTGGGTAATAAGTTTAGAGACTCTAAATTTGATAAAGAGTTTTTTAAGAAAAAATTAAAGAATAATTTGTATAATATAGGTGTAAAAAATCTGAAAATATTATTCTGTTTAAATTTATTAGATAAAAAAAAAATTGCTTCTAAAGAAATTAGTTTTTTTCAAGTAATAGAAAAAATCTTTATTCCAAAATTTCCATTTGATGGAAAATTTTTAATCAAAAAAGGTATTCAAGAAGGAAAAAAAATTGGAAAAATTTTGAAAGAGGCTGAAAGGTTTTGGGTAGAAAATAATTTTAACTTATCATCTGAAGAAATCGAAACAATAATTAAGAAAAATTCATCTACAAATTAAATATAGTCTACTTGTAAAATCTCAAAATTTCTTTCTCCTGATGGTGTTTCTACACTAACCATATCATTACAAGCTTTACCTATTAAAGATTTCCCTATAGGACTTTTAAAATAAATCAGATTAAAATTTATATCAGCTTCATCTTTACCTACTAGTTTATACTTGATTTTCTTTTTTGTTTCCAAATCTTCAACTACAATTGTTGAACCAAATATTACTTTACCGTTGTTTTCCAACTTAGTTACATCAATTACATTTGCTCTTGCTATTGTATCATTAATAGATAAGACTCTGCCTTCAATCTTAGCTTGCTGCTCTTTTGCTGCGTGATATTCGGCATTTTCTTTTAAATCACCATGAGACCTTGCTTCTGCAATAGCTTCTACAATTCTTGGACGTTCAATATTTTTCAGATTTGCTAATTCTTTTTTAAGTTTTTCTAAACCATCTTTTGTAATTGGTTCTTTATCCATTTTAATTACCATTTAGCTTTTGGAGGCAAAGACATTAAAATTGCTTCAGTATTTCCTCCAGAATTTAAACCAAATTTTGTTCCTCTATCGTACAATAGATTAAATTCTATGTATCTACCTCTCTTGAGGAGTTGTTTATCTTTATCTTTATCTTTATATCTTAGTTTCATTTTTCTCTTAATTATTTTTTTTGATATTTCTAAAAAACTCATTCCAACCTCTCTAATGAACTTAAAGTCTTTTTCCCAATTTTTGTTTTCATAATCGAAAAATATACCACCGATTCCTCTAGGTTCGTTTCTGTGAGGTAAAAAGAAATATTTATCACACCATTTTTTATATCTATTATAGTTTTTATTATTTTCTTTACAGACTCTCTTTAAAGTGGAGTGAAAATATTTTTCCTCAACTTTATCTTTGAAGCAAGGTGTTAAATCTATTCCGCCTCCAAACCAATTTTTTGATGTAACTATAAATCTCGTATTAAAATGAATAGCAGGAATTTTTGGGTTTTTCATATGAGCCACTACTGAAATTCCAGACGCCCAATATTTACCATCTTTTTGGGCTCCAGGAATATTTTTACGAAATTTTTTTGAGAATATACCAGAAACTGTTGATTTATTTACACCTACTTTATCAAAAATTTTTCCTTTTTTTAATATTTTATAAGTACCACCTCCACCTTTAGAATTTTTAACCCAATTTTTAGAAACAAATTTCTTCGAACTTTTAGTATCTTTCTCTATTTTTTCAAAATGATTGCATATTTGTGCTTGTAAATATGAAAACCATTTATCTGAATATATTTTTTTTTCTTCGATATCCATGTCAAAATATTTTAATTTGTCTTAGAGCTTCTGCTGCTGCAATTGAAGCAGCTATTGAAACATTTAAAGATCTTGTTTGAGAGGCTATAGGAATCTTTATAACATTTTGAAGTTCGTTGTGAACATATTCTGGTACACCTTTGCTCTCTCTACCTAAAAGAATCATGTCATTATTCTTAAACTTAAATCTAAATAGTGATTTTTTACCTTTAGTTGACATTAGTATTATTCTAGACTTTTTGTTTTTTTTTATAAGATCCTCTAAACTTTCATACCTTATAATACTACTATGATTTATATAATCCATAGCTACTCTTTTAAACCTATTGTCGTTAAGATTAAAACCGCATGGCTCAATAATATGCGTTTTAAGTCCGAAGCATGCACAAAGCCTTAAAATCGACGCAGTGTTTTGAGGGATATCAGGTTTATATAGAGCAATACTAATCATTATTAATAATATTATGTGTCATTCTGACCCTAGAAAATGTTAATTTTCTGTCTTATTTAATAAATAAGAGTATAAACATCAATATGGACAAATCAGAAAAAAAAACAACAACTAGAAGAGATTTTTTATTTACAACTAGTTACACAGTAGGCGCTGTAGGTCTAGGCGCAGTGATATGGCCTTTGATAGACCAAATGAATCCTGATAAAGCTCAAAAGGCTTTAGCAACAACAGAGGTGGACATAAGTCAAATTGAACCGGGAAAATCAATTACTGTTTTGTGGAGAGGAAAACCAGTTTTTTTAAAAAGACGAACTCAAGAGGAAATTTTAGAGGCAAGATCAGTTTCTTTGAAAGATCTTCCTCATCCTGAAAAAGATGAAGAGAGAGTTAAAAGTGGAAAAGACGAATGGTTAGTTATGTTAGGTGTTTGTACGCATTTGGGATGCGTCCCGCTTTCAAACAAAGGAGACTATAAAGGATGGTTTTGCCCTTGTCATGGATCACATTATGATTTGTCTGGTAGAATTAGAAAAGGTCCAGCACCTAAGAATATGGAAATACCAAAATATGAGTTTGTTGACGCTAACACTATTAAAATTGGATAATATTTATGAGTGAACAAGAATACGTACCAAAATCAAAAGCTGGAAAGTGGTTTAATGATAGACTACCTTTGCTGTCATTAGCTTCCCATTTAACAGATTATCCAACTCCTAAAAATCTAAACTATTGGTGGACCTTCGGAGGTATATTAACTTTTTGTTTGTTGACGCAAATTATTACTGGAATAGTTCTAGCTATGCATTATGTTGCGCACGCAGATTTAGCTTTTGCTAGTGTAGAGCATATTATGAGAGATGTTAATTACGGTTGGTTAATTAGATATATTCATAGTAATGGAGCTTCAATGTTTTTCTTAGCAGTTTATATTCATATATTTAGATCTTTATTCTATGGATCTTACAAGTCTCCAAGAGAGATAATATGGATATTAGGTTTAATGATTTATCTTTTAATGATGGCTGCCGCATTTATGGGCTATGTTTTGCCTTGGGGTCAAATGAGTTTTTGGGGTGCAACAGTTATTACGAATTTATTTAGTGCAATTCCTTTAGTTGGGGATAGTATAACTACATGGCTATGGGGCGCATATTCGGTTGACAATCCTACATTGACAAGATTTTTTAGCTTGCATTATTTAATACCTTTTCTAATTTTAGGTTTAGTCGTTTTACATATATGGGCATTGCATGTACCAGGAAACAATAATCCAGTTGGCATAGACATAAAAAAACCATCTAAAGATACTGTTCCTTTTCATCCTTATATTACTATTAAAGATACCTTTGCTTTACTTCTTTTTATGATTATTTTTGCTGGTTTTGTATTTTTCGCTCCTAATGTTTTAGGACATTCAGATAATTACATCCAAGCTAATCCAATGGTTACTCCAGCACATATAGTGCCTGAATGGTATTTACTACCTTTCTATGCAATTTTAAGATCAGTTCCAGATAAACTAGGTGGTGTAATTCTTATGTTCGGTGCAATATTTATTTTATTTGTGCTACCTTGGTTAGATACATCTAAGGTAAGATCAGCAGTATTTAGACCAATCTACAGACAATTCTTTTGGATTTTAATATTAGATGTGTTGGTTCTAGGATACGTGGGAGCAATGCCAGCTGAAGGTATTTACCTAGTATTGGCAAGAGTTGGTACTGTTTATTACTTCCTTCACTTTTTAGTAATATTACCAGTAGTTGGATATTTAGAAAAAACTGAACCTGTCCCTTTAAGCATATCTGAGCCAGTCCTATCAGGGTCGGCTGATTATTCAATAGCGAAGAAGGATAATGAAAAAATTTAAATTATTTTTTTGTATACTGTTATCTCTAACTATTTTTAATACTCTTAAGTCCGCAGAACAAATTGATCCAATTAAAGTTGATTGGAGCTTCAAAGGTTTACTTGGTAAATTCGATAGAGCGTCTCTACAAAGAGGATATCAGGTATATAATGAGGTTTGTGCATCTTGTCATTCAATGCAGTATTTGAGTTATAGAAATCTTGGTGAGCCTGGTGGTCCTGAATTCTCAGAGGAAGAGGTTAAAGCTATAGCAGCAGGTTTTGAGGTGACTGATGGTCCAGATGCTCAAGGGGAAATGTTTACTAGACCAGGGAGACCTTCTGATAAATTTGTAAGTCCTTACCCAAATGTTAATGCAGCTGCAGCAGCTAACGGAGGAGCTTATCCTCCTGACATGTCTGTATTGGTGAAAGCAAGAAAAGGGGGCGCCAATTATATTTACTCAGTTTTAGTTGGTTATGAAGATCCGCCTACTGGGGTAACATTAGATGAAGGCGTTTATTACAACAAATATATGATTGGTAATAAGATTAAAATGCCAAATAATTTGTCTGATGGTTTAGTAGATTATGCTGATGGGACAGAGGCAACAGTTGATCAAATGGCAAAGGACGTTACTACTTTTCTAAGTTGGGCTGCAGAACCAGAGCTAGAAAGCAGACATAAAACCGGAGTTAAAGTAATTTTATATTTAGTTTTACTATCAATTTTAGTTTTTTTAAGTATGAAAAAAATATGGTCACGGGTTAACCCTGAAGTATAGAACATCACCATCTTTAACAATATAATCTTTACCTTCTATTCTTAATTTTCCATTTTCTTTACACTTTTCAGCACTACCAAATTTAATAAAATCTGAGGTGTCAACAGCCTCTGCTCTTATGAAATTTTTTTCAAAATCAGTATGTATAACACCAGCAGCTTTCGGTGCTGAAGTATTTTTCCTCACTGTCCAAGCTCTACTCTCTTCCTTGCCGGACGTAAAAAAAGTTTCTAAACCAAGCAAGTCATATCCTTCTTTAATAAGTTTATTAATACCCATTTTTTCAAGACCTATCTCTTTCATAAATCTAGATTTTTCGTCACCTGTTAGACTTGATAGTTGATCTTCAATATCTGCACATATAGTTATCACTTTTTCTTTTGAATAAGTTTTCATAATATTAAATGTATGATCATTCCCATTTTTTAAAGTCGCTTCATCAACGTTACATACTATTATTTTAGGTTTTAAACTAAGCAAACCTATTTGACTTAAAAATGCTTTTGACGGGTGTTCTAAAGAGTTAAGTTCACTTCCATTATTTAGCACTTCGAGCGATTTTTCTAAAATTTCAACTTCTTTTTGAGATAGAAGCTTTTTTTTTGATTTTTCAAGTTTTTTTTGAATAGTTTCAATATCTGACAATGCAATCTCTGTTTTAATAGTTTCGAGATCTTCCACTGGATTTACTTTGTTGTTGACATGCTGAATATTTTCACTTTCAAAACATCTTACTAAGTGAATAATTGCATCAACTTCTCTAATGTGAGATAAAAATTTATTTCCTAAACCTTCCCCCTTTGAAGCCCCTTTTACTAAACCAGCAATATCAACAAAAGTAATCGTAGTATAAATTTTTTTTTTGGAATCAGATAATTTCGCAAGAGTATCCAAACGATTGTCCGGTACGTCAACTACACCAATATTAGGATCAATTGTACAGAACGGAAAATTAGCAGCCTCAGCATTTTTTGTTGATGTTAAAGCATTAAATAAAGTTGATTTACCCACATTAGGCAAACCCACAATACCGCACTTAAATCCCATTTAAATTCTGATTTACTTTACTCGAAAATAAATCGATTTTCTTATCTATTAAAGTTGGAACTAGTTTTACAATATTTTCAGTAATTTCTTTTATTCTTTCCTCTTCGTCATCTTTAAAATCTTCAAGCACATGGCTATTTACTCTTTTCTTTTCCTTTGGATGACCTATGCCAACTCTTACTCTTGAATAATCTGTTCCAATAAACTTATCTATTGATTTAATACCGTTATGACCAGCACTTGTTCCACCTACTTTTGCTTTAACTTTTCCAAAATCTATATCAAGATCATCATGAAAAACTATCACATTTTTTGCATCGATTTTAAAATAATCAATTAATTCTTTAATTGCTGTTCCAGAGTTATTCATGAAAGTAAGAGGTTTAATCGCGTAAACTTTTTTAGACTCTATATTTCCTGTTGTGAGAAGACCTTTAAATTTTGGTTTTTGCTTTGACAGTTTAAAGTGAGAATTGATGGCATCAATTATCTTAAAACCAATATTATGACGATTATTCTCACTATCAGGTCCAGGATTTCCTAATCCAACAAGTAAAAGCATATTATTTATTTTTTCTCAGCCGGTTTTTTCTCTGCCGGTTTTTTGTCCGCAGGTTTTTTATCAGTAGCAGCCTCTTTACCTTTATCGTCTTTTTTAGCCTGATCACCATCTTTGCTAGCTGCTTCGGTTTTGCCTTCTGCTCCTTCAGCAGGTGCTTCCCCTTCCACTCCCTCTGCTGCTTCACCTTCAGCTGGTTTTTCTGGTTCTTTAATAATTGTTGGTGCTGCTACTGTTGCTATTACAAAATCCCTGTCAACAATAACAGGCGTTACACTTTCAGGCAATTTTACAGAGGAAATTTTTATACTTGTCCCTATGTCTGTACCAGCTAAATCTATTGTAATATCTTCAGGTATACTATCCGCAGGACATCTTAGCTCAACTTTTCTTCTCACAATATTTAACACACCACCTCTTTTTAAACCGGGAGAGTCGTTGTTATTAATAAATTTTACAGGGATTTCTATCGCAATTTTAGTTCCTGAAACTATTCTCATCAAATCTAAATGTATTGGTTCCATTGTGGTAACATGATATGCTACATCACGAGGTAAAACTTTTTCTTTTTTACCATTAATTTCAATTTCAAATACTGTAGATAAAAAAGACTCATTTTTTATAAAATTTCTTAAATCTTTTTTTGCTATAGATATTTTTTCATTTTCATTTTTTCCACCATATAAAATTGCTGGAATGAAACCATCTAACCTTAATTTGTTCGTATAGCCTGCAGAAGACTTTTCTCTAATTGTAGCTTTTATATTAATCATAAATATTTAAAATTTGAAAAGGTTATTTAACTCAACTTTAAAAATAAAACAAGTGTTAATTGAACAAATCTGACACCGATGTAGAGTTTGAAATTCTTTTTATAGCTTCAGCCATTAATGATGAGATAGATAATACCTCAATTTTGTTGTTATTTTTTATTTTATGAGAGTTATCAATTGTATCAGTTATTATTAATTTTTTTATTTTTGATTTTTTAATTTTATTAGCTGCATCACCACTTAAGACAGCATGGGTAATAAATACATAAACTTCAGTTGCCCCATTCTTCTTTAAAGCATCAACAGCGTTTATAATTGTTCCCCCACTATCAATTATGTCATCCACGATAATACAAGTTTTACCTTTTACGTTACCTATTATATTCATGACTTGAGATTTACCAGGCTTAGGTCTTCTCTTGTCAATAATTGCTAAGTCTGCTTTAATCTTTGTAGCAAGTCCTCTTGTTCTTTGTACTCCACCAACATCAGGTGATACACAGATCAATTTTTTATTTTTTAATTTTTTTTTTATGTATCTTGCAAATAAAGGAGTCGTAAAAAGGTTATCAACTGGCATATCAAAAAATCCTTGTATTTGACCGGCATGTAAGTCGACTGTTACAACTCTACTTGCACCAGCATTTGTAATTAGATTTGCAACGACTTTTGCAGAAATTGAAGTTCTTGGCACAACTTTTCTATCTTGTCTGGCATACCCGTAGTATGGAATAACAGCGGTTATATTTTTTGCAGAAGATCTTCTTAAAGCATCAACGCAAAGCAATAATTCCATTAAGTTGTCATTTGCAGGATTAGAAGTCGACTGAATTACAAACACACTGTTTCCTCTTATGTTTTCGTTAATTTCAATATAAATTTCACCGTCGGAGAATCTTTTAATGTTTGTATTAACAAGTTTTAGCTTAAGTAATTTTGAGATTTCTTTGCTGAGTTTAGGATTACTAGTTCCAGATAAAATTTTCATGAAATGTAATTATTTATACAATTATTTTTAAACCATTTCCAGTTGTTTCATAATCAAATTGTTGTTGAAGGTTTTACGTTAAAGAGCTTTAACAATTATTAACATAATGATTAATTTTGGCTAAACTTTGTCATTGTAATCACAGAAATACATCTTCCATAATCATTTTGGTTGAGTTTTCGCGATCTCCTATAGCTAAAAAAATTACTTTTTTCTCGATAAGTATCTCTATTAATATTATCAGTTATAACATTAAGTTTTATCAATTTATCATTAACATATTTTCTTAAATCAAATAACTTTTTATTCTTTTTTTTATTTATAAAATAAATACCATTTTTTTTAGATTTCAATAAAAATTTGTTATAAAAAGATAGATCGACCTCGTAACTTTTATTTCCAATACAAGGACCTATTGCAGCATAAATTTTATTTTTTGAATTTAATTTTTTAAATTTTTTAATAGTATTTTCAATAATTCCTTTTAATGCGCCTTTCCATCCTGCATGAATACATCCAATGATATGATTTTGAGAGTCAAAAAGAATAATCGGCACGCAATCTGCTGTAACAACTCCTAAGGCCAAGCCCTTTACTTTTGTAATTAAAGCATCTGACTTAAATTTAACAAAATTTTTGTTACGATTATTTATTATTACTACTTTATTACTATGTGTCTGATACATTAGAGCAAGTTTTCTTTTTTTTACTTTCATTTTTTTGGCTACTAGATTTAAATTTCTATCAATATTTTTTTTACTGTCTTTCGATCCTTGTCCACAGTTAAGACTTTTATAAAAACCTTTTGAAAAACCACTTTTTCTCGAAAAAAAACAGTGGTTTAAATTTTTGAATTTTTTTAATTTTTTTGAAAAAAACATTATTTAAAGCCGAGATCAAATTTTATTTTTTTACTAGAGGCAAATATCACTTTAAACAATTCACCCATTTTTTTTTCACTTAAAAGTCTTTCTAATCTATAATACAAGTCAGACTTTTCCTTAAAGCTCATTTTCTTTGATAAAATCTCAGCTCTTTCAATAACTCCTATCTTTTTCAAAAAGAAACTTTGGTTAACAATTTCATTCAAAATTAGTTTTTTCTTTGACAAAAATTTATATAAAAGTTGAAAATTTACTAAACTAGTAATATCTGCTTTACCAATATTTTTGTAATAGACATTTTTTTTATGTTCTTTTAAAGATTGTAAAGTATCAATTTTTTGTTTTTTTAAATAACCATAATCTATCAACAATATTCCACCGTTAAGTTTTTTTATTTTTTTAATAATTAAATCTAGAATTTTTAACCCATCTTGAGGATACTCAATAATACCATCTTTGAGACATAAATTAAAATTGTTAAGTTTTTTCACCATTTTTTTTGAAGTTTTTTTTAAAATAAATTTTTTAAATTTACCTTTTTTAAACTCTATAAATTTTTCATAAATTTTCGATTTTTTTACTTCAAATTGTTTTATGGGAATAGAGTCAAAAAATTCATTTCCAAAAAACAGTATAGGGCCATTCTTAATTTGGTTTAGATTTTTAATCCAGGTTACATTTTTTTCTTTAATTAAGTCTCTTTGGGTCTTTTTTAGTTTTTCACTTTTTTCTAGTAAATATATTTTTATAGATTTTTTAAACGCAGGAAAATTTTTTAATGTATTACAAAAAGTTTTGCAGAAAACACCATTTCCAGGACCCAATTCAACAAAAGAAAATTTTTTTGGTTTACCAACTTTTATCCAAAAAGAAATTATCCATATAGATATCATTTCACTAAACATTGGGGTGATTAAAGGCGCAGTTGTGAAATCTCCATCTTTGCCAAACGGTTTACTTTGAGAATAATAACCGAATTTTTTATTGTATAGCGCCTCGTCAAGAAATTTATCAATTGAATAGGTACCGTTAAGTTTCATCATCTTATTTTGTAATACATTATAATCCCAAGGATAATCATAATAAAACTTAATAAAGATCCCATACTAATAAAATTTAAAATATATCCAATATGTAAATCAGGCTCTCTGAATAGTTCAGATATAATTCTAAAAATTGAATAAAATAATAAAAATAAAGCTGCACATTCACCTTTTCTATAAAAATTTTTTCTAATTATAAAATTTAATATTATAAATAATAAAATTCCCTCAAGAAACGCTTCATAGATTTGAGAAGGGTGCCTTCCTAAACTGTCTATGTTTGGAAAAACAACAGCCCATGGTAAATCTGAAGGTTTTCCATAAAGTTCGCCATTCACGAAATTAGCAAGTCTTCCAAAAAATATTCCAATTGGTGCGACACACGAAACTACATCTAACAAAACAAGTTTATCAAAATTATGTCTTTTTGAAAAAATTATTGTAGCAACAATTATACCTAGGACACCACCATGAAAAGACATTCCGCCGTTCCAAATAAAAAATATTTCAAAAGGGTTGAAAATAAAATAATTAATATTATAAAAAAAAACGTATCCCAATCTACCACCAATAATAATAGAAATGATAACGTACGTTATGTAGTCATCGAATAAATTTAATTTGAAGTTCTTACTATGTTTATTATTAATAAGCGCAAGAATTTTTTTTCCATACCACCATCCAAAAATTATTCCGACTAAATAAGCTAGGGAATACCACCTAAGTGACAAAATACCAAATTCAAATATTATGGGATTTAAATTATGAATGTACATTATAGAATGAATAACATAATTGAAAAAAATAAACTTATCAAATAAGATATAGTGTGTCAGATAAAGAAAAAATATTAAAGACCCTATCAACTTTGTTAGAAACAGGAATTTTAACTGTTAATGACATTAAAAAAGAATTAATTACAAATTTTAAATTTAAAAAGGATGATATTATGGGCAAATTAGATCTTGTTTCCAGAGACGAGTTTAATGTATTAAAAAAAATAGTAGAAAAACAAGATTTAAAAATCAAACAATTATCTAAAACTAAAAAGGTAAAGAAATCTTAACTTGCAAACCTCCCATATCACTTTTTGATAAATGCACATTACCTCCGTGGGAATGAACAATATCTTCAACAATAGCTAAACCTAAACCAACACCTGATTTATTTAAACTTCTACTTTTATCTAACCTAAAAAATGGTTTAAAAACATTCCTGTGATGTTCCGCAGGTATCCCCGGTCCATCATCGTCAAATAAAATTACAACTCTATTTGAACTTTTTTGAACAGTAGCCTTTACTCTTTTTCCATATATTAGTCCATTATTGATAATATTTGTAAAACACCTTTGGAGAGCATTTTTTCTTCCATGAAAAGAAGTTTCATTATCAATATTTATTTCTAAGTTCGAATTTTTTAATTTATTTTCAATAATTTGAAATATTTCTGTTAAAAAAATTTTTTCTGTACTTTCCTTTGCTTGTGTTTTAGCAAATTGAAGGTAGTCATTTAACATACTTTCCATTTCATCAATATCTTTGGACATATTATTAGTAATTTCTTTATTGTTAACCATAGCCAATTGAAGTTTAAGTCTAGTAAGTGGTGTCCTTAAATCGTGACTTATGCCAGACAACATTTCCGATCTTTGATTTAAATGTCTATTAATTCTTTTAGCCATTCTATCAAATTCATATGCAGCATTTCTAATTTCTCTTGCTCCTGAAGGTCTAAACTCATTAATATAGTCTCCTTTACCAAATCTTTGTGCTGCGATTGCAAGATTTGTAATCGGCCTAGTTTGATTCTTTAAAAAAAGTATCGCTATAAGTATTAGAATAATCGATGGCAATGTTATCCATAAAACAAAAAGTCGAACCGATGAAGTTGCTATTCGCTCTTTAGGAAAAAAAAATTGTAAATTTTTATTTCCTGATCTAATTCGTATTTCAACAATGTCTAAATAATTTACAGTGTTAAACCAGTAATTTCCATTTCCGAAGGTAGATTTTAATTCACGTCTTAACGACCTATCCATAGGACTAAACCTTCTCTCAAATACTTCATCAGGCAGTGGTTCATTAATGGAATTAATTACGAAATCAAAGTTACTTTTATAAATATCAGTTATATAATTTATTTGATTTTTATTTTCTGAATTATAAACATCACTTAATGTTTTAATTTCGCCTACAATTGACCGTGTCATACCTTTATTTGCCTTGATCCAGATACTGTCAAAAAAAACAATAGTAACAATAAGTTGTAAAAGAATAGTTGGTGCCGCAACGATTATTAAAGATCTATAAAACAACCCCTTTGGCAAAATTTTTTTAAAAAAATTATTCAATCCAGAGAACATAGCCTGACCCTCTTATAGTTTGTAAATATTTTGGATTTTTTGGATCGATTTCAATTTTTTGTCTTAGACGAGTAATCATCACATCAATCGATCTTTCTTGTAATATGCCTGATAATTCTCCAATTTTTGATCTTGAGTAAGTCTTGCCAGGATTTAATAACATTTCTGATAAAATTTTTTTTTCAGTCACATTAATTTTTTTTGGAATATTTTTCAATTTAATCACCATTTTTCTTAAATCTATTATAGCTTCACCAACAAAGTACTCCTTTTTTTGATCAATCTTAACTTTTTTAGATATAATATTTCTTATTCTCAAGAGAAGTTCTTTAGGTTCAAACGGTTTTCCTATGTAGTCATCAGCTCCAATTTCAAGACCTTTTATTCTATTTTCGACCTCTCCTTTTGCAGTAAGTAGAATTATAGGAGGACAATCATTAACTTTAATTTCTTTGGTAAGCTCATACCCACTCTGGCCTGGCATCATTACGTCAAGAACAATTAGATCAAATTTGAAATGGCTTAACTTAATTTTTGCCTCATCAGCATTTTGGGCAGTAGTGACAATAAATTTTTTTTCATTTAGATATTCTTTGAGAAGACTTCTTATACGATCGTCATCATCAACTACTAATATATGACTTCTATTATCCATTTATTATTTTTTTTAAAACCTCTTTAAATTTAATGACTGACTCAGGTTCAGAATTTTTAAGCGCATTAAATATTCTTTTCTTTTGTTTTTTATAGATTATATCAAAAAATATTTTCCCATCCCTATCAAGGTATAACCTTTTTTTTCTGGTATCTGTATCATCTTTTATTTGTTTTATCATTTTTGAATTTAGCAAATCTCTTATCACCCTATTAATACTTTGTTTAGTAATTTTAAGTTTGAAAATCAAATCTCCTAAGCTAACACCAGGATTGCTCTCAATTAAATTTAAAGCTCTTAAATGCGCAGGTCCAAAAAATTTTTTTGATAATATGTCTTTTGGATCTGAGTAAGTTTCTCTATAAGCATAATAAAGCAATTGAATAAAATCTTTAATTTGCTCGTCTTTAAGATAAAGTAAGTCCTTCATAATGGTCAGCTATATTGACTTATTCTATTAAGAAATATACTTTTTTCTCACAAAAAAAAAGATATATTATTTTTTTCTATGGAAATGATACCTTACGATAAAAGATCTGGTAAAATTTGGTTTAATGGTAGAGCCGTAAACTGGGAAGATGCACAAATTCATGTATTAAACCACGGACTGCATTACGCAAGTTGTGTTTTTGAGGGAGAAAGAGTTTATGACGGAGAAATCTTTAAGCTTGAGGAACATACTGAGAGATTATTCTACTCCGCTAAAAGAATGGGTATAGAAGTTCCATATAGTCAAAGGGAAATCAATGAAGCTTGTAAGAACATTGTAAATATTCAAAAAGTTAAAAATGGATACGTAAGACCAGTTATTTGGAGAGGAAGTGAAATGATGGCTATATCTGCTCAAAAAAATAAAATACACGTTGCTATTGCTACTTGGGAGTGGGGATCATATTTTGACCCAAAATTAAAAGTAGAAGGAATTAAATTAAATATATCTAAATGGAGAAGACCAGCTCCTAATACTATTCCTTGGGATACGAAAGCCGCCGGGTTATATATGATTTGCACATTATCAAAACACGAGGCAGAGGCGCAAGGTTTTACAGATTCTTTGATGTTAGATTTTGAGGGAAACATAGCAGAGGCAACCGGCGCTAATATTTTTTTTAAATCAAAAAACGGAGAATTACATACTCCTGTTCCCGACTCATTTCTTGACGGTATCACTAGAAGAGCAGTTATAGAAATTGCAAAATCAAAAAATATAAAAGTAAATGAACGTAAAATTTCACCTAATGAGATGACAGATTTTGAAGGATGTTTTTTAACAGGAACGGCGGCAGAAATTACTCCTGTTTCTAAAATTGATAAATTTAATTTTAAAGTTTGTGAGCTTATTAAAGATTTAAGCGTTAGTTATCAGAATATAGTTAGAAAAAAATCAGCTGCTTAAGATTTATCATCTTCACTCAAAGCATGATCTATACCTTTTACGATATAACCATAACCCGTATACAAAGTTAAGGCTGCTGAAAGCCACAAAAGAATTATTCCAATAGTTTGAGCGTTATAGTCCTGAAAGTTTATAATTTTATTACCAATATCTCCTGTTAATAAAACAGATATTGCAAACATTTGTATAAATGCTTTTAGTTTTGACAAACTTGTTACAGGCATAGATATGCTTCCTTTAGCTAAGAACTCTCTTAAACCAGAAATTATAATTTCTCGCGTTATAATTATTATAGCTGCGACTACTTCAAAATTTTTAATTGTGCCGTTCATTATAAGCAAAAGGAGAGCAGTGGAGACTAGAATTTTATCAGCAATAGGATCTAATAACTCTCCAAGTTTGGACTCCTCCTTAAATAGTCTGGCTAAAAGTCCATCTAAATAATCAGTGAAACTTGCTAAAACAAAAAGAAAAAAGGGGATTAGGTCACCAAAAAAACCAGGTAAAAAAAAAGTAAATATAAATATAGGAACTATTATTATTCTTCCTATTGTTAATATATTGGGAATTTTAAATTTCATTTTTATTCATGAAAGTAGTTATATATTTTTTTTGCAATACTTTCTTCAATACCTTCTACAGACTTTAAATCTTCTAAGCTAGCAGATTCTACAGATCTTGCTGACCCAAAATGATTAAGTAAAGATCTTTTTCTTTGTTTTCCTATTCCATCAATTTGATCTAGTAAAGATTTACTTAATCCTTTTTTTCTTTTTGCTCTATGAGTACTTATTGCAAATCTATGAGCTTCATCTCGCAATCTTTGTATAAAAAATAACAAAGGATCATTTTTTTTTAGAATATATTCTTTATTTTCGTGGTATATTTTTTCTTCACCGGCATTCCTATTTTTACCTTTTGCAACAGCTAATATTGGCAAATCATGTAAACCTAACTCATTTAATACTTCTCTACTCACTGAATATTGACCTTTGCCACCATCTATTAAAATTAATTCTGGTAAAGAAAGAGACCCAGATTTTTCCTTTATTGCTTTTGAAAATCTTCTGTACAAAACTTCCTTCATCATACCGAAATCATCATTTTTAACTTTTTCATTTTTTATATTAAATTTTCTATACCTTTTTTTTATAAAACCTTCGTTACCAAAACATATTAGAGCTCCCACGGAGTCACTACCTTGAATATGACTATTATCGTAAACTTCAATTAGATTTATATTATTATTCAAATCAAATTTATTTGCTAAATTTTCTATTAAGTTGTTGTTGCTTTCGGTTTGATAAAGTTTTTGTGTTAAAGCTTGTTTAGCATTTTTTTCAGCTAATTTTGATATATTTACTTCGTCCTTAGTCCTCGCTTTTTTTATTAGGACATCTCTTTTTTCTTTTTGTGAAAAGGCATTTTCTAAAAGTTTTAAATCTTCAACCTCAGTATTTGTTATTATCATGGTTGGCACAACTTTATTTTCATAAAATTGGGTTAAAAAAGAAGTCATTATTTCTTTTACATTGTCATCTGTATCGTGCTTCGGGTAAAAAGCTTGATTTCCCCAGTTTTGTTTTGATCTAAAAAAGAATACTTGTATACAAGTTTTTCCTGACTCTTTGTAAATACTTACAACGTCTGCTTCATTTAAATTTGTTTGATTTATTTTTTGTGAAGTTTGAATTTGAGTTAAGGCTTTTATTCTATCTCTAGCTATTGCAGCTTTTTCAAAATCTAATTCTTTACTTGCAAGCTCCATATCTTTAGATAAAGACTTTTGTATTCTTCTTGATTTACCAGAAATAAAATTTATAGCTTCCGACACTGTTTTTTTATAATGAGACTCTTCAATGTGCCCAACGCATGGAGCAGAACACCTTTTAATTTGATATAAAATGCATGGTCTCTCTCTATTTTTAAAAACAGAATCATCACAAACCCGTAGTTGGAAAATTTTTTGTAAAATTTTAATCGTCCAATTAGCAGATCCTATTGAAGCAAAAGGCCCAAAATAATATCCATTTCTAGATTTTTTCCCTCGCAATTTAGTTAGTTGAGGCCATTTATCTTTGTGACCAATATAAATATATGGAAACGATTTATCGTCTCTCAACAAAATATTAAATCTTGGCTTATGTTTTTTGATAAGGTTAGCTTCTAGAAGAAGAGCCTCACTCTCATTATTAGTAGTAGTTACTTCTAGGTTATGTGTTAGAGAAAGCATTCTTTCTGTTCTTATTGGTAAATTTGTGTCGGAAACGTAACTCTTAAGTCTATTAGGAATATTTTTAGCCTTTCCAATATATAAAATTTCTCCAGAAACACTTATCATTCTATAAATACCAGGATTTTTCGGTATTAGTGGAATTTTTTCTTTTATAACCTTCTTTCCTAATTCTAAACTATTATTCATCTCTACGTTTTGACACCTCTATACCCACAGACTCTGTATTCTTGATTATATCTAATTTCTCTAATTTAAGATTAACTTTTTTTACTATCTTGCTTTCAAAAATTATATCAAAAATATTTTCTGCTAAATCTTCTAAAAGTTCGTGGTGTTTTGTTTCAGTAATATAAGTTATTTTGTTTATAGTATCCTCATAATTAACGATAGATGCCAAATTATTATTATTAGGCTTAATATTTGAGTCAGTCAAAATATCAATATTAAATCTCACTCTTTGCTTCTTCTTTTTTTCAAAATCATGAAGACCAACTGAAATTTTTAGTATTAAGTTTTTAATACTTACTTTTCTTTTATATTTATATTTTTTTTTATCTTTAAATTTAATTATTTTCATTCTTTTACATTTATAATATCAGGTGTTACCCATGCCAGTCTTTGGCCGCTATCAACATTTATTATTTCCCCTGTTATATTGTCATTTTTTATTAGAAATTTTACTGTTTCACTTATGTTTTCTACATCTACTTGCTTCTTTAATAAAATCGATTTCCACTGTTTTTTAAAATGAGACTCTGATTGTCTTTTATTCTTAAGAGTTGGACCAGGAGATATGGCATTTACTCTGATATTAGGAGCTAATTTCATGGCTGAAGTTATAGTAAGTGTTCCTAAAGCTGACTTACTTAAAGTGTAAGATAGAAAATAAGGTGTTAATTTTTCAATTCTTTGATCGATAATATTAATAATAGTTCCATAGTTTTTTTTTACATATTTTTTAAAATTTTGAGTTAATAAGGCTGGGGCTTTTAGATTAACATTCATGTGCTTTGAAAAGCTTTTATCGTTAAGGTTGTTGAGGTTGTCATTTTCAAAAACTGAAGCATTGTTAATAAGGCAGTCTAAACCTTTCATTTTATTAAAAGCATCTTTTATTAATTTTCGTACCTGATTAGAATTATTCAAGTCAGCCTTAATTAAAAATACATTACTACCTAAATCTTCTAATTTTTTTCTTAATTTATTAGCCAGATTTTTCGATTTATTATAATGAATTGTAATGTTAATATCGTAACCTGCTAAGCCTTTCGCAATAGCGGCTCCAACTCTTGTTGCACCACCTGTAATAATTATCTTTTTGGCTTCCATTTTTTTATTGCTTTTCTAGGCTTAGTGCCTGGCATTCCCATTGTTGATCTACCTTTAGGGTATACTTTATTTTTTAATTTGTACTGATTTATTTTTGGATTTAAAGATATCTCTAGCTCACTTGCTTCCAATTTTCTTATTTCATCACGAATTTTGGCAGCTTCTTCAAATTCCAAATTGGCAGCGGACTCTTTCATTTTTCTATTAAGAGCTTTTAAATGTTTCTTAAGATTTCCACCAACGTTTGAACCTTCGCTTATTTTTACATAGTCTTTCTCATAAACTGACTCTAAAATATCACTAATTTCTTTTTTAACTGACTCTGCTGTAATTTTATTTTTTTTGTTATATTGTAATTGCTTACTTCTCCTTCGATCAGTTTCTTTGATAGCCTTATCTATGCTTTTTGTAACTTTGTCTGCGTATAAAATCACCTTTCCATCTACATTTCTAGCAGCTCTTCCTATAGTTTGAATTAAAGATGTTTCTGATCTTAAGAAGCCCTCTTTGTCTGCATCAAGTATTGCTACCAGTGCACATTCAGGAATATCCAATCCCTCTCTTAATAAATTTATTCCAACTAGGATGTCGAATACACCCATTCTCAAATCTCTTATAATTTCTATTCTTTCCAATGTATCAATGTCAGAATGCATATATCGTACCTTTAATCCATTTTCATGAAGATACTCGGTTAAATCTTCAGCCATTTTTTTTGTTAACGTTGTAGCTAAAATTCTGAAACCTTTTTTTACGATACCTTTTGCTTCGTGCATTAAATCATCCACCTGAGTTTTTGCTGGCCTTATTTCTACGGGCGGATCTATCAAACCTGTAGGACGGATAATTTGATCTATAAATTCATTCTTTGTTTGTTTTAATTCCCACGGTCCAGGTGTAGCAGATACAAATATTGTTTGAGTTCTCATTAAATCCCATTCTTCAAACTTTAAAGGTCTATTATCCATACATGACGGAAGCCTAAAACCATATTCAGCTAATGTGCTTTTTCTGGTTCTGTCACCTTTATACATTCCGTTTAGCTGTGGCACAGTTACGTGACTTTCATCAACAAAAATAATTGTATTATCAGGAAAGTATTCAAATAATGTTGGGGGAGGTTCTCCAGGTTTTCTTCCAGACAAAAATCGTGAATAATTTTCAATTCCAGCACAAGTACCTGTAGCCTCAATCATTTCTAAATCAAATTTTGTTCGTTCTCTTAATCTTTGAGCCTCTAATAATTTGTTGTTATCCTGATGTTTTTTTAAAGTGACCTCTAGTTCTTTTTTAATCTCTTGAATAGCCTGATCGATTGTTGGTTTAGGAGTAATATAGTGACTGTTAGCATAAATTTTAATAATTGAAAAATCATTAGTTTTATCTCCAGTTAAAGGATCAAATTCTTCAATTTTTTCTAATTTATTTAAATTTAAACTTAATCTCCAAGCTCTATCTTCTAAATGTGATGGAAATATTTCTAAATTTTCTCCCCTAACTCTAAATGTTCCTCTAAAAAAATTTTGATCATTTCTTTTATATTGCAAGTTAATAAATGCCCTAATTAACTGATCTCTGTCATATTCATAGTTTTTTTTAAGAGTTATAGTCATTTTTGAATAAGCTTCTACAGATCCAAGACCATAGATACATGAAACACTTGCAACAATTATTACATCATCTCTCTCCAATAGTGACCTAGTAGCTGAATGCCTCATCCTATCTATTTGTTCATTAATAGATGCTTCTTTTTCAATGTAAGTGTCAGACCTTGGAACGTAAGCCTCTGGAGTATAATAATCATAATATGAAACAAAGTATTCAACAGCATTATCTGGAAAAAAATTTTTAAACTCACCGTAAAGCTGCGCGGCTAAAGTTTTATTTGGAGCGAGAACTAAAGCTGGTCTGTTAGATGCTTCAATAACTTTTGCCATCGTGAAAGTTTTTCCTGAGCCTGTAACACCAAGTAAGACTTGTTCGTTCTTTTGACCTTTAAGATTAGAAATCAGTTTTTTGATAGCTTGAGGCTGGTCTCCAGCAGGTTGAAAATTACTTTTTATTTTAAATTTTATACCTCCCTCTAATTTTTTATTAATAGAGTTGTTAGTATTTTCTAAATCTAATATTTTTTCTTGATACGTATTTTGCATTCTGTGATATTAATAATTAAAAAAAACATTATAAAATTCAATGAGCATAATTTCCAACAATTTAAAACGTATAAAACCGTCGCCTACCATTGCAGTTACTACAAAAGCCAGGGAAATGCGGGCAAGCGGGAAGGATGTTATAGGATTAGGTGCTGGAGAGCCAGATTTTGACACCCCAGACAATATTAAAGAGGCCGCTATAGAAGCTATCAAAAACGGTGAAACTAAGTATACAGCAGTTGATGGAACTCCAGACTTAAAAAAAGCAATTGTTGAAAAGTTTAAAAGAGAGAATAATTTAAATTATACAACTGACCAAATTACAGTCGGAACTGGGGGTAAACAAGTTATATACAACACCTTCATGGCAACATTGAATAAAGGAGATGAGGTAATTATACCTGCACCTTTTTGGGTTTCTTACCCAGATATGGTTTTGTTAGCTGGTGGCACGCCTAAGATTATAAAGTGTGAGGAAAAAGATGGCTTTAAACTTTCAGCAAAAAAATTAGAAAAAGCAATATCTAAAAAAACAAAATGGCTTATTTTAAACTCTCCATCTAATCCGACAGGAGCAGGATATACAAAAAAAGAAATAGAGGATTTATCAAAAGTATTACTTAAACATAAAAAAATTTTAATTTTAAGTGACGACATTTATGAACATATTAGATACGAAGGTTTTAATTTTTTTACAATTGCTCAAATTTCAAAACTTAAAGAGAGAACTTTGACCATGAATGGAGTAAGCAAGTCTTACGCGATGACAGGTTGGAGAATTGGTTATGCGGCAGGTCCTAAAGAAATAATTAATGCAATTAGAAAGATACAATCTCAATCTACTTCAAATCCTTCATCTATAAGCCAGGCAGCAGCAGTGGAGGCATTAAATGGGCAACAAAATTTTATTAAAGAAAGAGCAGAAGCCTTCAAAGAAAGAAGAGATTTTGTTGTAAGTAGTTTAAATAACATAAAAGGTATTAATTGTTTAACTCCAAACGGAGCTTTTTATGTTTTTCCTAGCTGCAAAGGTCTCTTAAATAAAAAAACTAAAATTAAAACTGATACTGAGTTTGTTCAAAAATTATTAGAAAAATCAATGGTTGCTGTAGTTCAGGGATCTGCTTTTGGATTAGAAGGTTATTTTAGAATATCATACGCAACCTCTATGGAAAATTTAAAAAAAGCCATAACAAGAATCAAGGATTTTTGTAATAGCTTAAATAACTAATTTTGTCTTAAAATTCTTTTAGCTGCATCTGTTTTTTTCACCCACGATTTTGGAATAGACCTCACTCCTTTTAATGCCGCATAATATGCACCAATAAAATTTACTCTAGAACAGTTACATCCTCCTGCTTTAATTGTTTTTAAAACAGCGCTTTTATAATTAGAAGAGGTTAAAATAGAGTGAACAGAACTCTCAAAAGTCCCGGGATAACTACAAGCCATTCCAAGTTTTTTTACTATTTGCGTATGGGGGGTTTTTTTTAATCGTTTTATTTTATTTATGTTCATCACGATGTTTTTGAAATATGAATTATTTTTATATTTCAAGGTAAATTCTTTTATAGGATTTTTTGAACCTTTAAGTGCCAAATCTATTAAATGAAATTTAGCCAAAGCATACCTTATACTAATTTTTGAAACCGTGACTAACGAAATAATTTTTTTAAGATTTTTAAAACTATGACCATATAAAAAGTAGGGTAGCGCTGCACAGAAACCATCCGACTCATTTACTTTTCTTCCTCCTGTTAATTTTTTCCCTTTTTTAATATTTTGAACTGTTTCAATAATATTTTGATGTATCCAAGGACCTTTAATTATTCCACGCCAGTCCTTAACTTTTCTATATTTTGCTCTTAAACTATAATTTTTCCAATATATGCTTCCAGGACCAAAATTTTTAATAATATTTTTTTTGAATCTACTTTCAATATTTGTATGTCCCTCAATTAATGTTTTGAACATGACTTGACCAATATCATTGTAACCAGAAACTTTACCTGTTTTAATGCTATAGAAAGGGCTTTTATTTTTTTTTAAAAAAGTAAAATCTTTTTTTCCTCTAATATAATTCAGTAATTTTTTTTGATTATATACCCAATGTAAAGGTCTTGCAGCCGCATCAGCAACAGTAGAACCTAAAAATACATGTAAATTATTTTTCACTTTATTTACTAGATAAATGCTTTTCAGCTTCTAGTGCAGCCATACAACCCATTCCAGCAGCAGTTACTGCTTGCCTAAAAACTTTATCTTTCACGTCTCCAGCAGCAAATACCCCTGGTATATTTGTAATAGTTGAGTCTGGTTTAGTAATCAAATAACCTTCTTTATCCATTTTTAATTGATCTTTAAATAAAGATGTAGCTGGGTCGTGACCTATTGCTATAAATAAACCATCAACTTTAAGATCAGAAGTTTTATTTGTTTTGACGTTTTTGATTTTAATTCCATTAACTCCTTTGGGTTCGTTTGTTCCAATTACTTCTTCAACAACACTATCCCAAATAATTTGAATTTTTTTGTTAGCTTTAAGCTTTTCTTGTAATAATTTTTCTGCCCTCAACTCGTTTCTTCTATGTATTAAATGAACTTTAGAAGCAAATTTAGTTAAAAACATTGCCTCTTCTACTGCAGCGTTTCCACCCCCAACGACGGCAACTTCTTTTTCCTTAAAGAAAAAACCATCACATGTTGCACAAGCAGATACTCCAAATCCTCTAAATTTTTGTTCAGACTCTAAATTTAACCATCTTGCTTGAGCGCCTGTAGAAATAATAATACTATCTGCAGTATAAACTTGACCACTATCGCCATAAGCCGAAAAAGGTTTTTTTGAAAGATCAACTTTTTTAATATGATCTTGAATCATCTCGGTACCTACAGCTTGAGCTTGGCCTTTCATTTCTTCCATTAACCATGGTCCTTGAATTACTTTTGCAAAACCAGGAAAATTCTCAACATCGGTTGTTGTTGTAAGTTGTCCACCTGGCTCAGACCCAAAAACCAATATTGGTTTAAGAAGGGCTCTAGCGGCATATATTGCTGCAGTGTAGCCCGCAGGTCCTGATCCAAGAATCAACACTTTTGTATGTTTAGATGATTTATTATTCATTCTAATGAAGGTATATAGTAACAAATGTCAAAATTAAAAGCACTCCTTTTAACGCAAGGTATGCACGGTATGGTTAGTCAGGTCGAAGGCTTAGCAAAAGCTTTGAATTTAAACTATAAACATCAAGAAATTAAACTTAAAAAGTTTTGGAATTTTATACCGCCATCTCTTACACCTACATCTATGAGTGTTCTAGAAAGTCAATTTATATTTGATTCGAAAGTAGTAATTTCTTGTGGAAGAAAAAGTGTAATTCCTTCTTTAGCTTTAAAAAAAAAGTATAAAGAAAAAATCTTTACAATTCATATTCAAGATCCAAAAGTTTCAATAGACAAATTTGATTTAATCATTTGTCCTGAACATGATGATTTAATTGGTAATAATGTAATCAAAACAACTGGAGCAATTCATTATCTTTCTGAAAAAGAAATTTCAAGAGAAAACAATTATCTAGCAATTGATAAAGAAAATAAAAAAATAATTGCCTTTATTATTGGTGGGCCGAATAAATATTATACTTATTCAGATAAAGAGATTGATTTTTTATTTAACAAAATAAAAACTATTTTCACTAGAGATAAATATAAGTTAGTTGTAATACCTTCTTATAGGACACCATCGGATATTATTAAAAAAGCTTTTAATTCTTTTGGTCACGATCATAAGGTTATAAAAAATGTAGATAAAAAAGCTTATTTGTCAGCACTGTCAATTTCAGACTATATTGTTGTAACTTGCGATTCCACGTCAATGATTTCTGAAGCTGCAATTACTGGAAAACCAATATATGTGGCACAAATGAACTCAAGTAAGAATAATTTGAGATTCCAAAAATTTTTCTCCCAATTTAAACAATTAAATATTATAAAAGATTTGACAGATAAAATTGATTTGTGGTCATATAGCAAACTTGACGAGGTAAACAGAATATCACCTTTGATTAACGAGAAGATTAAAAAAAATGGAATTATTTAAGTCATTAGAGAACAGAACTAAATCGTTCAACGATCCTTTTAAACACTTTGAGATTAATCAACCATTAACCAAAGAAGCTATCAAGGAAATAAGTAATGCAGATATTGTCGACCCTAAAAAAGAAAACTTAAACTACGATGGCACTAGAGCACTTGATGGTGGAGATGGTGCTTTTCGTTCAGGTATAAAAGATGGTGGAAAGGCAAAAAAAATAAGATGCTATGTGACCAAAGAAAACGCAAATCAATTTCCACACCTTAAAAATTTTATTGAGGAGCTGAGATCCCCTAAAGTTTACAATAAAATAGGTAGCTTGATAGAAAAAGATTTAAGCAATTCTTTTGTCAGGCTAGAAGTTATTTGTGATAGAGAGGGTTTTTGGCTTAAACCTCATTGTGATATTAAAGAAAAATTAATGTCCTCAATAGTTTTTATTAACCTTCATAATGAATCTGAAAATTTAGGAACAGATTTCTACGATACTAAATTAACTAAAGTAAAAACAGTTCCGTATAAACATAATTATGGATATTTCTTTACTAGCGGACCAAACTCTTGGCATGGTATGGAAAAAAAAGAGATTAAAAAGGAGCGTAGATGTATTCAAATTAACTACGTTACTTTCGAAACTGACTGGAAAGTAAAATAAAATTTTAAATATCTTGCAGAGAAGTAACTTTTATTTCTTTATTTTTAAGAGACTTAATACCTTCAATACAAACTTTTGCTGTCGACATATTTGTGCAGTAAGGGACCTTATTTGCTAAAGTTGCTCTTCTTAATGCCAAAGCATCATTAAGTTGTTTTTCACTATTACCTCCACCAGTATTAATTACTAGAGCAATTTTTTTTGCATTTAGGATATCGACAATATGAGGTGATCCTTGATTGACTTTATTTATTTTTTTACATTTTATTCCGTGCTTATTAATATATTCAGCTGTCCCTCCAGTTCCGCAAAGTTTGAAGTTAAGCTTATTTAACTGTTTCGCCAAATCCACTCCCTCATTTTTATGGCTATTTTTAAGTGATATAAATGCTAGACCTTTTGTAGGAAGCGAGTTAGAGGCTGCCATTTGACTTTTGGCAAAAGCCATTCCAAAATTTTCATCGAAACCCATTACTTCTCCGGTAGATTTCATCTCTGGGCCAAGTATAAGATCACTATTTGGAAATTTATTAAATGGGAACACCGCTTCTTTTACCGCAAACATTTTTCTTGTTTTACTTCTTAAATTAAATTTAGATAATTTTTCACCTGCCATTATCCTAGAAGCAATTTTGGCTAATGGAAGGTTTTTTGCTTTTGATACAAATGGTACAGTTCTGCTTGCCCTAGGGTTGACTTCTATAACAAAAATTTCATCGTTCTTAATTGCAAATTGAACATTCATAAAACCCTTTACCTTAAGTGCAAGAGCCAACTTTTTAGTTTGGCTTTCAATATCTTTAATCAAAAAAGGTTTGATAGAAACTGGAGGCAAACTGCATGCCGAGTCACCGGAATGAATTCCTGCCTCTTCAATATGCTGCATGATCCCTGCAACAAATACTTGTTTGCCATCTGATAGCGCATCAACATCTACTTCCATCGCATTATCGATAAATTTGTCAATTAAAATTGGATTTTTTTCTGCTGCCTTAAATGCCTCCTGTACAAAATTCTTAAGTTGCTTTTTTTCATATACAATTTCCATTGCTCTTCCTCCTAAAACATAGGAAGGTCTTACCATAAGGGGTAATCCAATTTTTTCAGCTATTTTTAATGCCTCTGAAAATGTTTTTGCTATTCCACTTTTAGCTTGTTTTAATTTTAATTTATTCAAAAGATTTCTAAATCTATCTCTATCTTCAGCTAAATCGATCGAAGTATATTGAGTTCCTAATATTGGAAGTTTGTTTTCATGTAAAAACTTAGCCAATTTAATAGGTGTCTGTCCACCAAATTGAGTTATAACACCTACCAAACTTCCTTTAACTTTTTCTCTTTTAATAATATTAAAAACAAATTCTTCTATTAACGGCTCAAAATACAATCTATCGCTTGTATCATAATCTGTAGAGACAGTTTCAGGATTACAATTAATCATTATTGTTTCATACCCAGCTTTTTTCAAAGCAAAACTAGCTTGACAACAACAGTAATCGAATTCAATACCTTGGCCTATTCTGTTAGGCCCACCACCAAGAATAATAATTTTTTTTCTACTAGATGGATCTGCCTCACACTCAGAATTAACAGAAAAATTTCTTTGATAAGTGGAATACATATATGGAGTAAATGACTTAAACTCTGAGGCACAAGTATCTACTTTTTTATAAACAGGAAAAATTTTTAATTTTGATCTTATTTTTCTCACATTATCCTCTGAGGTATTTGCTAATTCAGAAAGTTTTTTATCCGAGAAACCTATTGATTTTATATAATTAAATTCATTATACGTTTTTGGTAATCCGTTTTTTTTAATCTCATTTTCTTTATCTATTATTTCTTTTATTTGATTTAAAAACCAATTATCTATTTTCGAAAGTTTTTGTATCTTTTTCATTTTGATTTTTTTTCTAAAAGCCTCACCAATTAGCAAAATTTTATTAGGTATATTTTCTGCAAGTTTTTTTTCAATTTGTTTGACTTTTAAATTAAATATTTGGTCTATACCCGAAAAACCAGTTTCAAGAGAAACCAAAGCTTTTTGTAAGGACTCCTTAAAGTTTCTTCCTATAGCCATAGCTTCACCAACTGATTTCATAGATGTGCCTAAAACTGCTTTTGAGGTTGAAAATTTTTCAAAGGTAAATCTAGGAATTTTAGTTACAACGTAATCTATTGTAGGTTCAAAAGAAGCTGGAGTAACTTTAGTAATCTCGTTTTTTAATTCATCTAAAGTATAACCTACAGCAAGTTTTGCAGCCACTTTAGCAATTGGAAATCCAGTGGCTTTTGATGCTAAAGCAGAAGATCTAGAAACTCTTGGATTCATCTCTATAATAACCATTCTCCCATCTTTGGGATTTATTGCGAATTGAACATTTGAACCCCCAGTTTCTACTCCTATTTTTCTTAAACAAGCTATCGATGCATTTCTCATTACCTGGTACTCTTTATCTGTAAGAGTTAATGCTGGAGCTATAGTTACAGAGTCTCCAGTATGAATTCCCATAGGATCAACATTTTCAATCGAACATATTATTATACAATTATCATTTTTATCTCTTACTACTTCCATTTCAAACTCTTTCCAGCCCTCTAAACATTCTTCCACCAAGACCTGGTTAACCGGTGACTCATGTAATCCATTTTTTAATATTTTAAAAAATTCCTTTTTACTGTTTGCTATTCCTCCACCAAGTCCACCTAAGGTAAAAGCAGGTCTTATAATTGCTGGAAGACCAATTTGTTTTAGTGCATTTGAAGCTTGGCTAAAATTATTTACAATTTTTGACTTAGGTAGATCTAAGCCAATATCGAGCATATTTTTTCTAAATTTTTTTCTATCTTCTGCGTTTGAAATAGCTCTAGAATTAGCACCGATAAGTTCAATTTTATATTTTCTTAGAATTCCTTTTTTTTCTGCCTCCATAGCTAAATTTAATGCAGTCTGACCCCCCATGGTTGGAAGAATTGCGTCTGGTTTTTCTTTGGCTAAAATTTTTTCTAAAACGGTTAAAGTTATAGGTTCAATATATGTTTTGTCTGCAACATCTGGGTCCGTCATGATTGTTGCTGGATTGGAATTAATTAAAATTACTTTATAACCTTCATCTTTCAAAGCTTTACATGCTTGAGTACCAGAATAATCAAACTCACAAGCTTGCCCTATAATAATAGGACCGGCGCCAACAACTAAAATTTTTTTAATATCTTTTCTTTTTGGCATTTTGTTTCATGGTTTTTATAAATTCTTCAAATAAATAAACACTATCTTGTGGTCCCGGATTTGACTCAGGATGATATTGAACTGAAAAAATCGGTTTAGATTTGAGTTTAATTCCCTCTATACTATTATCGAAAAGAGACTGGTGAGTAATTTGAATATTTCTTGGCAAATTTTTTCTTACTATTTCAAACCCGTGATTTTGACTTGTGATCTCAACATTTCCTTTTATTAAATTTTTTACCGGGTGATTAGCACCTCTATGTCCTAAATTCATTTTTTTTGTTTTTGCTCCCAAAGTTAAACCTAATAACTGATGACCTAGACAGATTCCAAATATAGGCAGATTCATCTTTATAAGTTTTTTTATAATCGGAATAGCATATCTCCCTGTAGCCGCCGGGTCTCCAGGTCCGTTAGATAAAAAAATACCATTGGGTTTTAATTTTGAAATATCACTCGCACTTGTTTTGCATGAAACAACTGTTACTTTGCAATTATAGTCAGAAAAATATCTAAGTATATTTTTTTTTATTCCATAGTCTATTGCTATTACATGTAAATTTTTCTTCCTATTTTTTATAAAACCTGATCCCTTTTTCCAAGTTTTAAAATCTTTCCAAACATAACTTTTTTTGGTCGTAACTTGTTTTGCCAAATCTAAATTTTTTAAACCACTCCATTTCTTTGTGGCCTTTAAAATTTTTTTTAAATTAAATTTACCATTTTTTAAAAAAACCACCGTACCTTTAGGGGCACCTTTATCCCTAATGAAATTAGTTAAATTCCTTGTATCAATACCAGTTATTCCAACTATTCTATTTTTTTTTAACCATAAATCTAAATGCTTTAAGGAACGATAATTGCTTGGATCAGTGATCTCGGTATTAAATATTACACCCTTAGTCCATATTTTATCAGACTCATGATCTTCTTTATTTGTTCCAACGTTTCCAACATGAGGAAAAGTAAAATTAATAATTTGTTCAGCATACGATGGATCTGAAATTATTTCTTGATAACCAGTTAAAGAAGTGTTGAAGCAAACTTCTCCTGTTGCATGTCCCTCGTATCCTAAACCAAAACCCTTAAATACATTCCCATTTTCAAGAACTAAAATAGCGGTACAATTGATCTTTTTAAGATTATTTTTTGAGTATATATTTTGATCAATCTGTTTCAAATACAACTCATGAGTTAAAGTAAAAAACTTATAAACATGATTTTGCGAAACATATGAAAAACTTTAAAAATCGTCAAGAAAGATCTTTTTATTTTAAATATAATTTGTGATTAAACTTAAGTAAAAAAAATGTCTCTAGAAAAAAAAATAGAAGAAAAATTAAACGAAAGTCTCAAAAATAAAGATAAAACAGTCTTTCCAACTTTAAGACTAATAATTTCTGCTATTAAAGATTTTAAAATAGCTTCCAAAGTTAAGGAAGGTTCATTGAGAGACCAAGAAATCATCTCAATATTAAAAAAAATGAACAAACAAAGAAATGATTCGTGCGAAGCTTACAAAAAAGCAGGCAGGGAAGATCTACTCAAAAAAGAACAAGAGGAAATTTCAATTATTAATAATTTTCTACCTAAACAAATGAGCGATGAAGAAACTAAAAATATTTGTAAAAAAGTAATTGAAAATCATCAGGCAAAATCTATTAAGGACATGGGAAAAGTCATGGGAGTGCTCAAAAAAGAATATGGGGATGTCTTAGATTTTTCAAAAGTTAGTAATTTTATTAAAGAATTTTTAAAATGAAGATGAAGTATCCAAAAGAATATTTAGATGAAATTAAAGTCAGGTTAAAAGTATCCCAAGTGGTAGGAAAATATATTCAATTAAAAAAAAGAGGTAAAGAATTTATTGGTTTGTCCCCGTTCAAGAATGAAAAAACACCCTCCTTTACTATTAACGATGAAAAGGGATTTTATCATTGTTTCAGTACTGGTGAACATGGGAATATTTTTGATTTTTTAATGAAGACCAAATCTTTAGGATTTGGGGAGGCTGTAAAAGTTTTAGCTTCAGAAGCAGGTATGCAAGTTTATAAATTTACAAAATACGATAAAGAAAAAGAGGAAAAGTACAACAATTATAAAAAAATAATAAAAGAATATTCAGATTTTTCTCAAAACCAGTTATTTGATAAAAAAAATTATTTCGCATTGAATTACTTGAAAGAAAGAAAATTATCTGATGAAGCAATTAAAAAATTTCAATTAGGCTATATTCCAACTAATAATTTTTTTGAAGAGTTATCAAAAAAATATTCTATAGAAGATATAAAATTGACAGGCCTATACTATTTAGTTGAAAAAAACCAAAAATTTATAGATAGATTTAGAAATAGAATTATTTTTCCAATATTCAATTTATCAGGTGATGCAATCGCGTTTGGGGGTAGGATTATAAATGATACAAATTTAGCAAAGTACATAAATTCACCCGAGACTGAGTTCTTTAAAAAAGGTAGACAACTGTTTAATTTAAATTTCGCTAAAGACGAGCGAGCAAACTCAAATGAGGTGATTATAGTTGAAGGGTATATGGATGTAATATCTCTTTACTCAAGAGGAATTAAAAACGTTATTTCAAACTGTGGAACAGCTATTACAGAAAGTCAGATTAATTTAATCTGGAAATTTTTTTCAAACCCTATCATTTGTTTAGATGGAGATAAAAGTGGTCAGCAAGCGGCACTCAGAATAGCAGAAAGATTGTTTTGTTTAATAAACGAAGAAAATAAAATTCACTTTTCAATCCTTAATCAGGGAAAAGACCCAGATGATATAGTTAAAGATTTAGGTAAAGAAGGTTTTTTAAAATTTTTAGAAAATAAAATTATCATTCAATCTTTTATATGGGAAACTTATGTAAATAAGATCAACACAAATAATCCTTACGAAGTAACTAAATTTGAAAAGCAAATGAGGAAGTTTTGTTCTTCTATTAAAGACGACACTCTTAAAAAATATATTTTAGAAGATTTTTTAAGCAAGATTAATAAACTTACTCCAAATGTAAACAGCAAGGTTGATTATAATTTTTCAAAAAGAAAAAATTTTAGGGTGCTTAATGAAACAAAAAAAATACATTTACAAAAAAAAGACTTTACAAGAGAAAATTTAATAGAATTTTCAATACTCTATATAATGATATTTCATGGAGGGGCTGTTAAAAATGATATTAATCGTATATCTACGATAATATTTTCAAATCCTGAAAATGAAAAATTGAAAAATATTTTGATTCATTTAATTATAAAAAATAAAAATGAGAAAGAATTAGAAAATGAAGCTCTCAAAGTGAATTCAAATTTGGTCAAAAATATTATTGAAAATTCTAATTTAAAGTTGATAGTCAACAACAAGAACTATGATCAGATAAAAGAAATATTTGAAGATTTTACTAGCGACCTTCTTGAAAGTCAGAGCAAAAAAAAGATAGAATCTTTAGAGAAGAAATTAATAAATAATATGGAAGAGAAGGCCTTTACAGAACTTATAAAGCTTAAAAGTCAAATAAATAGGGAATAATTTTAGATAGATTTTTAATATTTAGTGTTTATATATATTTCACTATTTAATTCAGCTTATGGGTGAAAAATTAATTACAAAATCGTTTGAGCGGATTCTTGAAAAAGGAAAAAATAGAGGTTTCATTACTTACGAGGAACTTGGGAAATCTTTAGGTAAAAGAGGAGGATCTTTTGAGAATACCGAGAAAGCTTTTTTAATTATTGCAGATAATAAAATTACTTTAGTTGAAAAAAAATCAGAATATCAATCTCACAAAAAAAAAGAGGCTTCAAGCAATACAGAGGAAAAGTCATCGGACAAAAGTGATGATCCGATAAGAATGTATCTTCGAGAAATGGGTGGAGTAGAACTATTATCTCGAGAAGGTGAAATAGCTATTGCAAAGAGAATAGAAGCTGGGAAAGATGTAATGATAAATGCTCTTACTCAAAGTCCAATAGTTGGAAAAAAAATATCAGAATGGAAAGACGGAATTGAAAATCAAGAAATGTTGGTGAGAGATATTATTGATATTGACTCTACATATGAAGACTTTGAAGCATCGAACGACGAAGAGATTAAAACTAAAAAAGAAAAAGAAAAGAAAATCAAGACTAAAGATGAGAAGAACGACATTGAAAAAAATCAAGATGATAAAGGAGAAGTTACCGAAGAAGATGAATTTAATTTATCTCTTGCTAAAATGGAAGAAGAGATTAAGCCCAAGATACTTAAATTGTTAGACTCTTTAAATAAAAATTACTTGAAGTTACAAAAGTACCAAAAAGAAAATTTGGAGTGTATATTGTCTGGCAAAGAGCTATCAGTTTCTAAAAATAAAAATTTTAAAAAAATACAATCTATTTTAGTCGATAACTTTAAAAATTTACAAATAGCACCTCATGTTGTTGAAGAATTAGTACAATCTCATTATAAAGAAAATAAAAAGATAGTTTCTTTAGAAGGTGTTTTGCTCAGACTCGCTACAGATAATAAAATTTCTAGAGAAGAATTTTTAAAATATTATATTGGAAATGAAATAAATCCAAAATTTGAGTCTTTCCTTAATCAAAACCCACTTTGGAAGTCTTTTTTTAAAAAATTTAAGAAGGATTTTGCTGAAATCAGAGATAGATTGGTAGAATTTAGTAAAAAAATTGGCTTATCAGTTGGGGAATTTAAAAGACTTGTTAGTAGAATTCAAAAAGGAGAAAGAGAGTCAAGAATTGCCAAAAAGGAAATGGTTGAAGCAAATTTAAGATTGGTAATATCTATTGCTAAAAAATATACTAATAGAGGCTTACAATTTTTAGATTTAATACAGGAAGGAAATATTGGTTTAATGAAAGCAGTAGATAAATTTGAATATAGAAGAGGATACAAGTTTTCTACTTATGCAACTTGGTGGATCAGACAAGCAATTACTAGATCAATTGCTGACCAAGCTAGGACAATTCGTATTCCAGTTCATATGATTGAAACAATTAACAAAATTGTTAGAACTCAAAGGCAAATAATGAGTGAATTTGGTAGAGAGCCAACCCCTGAAGAACTTGCAAAAAAGCTTGCCATGCCTTTAGAGAAAGTTAGGAAAGTACTTAAAATTGCAAAAGAACCAGTTTCTCTTGAAACACCTGTTGGCGATGAAGAGGACAGTAGTCTTGGAGATTTCATAGAGGATAAAAATGCTCTACAGCCTCTTGATACAGCTATACAATCTAATTTAAGTGAGTCGACAACAAAAATTTTAGCTTCGCTCACACCAAGAGAAGAAAGGGTTCTTAGAATGCGTTTTGGTATTGGTATGAACACAGATCACACTCTTGAAGAAGTAGGACTTCAGTTTTCTGTAACAAGAGAGAGAATAAGACAAATTGAAGCTAAAGCACTAAGAAAATTAAAACATCCTAGTCGATCAAAACAACTTAAAAGCTTCTTAGAAAAATAAAGAATAATATTCTACAAAACTTTTTTATAATTTATGAATTATCCTGGGAAAGAATTGGAATTATTCGACAAAGCAAATTTTTGGCGTAAATATATTTTTTTTAAAACAAATAAATTTATTAGAGGAGATATATTAGAAATTGGCGCTGGATTAGGAAGTTTTACTTCTACATATTTTAAAAATGCCAGCAGAATAACAGTTTCTGAATTAGACCCTCATAACCTTGAATTTTTAAAAAAAAGGTTTGCAAAAACAAATATAAAAATAATTGATAAATATGTTACTGAAATAAACGTTAATTTTGACTCTATAATGTATATGAATGTTTTAGAACATATTGAGAAAGACGAAGAAGAAATAAATAACTCTTTAAAAATCCTTAACAAAAATGGAATGTTAATAATATTAGTGCCCGCACATCAAAAACTTTTTTCTAAATTTGATAAAGAAATCGGTCATTTTAGAAGATATGACTTGGACTTTTTTAAAAATTTACGCTTGCAAGATGCTAAAATTGAAAAATTATATTATTTGGATTCAGCAGGGTATTTTCTTTATTACTTAAATAAACTTTTTTTAAAAATGAGTCATATCCAAGCGCATTTAAAATATTTGTATGGGATAAATTTTTTACTCCTATATCTCTTTTTTTAGATTACTTAACTAATTACAAGTTTGGTAAAAATGTATTGTGTGTAATAAAGAAAATAAATTAAAGTTGAATAAAAGTTCTTATAGTAGTAAAAGTTAGCTAGGGCCTGTAGCTCAGTTGGTTAGAGCAGTACACTCATAATGTATTGGTCCCAGGTTCGAGTCCTGGCGGGCCCACCAAAACTAATTCGATATAAATTCCTGTAACTTTTTTAAAAGAGCATTAATGTCGTTACTATTCGAGTTTAAAATTGAGGCGAATTCCTCTTTTTGAGTTCTTGCTAAACTTAATCCTTCAACTATTAAATCTCTTATTAATGGTTTTTGCGGGTTTTTTGTGTAAATTCTCCAATCAATTTTTATCTCAGGTGATTTTACACTTTCTGCTATTTTGGATTTAACAATTGTATAATTCGCATTTTTTTGCTCAGCTTCTAAAACTTCAAATTTTTGAGATGAATAATCATTTAATCTCGAAGTTAAACTTTTTAAAAAGTACTTTTTAAAAAGACTTTGGTAAGTGTTGAGAGTAGTTTCATCAAGATCTTTTCTTATTTGTCCTAAAGTATATAGTCCAAGTGCTTTGATATCTACGTTTTCAACCGCTACTTTTTCTATAAAACTATTTTTCTCTTCCAATGTTAAAGATTTATCGCTTAAAGTTTTAGTTGCATCGTCAACAAGTTCTTGAATAAAAATCTTTGGTTCTGAATTATAAGTTACTGCCGTTAGAAAATTAAAGTATAAAAAAGTAAATGATACTAGAATAAATAATTTTTTTTTCATCGAAAGGGCTTATTTGTCTAATTCACCCCAGGAGTCATCATCAGAACTTGACTTATTTTTTATTTTTTTGGATCTATCCTGAAGATATAAACTTTTAGTCGCCGCATAAAGATCTATAGAGTTCTTCTCTAAGCTTTCAAAGTTAATCATATTATCCCCTCTAAAATCGACAGCTGTTGCTGCTTTTACGCCTACATAATCTAGTTTATTTCCAGACAGGCTTTTAATTTCTTTTTCATGCCAAGTCACTCTGGCAAATGCATCTAAATACTGATTATCTATAATCATTCCAAAAGAGTCTCTAATTGTAGTTGGACCTAAAATTGGTAAAACAAAATAACATCCACCACCAACTCCATAAGCACCTAAAGTTTGGCCTAAATCCTCTTTTTGATTTTCTAACCCTAGTGCTGCCGCGGGGTTGCCAAATCCAAGAATTCCTATCGTTGTATTTATTACAAAGCTTCCAGTAGCGTGTCCAGCTAAGCGTAATTCACCTTGTAAAAGATGATTTGGTATAGAAAGCAAAGTAGCTATATTCGAAGTAAAATTTCCTGTTCCGTTTCTAACTGGTTCAGGAAGTTTATTATAAACCTTGGCAACGGGTTCTAAAACTAAGTTATCAAAACCTTGATTAAATTTAAAAACTCCTCTACTTACCTTTTCAAAGCATTCATTTTGTGATTGAGCATTAGCACTAAATATTAGAAGAGCACTTATTACAACAGAGTATAAAATCGTTTGTATTTTTTTAAATTCCATATTCGCTATATATATAAATTATAGAGATTTTGCACATAAATCATGCCTTTATTTTATGAGATTTTACATATAAATTTAGTCTATTCTAAGAAAATAGAGGACAAATTTATGATGCTAAAAGTAAATAAATCATTCAATTTTTCAAAGAAATCAAGATCTTCCAAAGCTATTCGCTATGTAATAATTCATTACTCTGGAATGCAATCTGGACGTGTATCTATGAATAGACTTAAAAACCTTAAGTCAAAGGTCAGTTGTCATTATTTTATAGAGAGGAATGGCAATATTTACAGTATGGTGGAAGATAATAAAATAGCTTGGCATGCTGGAAAATCTAAATGGAGAAACTTGAACAATTTAAACAAACACTCTATCGGAATAGAGATTCAAAACAAAGGTCACTTTATCAGCTACCAGAAATATTCAAAAAAACAAATCTTCTCGTTAATAAAATTGATTAAAATACTTATGAGAAAATATAAAATAACGAAAAGAAATATTTTAGGCCACTCTGATATTGCTCCTCTAAGAAAGTTAGATCCTGGAGAAAAATTTCCATGGAATTTTTTGAGCAAAAAAGGTGTTGCTGTTTGGTATCCTAAAACTGAACTTAAAAACTACGATACTAATTTAAAAACCAGGAGAGAAATTTTTTTCCGCAACATATATAAAATTGGCTACCGGTATTTTAGCCTGTCAAAAAAATCTTATAATGATCGCAAGATAATAATGGCTTTTCAAAGGAGGTTTTTGCCAAAAGATGTTAATGGCAAAATAACTGATAAAACCCTTAAAATTAGCCAATTATTGGCTTAAAACTTGAATATTACTTGATTTTTAACTTCATAAATACTATTTAATTATTGCCAGATAATTGGACAGTCGCTATCTAACTGATAGAGGAAAGTCCGGGCTCCGTAAAGACAATTTGCCAGTTAACGGCTGGCGAGGGCGACCTCAGGGCTAGTGCCACAGAAACAGACCGCCTAATCAAGGTAAGGGTGAAACGGTGTGGTAAGAGCGCACCGGGTTTTTGGTAACAAAAATCGCTAGGTAAACCCCAGATGGAGCAAGGCTAAATAGGGATGACACTGCGTTAAACGCTAAAAACAGTCTTTAGTTCGTCATCCGGGTTAGCTGCTTGAGCATGTTTGCAAAAATATGCCTAGATAAATGACTTCTTAAATGACAGAACCCGGCTTATAGATTATCTGGCAATCTAAAATAACCTCACCAAAATGTTCTTTATTTGTACTTTTTTCCATTAAAACTATTGTATTGACTAACCCGTTAAATCCCATATGATCCCAAATAATCCCAAATTGGAGGATTTATTGATTATTAAAAAAACAGAGAGAAAATTTAAAAAATATGTTTTTATCAAGTTACGAAAACAAAATAGACAAAAAAGGAAGGGTGTCAGTGCCTGCATCATTTAGATCCTTTTTAACAGCCCAAGGTTATAACGGTTTCGTATCTTACCCCTCTTTTAGTAATCCAGCATTAGAATGCTGCACTCAAGAAAGAATTGAAAAACTATCAAACTCGATAGATACATTAAATCCATTTGAAGAAAAAAGAGATTATTTTGCTACCGCTGTTTTATCAGAGAGTTCTAACCTAATTTTTGATACTGAAGGCAGGGTACAATTTCCAAATAAACTATTAAATTTTGCTAAAATTAAAAGCGATATTTTGTTTGTCGGCTTAGGCAAAACTTTTCAAGTTTGGAATCCTAAAAATTTTGAAAAATTTAAAAATTTTGCAAGGAAAAAAGCCTTACAAAGTAGATCAACACTTAAATGGAATAATAACAATAATTAAAAATATAGGAGGGGTATATGACTATTAATATAGGAGGAGGTGAATTAAAGGAATTAAAACCAAGAATTTTGGTAATGGGAATCGGTGGTGCAGGCGGTAATGCAATAAATTCTATGATTGAGTCTGGAATGCAAGGAGTAGAATTCGTTGCTGTAAATACTGATGCACAAGATTTAAGAGTAAACAAAGCAGACTCTAAAATACAAATTGGAATGAATTTGACCAAAGGACTTGGTGCTGGTGCAAAAAATGATATTGGTCAAGCTGCAGCAGATGAGTCACTCAATGAAATTGTCAGCTACATTCAAGGAAGTAATATGATTTTTATTACTGCTGGTATGGGTGGTGGAACAGGAACAGGTGCGTCACATGTAATTGCGAGAGCAGCTAAGGAATTAAATATTCTTACAGTCGGAGTAACTACTCTTCCCTTTGCTTATGAAGGACCGAAAAGAATGAGAAGAGCGATTGAAGGACTAGAGGAATTAAAAAAACATTTAGATACTGTTATTGTTGTTCCAAATCAAAATCTTTTTAAAATCGCTAATGAAGCTACTACATTTGAAGAATCTTTTTCATTATCAAATGATGTTTTAAAACATGGAGTGCAAAGCGTAACAGATTTAATGGTAAGACCAGGAATGATTAATCTTGATTTTGCAGATGTTGAAACTGTCATGAGCGCTATGGGCAAAGCAATGATGGGTACGGGAGAAGCAGAAGGTGAAAATAGAGCAATGGCTGCAACCGAAATGGCTTTAAATAATCCTTTAATAGATGAGTATTCCCTTAAAGGTGCCAAGGGACTTTTGGTTAATATTACTGGTGGAAAGGATATTACACTTTTTGAAGTAGACCAATCTGTAAATAAAATAAGAGCTGAAGTTGATCCAGAGGCTGAATTAATTTTTGGCGCAATTAAGGATGAAAACATGGAAGGAAAAATTAGAGTATCTATCGTTGCAACGTCTTTAGATGGACACAAACCTGAGTCAAAAACTGTTTTGAATATGGTTAATAGAATTCAAAATAGAAATCCTGGATATTCTGATAATCTTTTCAAAAACCCAAATATTGACAACAATACTATTAATTCAATTCATGGGGCTACAGCTTTGAAACTTGATGAGCAGCTAGAGATTGATACAAACCCATCAAACATAAGCAATGAAACCATGGCTAGAGAAACAGCCGAAAATGTTAAAACTTATCAGGATACAGAATCTCATGGTATTTCAATTGAAAATGCTTCTTACATTGAAAATAATTTAGAGATTGAAAATAAGATTGATAATTTAGGAACAGAAAAGGAATTCACTCCTAAATTATTTTCTGAAGAGGACAGTCATAAGATTGAAGAAAACGATCTTCAAAATAATAAATTATTTGATCAAAGCTATTCTGATGATGAAGAATTTGAGATACCTGCTTTTTTAAGAAAACAAAAATTTTAATGGAAATTTTGATTAATAATAATGAAATCACCCCACACATCACTGGAAGGCAAGCATCTTCCGGTGATGATCGATGAGGTTTTAAAAGTTTGCAATCCCAAAAAAGGTGAAATTTTTATGGATTGCACTTTTGGAGGGGGTGGTTATTCAAGAGAATTACTTAAATTCAAAGAAACAAAAGTTGTAGCATTAGATAGAGATACATACGTAACTAAATTAGCTGAAAAATTAAAAGACAAGTTTAAGACCAGATTTATATTCCATAATAAAAAATTTAGTCAATTAGACTTTGTAACAAAAATAAAATTTGATGCCGTAATTTTTGATTTAGGTTTATCTTCCATTCAATTAGACGATTTATCTAGAGGGTTTTCTTTTAAATCTAAAAAAGAGCTAGATATGTCCATGGGACAAACAGATCTGTCTGCAAAAAAAGTATTAAATTCTTATAGCTCTAAAGATTTGAAAGATATAATTAAAAACTTTGGGGAGGAAGAGGAAGCCTCAAAGATATCTAATAATATCGTCAAGGAAAGATCTAAAAAACCAATTAATACTACCGATGAACTAGTTAAGATTATTAAAAATTCCAAAAAAAAAAATTATAAAAATAAAATTGATGAAAGTACAAAAACATTTCAAGCTATACGAATGTTTGTGAATAAAGAAATCACAGAACTAATTGATGGAATAATTAAAGCAACAAAAATTCTTAAACCTGGAGGTAAACTTGTTATAGTAACCTTTCATTCAATTGAAGATAAAATTGTTAAGTTTTATTTTAAAAATTTTTCAAAAAATCATTCAAGATCAAATAAATATTTGCCTGAGAATAATGAAAATTTATGTTTGTTTGACAATTATAAAAATAAAATAATTACAGCAACATCAAGAGAAGTAAAAATAAACCCACGATCAAGGTCAGCAAAATTGCGAGTTGCAATTAGAAGTTCCGATGAGTTTGTGGATCCAATAAAACTTAGAAACAGATTTAAGTATCTCACTGATTTGGAGAAACGAATTGCCTAACACAAAATTTACAATATCAATATTAGTTTTTTCTTTTTTATTATTTTGCACTTCAATTATTAAAAACAAAACAAGAATTATCGAAAAAAATATAACTTTATACGAAAAGGAAGTATTTAATCTAGAAAAAGAACTTTATGAAAGCCAATTGGATTTTTATTATTTAACATCACCAAAAATACTTCAAGAAAAAATATCTTTTTTAACAAGTGATAAATACCAACATATGGGAATTTCTAAAATTTATTTAGACTATTACGACTTTATTTCAAGTCAAAAAAAAATTTCAAAAAAAATAATTTATGAAGAGAAAAAAAATAAAAAATAACTTCAATACTAATCAACGTAGCTTTTTCTTTGAAGATTATTTAAGTACAAACCAAAAATTTAAAAAAGAAAAAAATTCTACAATCAACGAAGATAGAGTGTATATTCTTTTTTTTTCATTTTTTTCATTAATCTTAATTTTTTCTTTAAAAATAGTATTTATTTCTTTTCAAAATTTTAATTTGAAAGAAAGTAAAAATTATAAGTATAATTTTAATCCTATAAGAAATGACATTGTTGATAGAAATGGCGTTTTATTATCAAGGAATATTACTGCTTATCACGCCGCGGTAAAGCCAAGCTTTATAAAAGATAAAAAAAAGTTTCTTGTTAAAGTCAAGCTAGCTTTACCTGAAACGGATAGTGATAACTTAATTAAAAATTTGAATCAGAAAAAATACTTTTATTTAAAAAAAAGATTGAATGAAACAGAAAAAGAAAAATTATGGAAACTAGGAGAAAAAGGTATCATATTTGAACCTTTTCAAACTAGAGTATATCCTCATTCAAATCTTTATAGCCATATCATAGGTCAAACTGATTACGATAATTTTGGTATATCTGGTGTTGAAAATTATTACGACAATTTCCTGAGAGATAAAAATAAATTTAATAAACCGTTGCAGCTGTCATTAGATACTAATATTCAATATCTCATCAAAAGTGAACTTGAAGCCTCATTAAAAATCTTTGAGGCTGCAGGAGCAGCTTCTTTACTAATGAATGCTAACAATGGTGAAGTCTTATCACTAGTTTCTTTACCTGATTTTAATATTAATAAAAGAAGAGATTTAAACGATAAAGCACTCATGAATAAAATTACCAAAGGTGTTTTTGAGTTGGGTTCAATATTTAAAACTTTTACAGTGGCTTTAGCTCTGGAAGAGGGAATAGTGGATACTGAAACAATTATAGAGAATATTACAAGGAATATGAAATGTTCAATACATAAAATTTCAGATATTAAACAATTTCCTGAGTCAATGAGTGTTGAAGATATACTTATTCAATCCTCAAATATTGGCACAGTAAAAATAGCTAAAAGAATTGGGGAAGAAAAATTTAAAAAATTTCTAAAACAATTGAACCTGTTTAAAAGTCCAAAATTTGAATTAGATGAAATAGGTAGCCCAATACCTTTTAATTGGAATAAATGTAAACTCGAAACAGTTTCATTTGGCCATGGTATTACTACGACACCTCTTCAGGCAACTGCAGCTTATGCTACTTTAATTAATGGGGGAAAACTCATATCACCAACCTTAGAAAAAGATAAAAATAATAATTTGAGACTTAAAAGAATTATTTCTGAAGAGACAAGTCTTAAGATAAAAAATATATTAAGAAAAGTCGTAACAGATGAAAAGGGAACAGCTAGTTTGGCAGATATTTACGGTTATAACGTATCTGGAAAGACCGGAACATCTCAATATTATGATGACAAAAATAAAAATATAAACTCATTTATATCATTTTTTACAGTATCTGATAAAAAATATGTTCTTTTAGTAATGTTAGATGATCCTAAGGTAGCAAAAAATCTTATCTATAATTATAGAGGCCTTAAAATTAAAGGCACACGAAACGAAGCGGGTTGGAACGCAGTTTATTCGTCAGGCAAAATTATAGAAAAAATTGGACCTATTTTAGCCATAAATAATAAAGAAGTTCTAAATCATCATGTTGTTAAAAAAACTAATTAAAAATTGCCCGTATAAATTATCTAATATTTATGTAAAAGGACTGTCATCTGACACAAGAAAGATAAAAAAGGGTGATCTATTTTTTGCTTTAAAGGGTTCAAAAACAAATGGTGAAAAGTTTATAAGACAGGCTTTGAAAAAAGGAGCATGCGCGATTGTTTCCTCAAAAGAAATTAAAGAAAAATCAAAAATTATCAAAGTAAATAATGTTAGAGAATATTTAGGAAAAATTTGTTCCAAGTTTTATGCTAAAAAACCAAAAAACATTATTGCAGTTACTGGAACTAATGGAAAAAGTTCTGTAGCAGATTTTTTCCATCAAATATTAACTTTAAATGGTATGTCAGTAGCTACAATAGGAACTCTAGGGGTAAAAACAAAAAAAATAAAAAAAATAAATCTTACTAGTCCTGACTCAATAAGTTTACATAAAGAACTTCACGAACTTAAAGAAAAAAAAATTGACAATGTATTATTAGAGGCATCTAGTCATGGTCTAATTCAAGGCAGGTTGGAAGGGATAAAACTTAAGGCAGGAATTTTTACAAATTTAAGTCAAGATCATATAGATTATCATAAATCAATGAGAAAGTACTTAAATGCTAAGTTAATTCTATTTAGAAAATTATTAAAAAAAAATAGTTTTATAATTACAGATAAATCTATTCCACAATATAAAAAGATAAAAAATATTGCAGAAAAAAAAGGATTAAAAAAGAAATTAATAAACTTTTTAGAAAAGGATTATAATGTTGAAAGTTTCACACCTATTGGAAGTTTTCAAAAGAAAAATTTAATGATGGCTATTAAAGCATGTGAAATTCTAGGGTTAAGCAAAAAAAATATTTCTAGATGTATAAATAAATTAAAAAGCGTTAAAGGAAGATTAGAGTTAGCAAGAGAATTTCCAGATCAAACAAAAGTTTTTATAGATTTTGCACATACTCCTGATGCGATTAAAACTGCAATAACTTCTTTAAGAGAGCAATATGAAAAAGATATAACAATTGTTTTTGGTTGTGGCGGAGAGAGAGACAAAGGAAAAAGAGCAAAGATGGGAAAGATTGTAGATAAATTGTGTCATAAAATATTTGTTACTGATGATAATCCGAGAGAAGAAAATCCAAAAAATATAAGAAAAGCAATTATTAAAAATATTAAAAAGAAAAAGGTTTTTGAAATACCTAATAGAACTTTTGCAATACGATCAGCTATAAAACAATCTAGATCAAATGAAATAATTTTAATTGCTGGTAAGGGACATGAAGAATTTCAAGATTATGGAAAAAAGAAAATTAAAATATCAGATTTTGGAATAGTAAAAAATATAAAGATTAAAAAAAACAATTCAAAAAAAAAGATTAACAGACAACAAAATAATTTTTTAATAAATAAAGTAATAAAGTCAAAGTTAAATAAAAGTTTTCTTGGAGTATCTATAGACTCCAAATCAGTTAAAAGAGGAAATTTATTTGTAGCAATTAAAGGAAAAAATAACGATGGGCATAATTATTTGAGAGAATCTTTTTTAAAAGGAGCTTCTTATTGTGTAGCATCGAAAAAATTTGATAAAATTCCAAAAAATAAAATTATAAAAGTTTCTAACACTTTCAAATTTCTTAATAAATTAGCTATTTTAAAAAGAAATTATACAAATGGAAAGATTATTGCTGTTACAGGCAGCTCAGGCAAAACAACCGTAAAAGAAATGATAGGAAATTTACTTAAAAATTTTGGCGAAACTTACTTTTCTCCTAGATCATTTAATAATTATTATGGGGTTCCACTCAGTCTTTGTAATCTTGAGCAAGAACATAAATATGGAGTTTTTGAAATTGGTATGAGTAAAAAGGGAGAGATTAATAACCTTTCTAAAGTTGTCAAACCCAATATCGCAATAATTACAAATATAGCAGAGGCGCATATAGAAAATTTTAAAAATTTAAATCATATAGCAAAAGCTAAAGGAGAAATAATTAACAATATTTCGTCTCAAGGCAGTCTTATAATTGATAGAGATAGCAAATTTTTTAACTATTTTAAATCAAAGGCCGAAAAAAGAAAAATAAAAGTAATTTCTGTGGGTTATAATAATAATTCAAATATCAAAATAGAAAAGATAAAAAACTATCTTCATTATAAATTACTAACTGTAAAATCTTTTAATAAAAAATATGAATTTAAAATTAAAGGGCAATTAATTAAAAATATATTGTTTGCAGTAGCAGTTTTAGAAATTTTAAATTTAGATATTAATAAGATTAAAAATAAAATCAAAAAAATTGGAATTCCTGAGGGAAGAGGCAAGATATATAAAATTAAATATAAAAACTTAAATTTTAATTTAGTAGATGAAAGCTACAATGCCAACCCTTTATCAATGAAACAATCAATATTAAATTTATCTAAAATAAACAATAATAATTTTAAGTATATTTTGTTAGGAGATATGCTGGAATTAGGAAAAAAAACTCAAATTTTACACAAAAAATTATCTCCAATTATTAATCAATCAAATATAAATAAGATGTTTATACATGGGGAACATATAATGAATACATATAAAAATGTTAATAAAAAAAAAGCGTGGTAACATTCTTCAAAACAAATCAGATTTTAAAGAAACAATACTTCCAATTTTACAAAATAATGATTATCTCATGATTAAAGGTTCTAATGCCACAGGTTTAAAACAAATTTCCAAAAATTTAACTAAAGGGAGAATAAATGCTATTTGAATTTTTAACTTCATTGATTGATCAATATTCTTTTTTAAATGTATTTAAATATCTTACCTTTAGAACTGGTTTATCCTTAATGACTTCACTTATTATTGTTTTTCTAATAGGCGGCCCTCTAATAAAATTTTTCTCTAAAATGGATATTACGGGACCAATAAGACAGGATGGACCAATTGATCACATAGTAAAAAAAACTGGTACACCAACTATGGGCGGAATTATTATCATTATAGGTATCTTAACAAGCACACTTATGTGGGCAGATCTTAAAAATATTTATATCTGGTCATTAATCTTCATTTCTTTAAGCTTAGGAGCTTTAGGATTTGCAGACGATTTATTAAAAATCAAGTATCGAAATTCTATCGGATTAAATTCAAAAATAAAGTTTTTTGGTCAATTTGTTATAGGATTGATAACACTTTTAATTATAATAAATTTTTCAAATCATGAATATATAAATAATATTTATTTTCCTTTTTTTAAGAATTTAATTTTAGATCTTGGAATATTTTTTATACCCTTTGGCCTATTTGTAATAATTGGATCCTCTAATGCAGTTAATTTAACCGATGGATTAGATGGTTTAGCCACTGTGCCAATAATGTTGGTAGCTTTATCTTTTACTTTCATAGGTTATGTAGTTGGAAATATAATTTTTTCTGAATATTTACAAATTCAATATATTCAAGGGGTAGGTGAAACCGCAATTTTTTGTGGAGCGATTGTAGGATCATGTCTTGGTTTTCTTTGGTACAACGCACCTCCTGCAAAAATTTTCATGGGAGATACAGGATCCTTGTCTTTAGGGGGTTCTTTAGCGGCAGTAGCAATTATTGTTAAACATGAAATTGTTCTCGCTATAATTGGAGGATTATTTGTTTTAGAAACTGTTTCAGTAATTATTCAAGTAATATCCTTTAAGTTAACAGGGAAAAGAGTCTTTATGATGGCTCCTATCCACCATCATTTTGAAAAAAAAGGGTGGCCCGAGTCGACGATTGTAATAAGATTTTGGATTATCGCTATTATTCTTGCTTTAGTTGGTCTAGCAACACTTAAATTAAGATAATGCGAAGAACATTTAACTTTAAAGATAAAAGCTTTGCTGTTTATGGCTTAGGGATAACAGGAAAATCAGTATTAAAATTTCTAAAAAAAAATAAGGCGAATGAAATTTTAGCTTGGGATGACCGCCTTACTAAAAACAATAAAAAATTAAAAAGATTTAAGGTAAATTTAAATATTGTAGATTATATAATAGTCAGCCCAGGAATAAATATTAAAAAATCAAGATTTAAAAAATTATTATTTAAAAATAAGAAAAAGATTATAACAGATCTCGATCTATTTTTTTTAAAAAATGATGTAAAAAAATCTATCATAATTACTGGAACAAATGGCAAATCAACAACATGTTCATTAATTTATCATATTTTTAAAAAGAATAAAATTAAAACTAAATTGGCAGGTAACATAGGCAAACCAATTTTAAATTTAAAATTTCTTAAAAATGAAATTTATGTTATTGAAGCCTCTTCCTTTCAACTTGAATACTCCAAATTTTTGAAACCATATTGCGCCGCAATTTTGAATATCTCTAAAGATCATTTGGACTGGCATGGATCAAAAAGAAAATATATAATGTCAAAAATAAAAATTTTTAACAATCAAACTAAAAAAGACATCGCTTTTTTAAGTGATAAAAGATTGAAAAAAATATACGAAAAAAAAAAGTTTTTTTGGTAAATTAAAGTTAATAAGTAATAATCCAATAAAAATTAAAAATATTCAAAACAGATACCTTCAACTTGAAACAAATTCAAATAATATTAAATTCGCTTATTTTATATCAAAATTGTTTAATATTAAAAAAAAATTCTTTCTTTCATCTTTAAAATCTTTTAAAGGTTTACCCCATCGACATGAATTTTTCTTAAAAATTGGAAATCATACTTTTATCAATGATTCTAAAGCGACATCTTTTGAGTCTACAAAATTTGCTTTAAAATCCAATAATAATATTATTTGGATAACTGGAGGCCAACCAAAAAAAAATGATAAATTTGATATTGATCAATTTAAAGAGAAAATAATAAAAGCCTATATTATAGGTAATCACAAAAATTTTTTTATTAAACAAATTGATAAAAAAATTAAATTTGAAACTTTCAATAATTTAAATACAGCAATTTATCGATTATTTAGGACTTTTGACAAAAAACGAAAATTAACTATTTTATTTAGTCCTGCAAGTGCTTCCTATGATCAATTTAAAAATTTTGTTGAAAGAGGAGAAAAATTTAAAAGTTTGGTAAAATATAATGCTAAAAAATTTAATTAGTTCTCAAAGAGCAAGTGATTATTGGAGAAATATCGATAAAAATATCTTATTCAGCTTTTTGACTTTGTTTTTTCTTGGAATTTTTTTTTCATTTTCTTCTACCTCATCATTGGCCGGTGAGAGACTAAATAAAGATTTTTATCATTATTTTTCTAAGCACCTAACATTTTCCATATTAGCTATTGTTGTAATGTTCTCTATTTCATATGTAAAAATATCATTTTTAAAAAAAACAATTTTACCTATTTTTATTATTTCATTAATATTATTAATTTTAGTCCCTTTTGTTGGGGTTGAAATTAAAGGAGCAAAAAGATGGCTAGATTTGATAATTTTTCGATTACAACCAATTGAATTAATTAAACCTTTCTTCGTATTAATCACTGCTAATTTAATAACTAGAGGTAAAGAAAAAAATTCAAATTATTCTTATTTTTTGAGTTTAACTATTTTGTTATTAATAGTCATTTTACTTTTAAATCAACCGGACATTGGTCAATCAATTTTGTTAATTACAACTTGGGTGTCTATAGTGTTTATCTCAGGTATTAAGATGAGTTATATTTTAATTTTATTTTGTTTAATGTTGATTTTTTCAATTACTCTTTTAATAATATTTCCTGAAAAATTTGGTTACATAGCTCAAAGATTAACCACCTTTTTGGATCCCACTAAAGGAGATAATTTCCAAACTGATAAAGCTCTAGCTGCAATTAAACAAGGAGGGCTTAAGGGTCAAGGAATGGGCGAGGGAATTTTAAAAGAGAGTGTACCGGAAGCTCATACTGATTATATAATAGCAGTAATTACAGAGGAATTTGGCTCAATAATTTCAATTTTAGTTATTACTATTTTTTTATATATTTCATATAAAATTATAAAGAATTGTATTAAAACTTCTGACGAAAATTCTAAAATTGCATTATGTGGTTTATCCTCTTTATTTATTTTTCAAACTTTCATACATGTAGGAGTTAATACTAGTTTGTTACCAACCACAGGAATGACTTTACCTTTTTTAAGTTATGGTGGATCATCATTAATTGGAAGCTCAATTTTAGCTGGTGTGATTTTAAATTTAACAAAGAATAGATTTGATAATGAATAAAGATAATAAACATATTATTATTGCAGCGGGAGGTACTGGTGGACATATTTTTCCTGCTATTAGTTTAATGGAGTATCTCAATAAAATTGGGTTTGTGTCAATTTTAACAACTGATTTAAGAGGATTAAAATTTATCGATAAAAAAAACATGCAAAAAACAATTTTAATCGATAGCTCTCCATTAAATAGCGGGAAAAAAATTATTTCTATTTTAAAGATATTGCGTTCTATTTTTAAATCTTTAATTATTCTGCTCAAAAATAAACCAAAATTTATTTTTGGGATGGGAGGCTATGCATCTTTTCCTATATGTTTGGCTGGATTACTTTTAAGAATACCAATTATTATATATGAAAATAACTTGTTGATTGGTAAGGCAAATAGATTTTTAGCTCCTTTTTCTAAAAGAATTTTTGTTACATACAAAGATATTCAAGGAATAAATGCTAAATATAAAAATAGAACTATAGTAGTAGGAAATATTATAAGAGAAAATATACTTAATTTTTCAAAATCATATGATCTTGAAACAAGTAATTATTTAAACATTTTAGTATTAGGAGGAAGTCAAG